>CAYMRJ010000009.1:0-29961 GCA_964392865.1 uncultured Staphylococcaceae bacterium
GCGGGTCAGGAGATTCCCTTCTCCGACGCGGCGGCCCATGTAGTCGTAGGTCGTCCTGCCGTCGAAATAGCCCTTGCGGCGCCCGAGGGCGTCGTAGATCTCCTGGCGGTTCCCGAAGGTCCTGATTTCCCCGAGGCGGCGGCCCAGGTGGTCATAGAGTATCTGTCCCATATGCTCTTCCTCTCTTCTTGTTCTAGATTATCTTTTCGTTTTGCCCCACATATCAAGGGATAGCCTAGAGATTGATGACCCAATGGCCTCTCTTCTTGGAGCCGACCCGGTAGAGGATCCTCTCTTGCCCGATCCTTTTGGTTTGCCTAGCCGAGGATCTTCTTCTTCAAAGCCTCGTATTCGCTATAGGTTATCGCCCCTTGGTCATAGAGCTCCTTGGCCTTGGCCAGTTCGCTGGCCGGGCCGCCGGAGGCTTCTTGAGGCGCCGGGCGGGGCTCCTCTTTCTCCAGGATGACGGTCCAGGTATAGGTGAAGAGGACCCTTGTCCATTCCGAGCCCCTGGTAACGGAAACGACGCGCCAGCCGCCTCTCTTATAAGGAGCCAAAGCCTGGTCAAGGTTCCTTTGGCTCGATCTGATTTGGATTACTTTCTGCATTCCCATTTCGCTTTTCCCTATTTTCCCAAAAAAGAGGGGTTCCTTCTATCCTCGCGCGTATTTGGCTAAGCACTTGCTTTTGGCTGTCAAATGACGCGAAACGTCGATGGGGTTTCGGGCCCTTTATCCCGCCGGCATTCCCGAATGGGTCCTTGAGCTCGCCAAGCTCGGCCTGATCGGGCGGTGGCGGATGCCTTCGTTCCTTAGAAACGCCTCGAACCAGTTCTCGCCTTCCCTCCTAACGGCGTTCGTCCGGGTCTCCATGTCATGCGGAACACATGCCCTTCCGCGGGGGCGTGCTATCCTTTTCATGCACCTTTTTTCCTCCATCTTCTTTGGACAGAAAGATTGTTGGATAAGGTGCTTTTTATTCGCTAGCGATTTCGTTTCAGATCATCTGCCATAGAACATGGCTTAGAGATTGACGACCCAATGGCCCGTCTTCTTGGAGCCGACCCTATAGAGGATCCTTTCTTCCCTGAGGCTATTGACGACCCTTTGGATCTGCCTTACGGATTTGCAGCTGAGATAAGCCAATATCTCGAGGGTGATGTCGGGATTCTTGCTTATCTCCTTCACGACCGTCTTCTCTACCGGGGTAAGGGAACTCCCGTCGGCCTTTTGGCCTTTGCCCTTCCTTTTCCCCCTAAGGAACATGAAGCAGAATCCATCCTTTTCTTTCTCGTAAGCAACGGCGACTTTCTGCTTCTCGCAGAGTTCGTATACGCGTTTGAGGCCGGTGCCGTAATTTTCGATATCCGAGCTCAAAAAGAGGATGTCGCATATCTTTTGGTTCCGCTGCATCGGCCGAATGTCTTTCGTGACGAAGTCTTCGGGGATATAGCCGTCCGGAAAGCGGCCGGGATTCGAAATCGAGATCCGGTCTTTGAAGATATCGATTTCGGGAGAGCTTTCGGAAAGATAGTCGGCATGGGCCAAGCAGTTCACGACGATTTCCTTCACGGCCAGCCGCGGCACTTCCGGCGTCTCGATCCGCGTCGAATCGGTGATTTTGGCCCGCCAATCGACATGCCTCATGATGTAGTCTTCACCTTCTCTGATAAGCGAATAGATATTCCCTTCTGCCCTATTGATATCGAGGAAGTTCAGCTTTTCCCTCGTAGCGAAGACGGCCATCCGGAACGTAATGGGCTTGTTTTTGGAGAAAAGGTACTTTCCGGCATTGGTGAGTTTCTCTCCCCCGAACAAAAGCCCGAGATGCTCGAGGAGGGCTTTCTTGTCGAAGGGGATGTCGCCGGGAAGCCTCTTCCCGACGGCGTTGCGATAGAAATGCTCCAGCGTTTTCTCATCGACGTCCTCGAGGCCTTCGTCGCTCGGAAGGGCTTCCCAGAGGGAGATATCGGTCCTGAGCAGAAAACGCCTGAGTTCGAAAGGAGTAAGCTCGCGGCTAGTATCGGCAACCCTCATGTAATAGCGGCCGCCGCAGCTATAGGGAACGAAGCTTCCGGAAAACTTCACGATGATGTAGTTCTTCCCTTCGGCTTGGTCCAATTCGATTTCCGGATAGACCTCCGGCCTGATCCTTTCGCCGACCCTCCTGGCTATATCGCGCAGGGTTTCCTTGCCGATTTCCTGGCCGACCACTTCCCCGCTGTCGTCGACGCCGAAATATAGCGTTCCGGAGCCGTGCTTGTTGAGGATGGCGGCCATGTCGCAGAGGGCATTGTCCAGTTCGGACGTCGAACGCTTGAATTCGACCTTTTCGCTTTCTTTCCCGAGATTCATCGATCTTTCCTCGACTAAATGTTAGCAGATGGAAAGCGTGGCGTCATTATAAATGGCACTTTATTTATCCTGCCATTCGCTCATCAGTTCCAATCATCGGAAAATTTCTTCAATGGGCAAATTTTCCTAGGCGATGCGAGGTAGGCAGAAAGCCGATTGGCCTTCACCGCGCGTACTTGGCGAAGCACTTGCCATAGGCATAGTAAGCAAAGACGGTATAAGCGATCCAAAGGGGCAGGATGACCAAAAGGAAATAGGCCGGATTGATAGAGATGCTGAAACCGGTCCCCAAGGAATGGAACTCCGTATTGAAATAGGCAGACACGCATCCGCCGACGGAAAGAAGGAAATAGACACCATTGAAGAGCCAGAACCAGATCTTCTTCCTATAGACCCCGCACTTCTTCTCTTCCGCCCACAAAGAAAGAACCAGCCATAGGGACAAAAGATAGAAAAGGACCATCAGGGCGAAAATGGCAATCGCAAATGGATGGGTGAAATCGAAGCCGACCAAAGTCGCTAGAAGCGCCGGTACCATGCTGATCGGCGCGACGAAGAAAGCATGCCTATGGTACCGGCGCCTCTCCTTCTTATCCTCGATGGAAGCAAGCTTCCCTTCGTCGACGAAGCGGCTATAGAAGGGCGAAAAATCAGACACCATGGGAACCTTCTTTCTTAAACCGGAAAACCGTTGAATTGCCTTTCTAGACCATGTTGGCCCTAGATTGGCCCAGGAAGCAAGATTCCATCAAAAGATTTTCATCGTCATTGATTAAATGAATCAAAAGAAAGGGGAAAAATATAAAGATTTATATTGAGGTTTGTTAAGAGGGTGTCCACAATAGGCCCGAACGGATTCATAGAAAGGAAAAGAAAAGAATGCCACCAAGAGAACCCAAACCCAGGTATGCCGCCCTCGCCGGACTCGGCTGCTTCATCGCCCTCATCGTCGCCGCCGTCGTCGCCTTCGTCACTTATCTGCTCCCGCTCATCAGCGATGCCCAGCTCGGCGATAGCGTCATGAACATCCTCACCGTCGTCTATAACGTCGCCGCCCTCATCGGCCTTTGCTTCGGCGCCCTGAGCTTTGCTTCCGCCAGGGGCAAGCTCGCGAAGTTCCTCACCTTCCTCGCCGTCGCCATCTTCATCGCCGCCATCGTCTTGATGATCATCTGATTATCGTTAAACGATAATGAAAGCCGCCCAAAGGGCGGCTTTTTTCATCTCGGCGAATACATCAAACAAACAAGTTAATTGTGGTTATACCCGAAACCGCCTTTCTCGCTTGAGTTGAAGACTTTCTTCCAATGCTTTTCCCGAGGCAGGACTTCTTCTTCCGTTGCCGTCTGCGGAAGGATCTCGAGGATCGAGAAATAGAAGTTATCGAGGAAATAGTCCTCTCCCTTCTTCTGAAAAAGGGCCTTCAGACCGACATTGCCTCCATGGAAGTTCTCGAAATAGTCCTCCCATCTGGAAAGCAGGCAACCGCCGTTCCCATAGGCCGAGCCGATATAGACCTTGCCTTCGGCGTGGTTGTTTAGGCAGTAGATGGCCTTGACCGATCTTAATTTCTCTTTCCACTCGCTGCCCGAATGTTTGTTCTCAATGAGATTCTTCAGGTTCCGCATCTTCTCGTTTAGGTTCATAAAACCCGGAAATGGCACGGAATCATAAGGCTTCTCGAGGATCTTCAGGACTTCGCATTCCGGCAGCACGTGCCTAAGGGTGTAGTTGTAACCCAAAGCCCCTTGTTTCCTTCTATAGCGGAAAACGACCCGGTTGAACCATTTCCTGTATTCCTTAAGGACTGCGCGTTCGCATCGCGGTTCCTTCGGATCGATCTTTGTTACCCGGCAGACGGTGGCCAAGAGCCATTCGTCGGATGTCCTTGGCATCTTGATGGCCACGACGACCAATTCGTTTTCGCGGAGGATGGTCCTCTTCCCTGCTTTCCAGTAGAAAGAGAAATCGGGACCGTGTTCTTCTTCGTACTGGCCGCGGCCAAGCCAAGAATCCATAAAGCCGCCGTCATTGAGGGTAATCCGGCCGCGGCTGAAATCATCGCCGGGAACCGGTATTCCCAGAAGATCGTTCAAATAGATGGTTCCAGGCATCCGAAGGCTTAGAGTTCGGCCAGATAGCGAAGCGGGAGATGGATAGCCAGACGAAGCCTGTGCGGTTTGCCTTCGAATGAATAGCTTATCTGCCATTCGATCTTCAATACTTGCGGTTTCCCTTCCAGCGGTATTAGGCGATCTTCCCCTTCGAAAGCGACGTTTGCTTCTTTCCCGTCAACGAAGAAAGCATCGCCGATGTTGTTCGAAAGCCTAAGCTGCCACTTTTCGAGAACGCTCCCGAACGGTGCATGGATCGTTATCGAGAAATCATCTTTGGAAAGGGAAGCGCCATAGCCCTTTTCTTCTCCGTTGGGTCCGATAAATGCGAGGTTCCCTTTTTCTCTTAGAACCCCGTGGACCTTCCTTTTCAAGTCTTTGAGGTTCTCGCTATCTATCTCGCCTTCAAGGACCCGCAGGCCGGCGGCATTCGCCGAAATGGCGTTTTCGGCATCGAGATTTCTTTCTTTTCGAAGCCGGAAGACGTTTCTTGTTTCTTCCGCCGATGCCATCAAAGCGTTTCTTTTGCGGACGAACATCGCGTATGGAACGATGCAAAGCGCTAACACAGGCAGAACAAAACAGAAAATCAAAAGCACAACCAGCAAACCGAAATCCAAAGACACCAAATCCATATAAAGGCCGTTGACCCGTCCGACAAGGATGACCGCCATCGCGATGACGAAACCCCCTAGCCAAAGAAACGCCGCCGCGAAGCATATGGGGCAGACCTTCCAAAGGAGGGTATCGTAAATGAATCGGTATTGTTCATCCCACCTTTTTTCGGTATCGCGATGGGCTTGGGTCAAAAGGCCGCCATCGACGTCTCTGGAAAGGGTGTAAAGACGGCCGGGGGCAAATTGGTAGGATATTCCCTTCAACTTTTCGTTGGACTCCTCTTTCCAGCCGAAAGTCCGTTCCATCTCGAGAATTTCGCATCTCGTTTTTTCGGGTTTTTCGGGAATGCGAATTTGCTTCCGTTCCATTTTTTATCTCCCTTCCCGGCAGATTGAATAGGAAATTCCGCCAAATACAGCGATTCCGACAAGGACGCCGCCCACAATCAAACAAGGGATATTCGCATCGTTTCCGGTTAGGCTCCTAATCAGATCGACTCCTTTGCTCGAATAGCCGCTAAGGTCGTAATGGGTATTGAAATCGATTTCCTTGATTCCGAAGACGACAAGAAGAATCACGCCCGTCAGAAAAATAGCCACGAAGAAAAGGTTGATAAGCAAAGAGGCCGTCGAAGAATTTATGCGGGATCCGGAGCCATAGCTTGGCTTGGTTGCTTTGCTTGCTCCCCCGCAGTGCGGGCAAACCATGACCTCGTCTTCGAGCTCGCGCCCGCATCTATTGCAAAATTTCATCGCCAAGAGTTTCCGATAAACACCCCCCCCGTCAATGCCAAAAGGCGCGCAAAAAAGACAAAAATCGACAAAAACTTAGATAGGGCTCTTCCTATCTCGCCCGTTTCTTCCGATAGGCGATGATGCCGCCGGCGACGATTCCGATCACGGCGACTCCGCAAACGATGGAACCGATGATGATCGCCTTTTTCTCGCCGCTGGTCATGACTTCCCTATTTTCGCTATAGAAGCAAATGGCACAGGACCTCGCCTGAATGCCGTCGGCGGCATTCATCCATTCGCCGAATTCATGCTCCTCGACCTCGGTCGCGGCAAGGCACTTGACGCACCGCCTCCAATGGCCGTTCTCGTTGCTATTCAAGTTATAGGAATGGCCCGAGGCCTCGATGACATGGGATTCGCGTGATAATTCGACTCCGCAGTCGAGGCAATAGACGGCCGATTCGTAGCTGCCTTCGCTGGTGCAGGTTGCGTATTTCCTATTTTCCGTGACCGGATCCCCTTCCCTATGCCCTTTGGCTCCTTCGGAAACGAGATTCTCCCTCGAAAGCTCGTCCCCGCAGATCGTGCAGTAATAGACGCTATCGTAGGTGCCCTCTTCGGTGCATGTGGCGGCGACGTCATTTTCGATTTCCTCTTCTCCCCTGACGTGTTCCGTCATCGTCACGTAGATCGATGCGCTGACGGCGTTGTAGTTATCGCCGTCTGATGGAATGTAGAGGGCCGGATACAGGCCGCTTTCTTCGATGAGGGCATCCCCGTCGGACCAAACCCAGGTGCCGTCGTCGCTGGCAAATGCCTCAAGATCGATTTCGCTTAGGCTATGCCCGCCGCACATGGCTAGGCCGCTTGGAACTTCATATGTGGGATCAGCCTTATCAATTGTCAAAGCGAAGGTAACGCTGCCGGAGTCATAGAAGGTTTTGATCGGCTTTTGGTCATCGTCGTAGGTCGTTACCAGCATCGCATCGTAGGAGGCCGTCACTACGTAGGTCCCGGCGTTGCTCGGAAGGCCTTCGCCCTCCTCTCCGGCGGAGGCGCCATGGCCCGAGGTCTCGACCCATGAATACTCGACTTCGGTCTGGGGGCTCGTCAAAACGGCCGGAACGATCTCTTCTCCGTAGACTGCATCGATGTCTTTGGCCGAATATTCGCCTTCCCCTTCGCGGTAGACGGCATCCGAAAAGCCTTCTTTGTACTCTCCGTCAAAGGATTCCCCGCCGAGATTGGCGATGTTGACGCCTATATAGCCGTCATCGATGTAGTTCCTCACAGTGCTATAGGCAGAACTCCCGAAATAGCCGCCGGTGACAGAAATATTGGAAGTGGAACTCCTTACGTATTCGATATATCCGCCAGAAAGCGTAAACCGGGCATTGCTGGCGAGATAGATATCGCTCATGACTGCGTTTTCCAAGAAATAATAGTTGGTGAACAGCGTCCCGCCCGTCATGATCAAGCGGCCGAGGGATGCGACATGGATGGCGCCGCCGCTTGCAGAAGCGGAATAAGAAATGTTGATGTTGAAAAGGCCGCCGTTGAGGTAAAGGGCCGCACTGGCGCTGACGTAAACGGCGCCGCCCCCGAAGAGTGTGGCGAAATTAGCGAAGAAAAGGCCGTCGTTCAATGTGAACGTTGCCCTGGTGGCAAGATGGACACCGGCCCCGGAAAAGGCAGTATTCCAGTTCCAAACGGAGCCGCCGTTCATTTCGAATTCGCTATCCGAATCGACATATACTCCCCCGCCGTAAGAACCGCTATTTGCCGAGATCACTCCCCTATTCAGGGTAAAACTGCCTTCGGAACCGACGTAAACGCCAGCTCCATTGGTAGCGGCGTTTTCGGAAAGCGTCCCCCCATTCATGACGAATGAGCCGCCCTCGACGCATACGGCACCCCCATAAGAAATCCCCGAATCGTTATAGGAGATGGAGCCTCCCTCCAAGACGAAGGTTCCTCCGTTGACGTAAATGCCTCCGCCCTTCCTCGAACTTCCGCCGGTGACGAAACCTCCCCCGACGAAAGCCTCGATGGTAACTTCACTATCAGCCTCCCAAATTTCATCGATTGGACTTTCCTGGCAATCGCATATTGTAAGGGTGCGATTGGAATTGACGGTAATGACGGGGCCGTTCCCGGTTCCGGTCAAAACCATGCCATTGAGGCAAAGGGTTATATCTGCGTTTATGACTATGTCGTTTTCCAATATGACATCGTCGTCTAGAAAGTAATTCAGGCTGCTCGAAAGCGTTCCGCCGCCTTTTGAAAGAGCCGTCCAATCCCCGTGCTCTCCATGAGAATCTTCCGTTTCCGCTTGTTCCTCTACCTGGGTTGCGGAATTGAGAACCAGATTCCTATTCGGAGCAAAATGGGTCCTTTCTTCCACTAAGGATGCACTGCAGGTAACCGAGGCCGGACAAAGAACCAAGAATGCCGCGGCAAAGGCAGTTATGAGATTGATCATGGATATTTCCCCCGAGGGCGAATTGCCCTGTCGGAAGAATAAAAAAAAAACTCGGAACTAGTCCATCCCGGTTTCTGCTGCCTCTACCTGAACATTGGCGATTCCGTCGTCAGTATCTTCGAAGCATGCGAATGCCTAAAAACCCGCCTGTCTTGGGAAGCGAACTTATCAGCCTTCCAAAATCTTCGGGTTCAGCAGGAAATCATAGATCCCGATATTGAAGATTCCGTCCGTATCGTAATGGGGGTATCTATCGTCATTGACGATGAGGATCTTCCTGAAACCGTCCCCGGTCTTAAGAAGCGAACGCTTTTCCTGCTTCTTCTTTTCTTCGTCGGGAATGGAATGGGCGAATTGGATGTAGTAACGCTCATCCCAATTGTTGACGACGAAGTCGACCTCAAGCTGTTTCTGGGTCAGATTCCCGTCCTTGGTTTCCTTGGCCTCGACGACTCCGACGTCAACCGAATAGCCGCGGGCGAGGAGCTCGTTGTAGATGAGGTTTTCCATCAGGTGGGCTTCCTCGCGCTCCCGGAAATTGAGGCAGGCATTCCTAAGTCCGAGGTCCGTGCAATAGAACTTCGAAGGATAATCGAAATACCTCTTCCCTTTTATGTCATAGCGCTTTGCGTTGCTGAACAAGAAGGCATCGGAGAGATACCCGAGGTATTTCTTAACGGTTTTGTCGCTGATGGAATCGCCGTGGTTGAGGGTCTTCAAGGTATCCGAAATCTTCTTGGGATTGGTAAGCGATCCCACCGATGAGCAAAGGAAGTTCACCAGCGATTCCATTTCATCGACGGCATCGACGTTATGGCGTTGGACGATGTCTGTGAGATAGACGTTGACGAATAACGAAGCAAGGTAATTCTTTTTCCTTTGGTCGCTATCCATTTCGCAAAGCGCGGGCAGCCCGCCATAGTGGATGTATTCCTTGATGGCTGCTCGGGCATCGCCTCCTTTGGCGGCAAAGAATTCAGCGAAGGTCAGGGGATACATCCTGATTTCCTCGGATCTTCCCCGGAATTGGGTCGGGATTTCGCTCGAAAGCAGACGGGAATTGCTCCCGGTAACGTAAATGTCGGCATTTTTGAAATGCATGAGACCAAGAACGATGTCCACGAACCTAGGCACGAACTGAAGTTCGTCAAGGAAAACGTAGCATTGGCCTTCGAGGCTCCTGATTTTGCCAGACACTTCGAGAAAGAAAGCGTGGGGATCCCGGAACTCATAGCTATCTTCCCCTTCCAGGCTATAGCGGAGGATATGGTCTTCCTTCACGCCCGTGGAGAGAAGGTATTCGTAGAACAATTCGTTCAAAAGGAAGGATTTCCCGCAACGCCGGATCCCGGTTATGACCTTGACGGAACTGCTGCCCTTCATCTCGATCAGTTGGTTTAGATACAAATCCCTGCGAATCATATAAACTTTCCGAACTTGGTCGCCATTACCACCAACTTCGGAATCATGGTAACCATAAACAATCAAATTGTCAGCCTTATTCGATGCCTTTTAATCTCTAAACACATTGATTCGCAAATGAAGCGGGCCAACTCTGGATCGAAACGCCTGAAATTGATGAATAAGAAATAAAGTTTGCTTTAAAAGCTTTATAGAAACTCCAAGATTTAGCCAACGCATCCCAAAGAGGGCAAAGGCTATCGGTTAACAATAGCTGGATGTGCCAATTGGGCAAAACTACCCCCACAAACCAATACTGGGGCATGACATGGCTCCGCGCTTACAGCGGATCGCCAATCGCCTTCATCCCGCACATCTACGATAGGGTTCCGCAGATAGGGATTATTCCTCCGGCCGCTGCGTTGAATCCTTTTCAGAAGAAGGGTTTCAGTGACTTATTTAACTAAAGCCTCGTTTTCATGTTTTGCGTTTTCACGAAAAACGTCTCATTTCATATAAGGCTGATTGCCAAAGGAGACGATGCTGAAAGGAGACGTTCAAGTTAGTTTGGTGAAGCCTCCTCTTAACGAATAGCAAACATTTATAATGACCGCTGTGCGAAATCGGCTTTTGCCAGACTAAACGCCAAGAGAGGATCATCCATGGAAATCATCGCCCAACGAGTCTTCAACACCCTCTATATATATTTGGATATAGCCTTCCTCGTCTTCTTCTGCGCCCTCCTTTTCTGGCGCAAGAAATACATGACCCTCATCTTCGCCCTCGCCGGCGGGGTCCTCTACATGATCGTCGACTATGGCATCTTCCATCTCTTGTTAGGAACCCGAACTATCGAAGGCGGAAGCATGTTCTGGGTCCTCCTGTGGATGTCGATGAGCTATGGCATCACCAACTTCGCTTGGCTCTGGCTATGGTTCTCCAAAGACAAACACCTATTGGAATGGTCATTGCTCATAGTCGTCTGGTGGTTCGTCTGTCCCTTGCTAGCGGAAACCTTCGGTTCCAACTTCACGACCATCACCATCCAAAGGACGACCGGGGCCTACCATGGCTATATGGCCTTAATCCTCGTGGTCGGCTACTTCGCCGCCATCGTCTACAATCTCATCCAAAAGAACAAAGAGAAGCGCTTCCCGCTTCTATGGATCTTGGCCATCGGCATCTTGGTCCAGTTCGCCTGGGAATGCGCCCTTTTGGTCGGCGGCATCAGGTCGGCCGAAATCACTTCTGTCTTCGACAAAATCATGACGATGGTCGTCAATTCGCTCCTCGAAACCAATCTCGGAGCCGTCCCCATTTTCTGCATCTACGTCCTCTATAGCAGCCGCTTTACCGAGGACCTTAAGAAAAGGGACCGCAAAGTAGGCTTCACCGATAGGATCGTCGAAATAAACCGGACTTCTATCCGGAGGCCCGAACCGGCTTTGGAAACAGCGAAAACAAGTATCCCGGAATCCCAAGAAAAGAAGGCTCCGGAGAGCCATCCCGAAGAATAGTTCGCCTTATCTATGTAGATAAGGATTATCGGGCATTCTCTTGAATGCCCTCATCGCTTTCAAAGAGCGATAGCTGTTCATTGACAGCATCGAGGCTCGGGATGTCGTTGATCATGCATTCGAAGAGCTGGATTATCAGTTCGTAGTCCTTGACCTGGCTATTGGCGATCCGGAGGGTTTTGACTTGGTACTTGCTGCAGATCTTTTCCTTGAGGCGGTCCCTTTTGGCCGTCTTGCTCTGGGCGACATGCTCGCCTCCGTCGATTTCGAAGACGACGAGCGGGAATTTCCTTCGGCTCGTCATGGCATCCACGACATAGATGACGACATCGAATTCGTAGCGCGACATGAAGTCGCTTTCATCGGGATTTAGGGCTTTCAAAGCCTCCAAGGCCGGGACGTTGCGCCTGATTTCCATCCGGCTTCCAGGCCGCTTGAAATAAGGCTGGATCGTCTTGAAGAACTCGGCCTCGGCCTCGCTTCCGTTGTCCTTGGAGTAATAGAACTCGTTTTCGAGCTTCGGGACCGAGCATTCCCCGTTCTCGTAGACGTAATTGGATAGCAAGCTCATGTCATTGGGATTGCCTTTGCTAAGCACGTCGATGGCCTTCTTGTCCCCGACGAAGACCAGTTCCTTCTTCGCTCTGGTGACGGCGACGTTTATGAGTTCGTGGTTTTCGGCGATCCATTCCATCGTCCTTTTGGCCGTCTTGGGGCTAATGGCCGCCGAAAGGATGATGGTCGATTTCTCGCTTCCCTGAAGGGTATGGATGGTACCCGCCGAAACGTTTTCGATGCCTTCTTGCCTAAGAAGGGCGTTGATGGCGTCGGCCTGGTTCTTGAACGGGGTGATGACCCCGACGTCATCGTAGCCGTTTTTCCTGATGAGCTTCACGATTTCCCGGGCTTCGGCATAGGAGGTATTCCTGACGGGGTCGGGGCGAGGGCTATGGACATCGATATAGCGAAGGTACCCGGGAGCGGCATTTAGAAGCGTCAGCTTGTTTTCGTAGAAACGTTCGTTGGCGAAAGCGGCGATTTTCCTTCCGCACCGATAGTGGTAGCGAAGCATGATTCGCTTGCTGTTTTTGTCTTTCCTAATAAGGGTCGACATGATCGAGTTGCGGACGTAGTCATAGTCCTTTCCGACCTGGTATTTCTCGCGGAGCCTTTCGTTGAGGTCGGTTTCGATGACCGTCACGGGCTGTAGCTGCTTCGTATCTCCGACCAGCAAAAGGTTTTCGCCCCTGACCAAGGGAACAAAGGAAGTGGCGAGGTTGCATTGCCCTGCCTCGTCGATGACGACCAGGGAGAAATGGGGATTGGGAGAGCCGAGCTTATCGCACGATAGGGAGGTGCAAAGGATGATCGGGAAGACATCGAGGAAGCGCTTGAGATTGCTATCGTCCCTTAGGTACTTGTTGAATGAGGTAACGGCCTTTTCCATATCCCCGATATCGAGAATTTCCCTAAGTTCCTTGAAGTAATCGCTTTTTAGGCGAGAAAGATGCTGGAGGGAGGAAAGCCTGATGAATTCGTTGAACTCGTTCCTATCCTTGGCGCTTATCGCCAGTTCCGAAAGGTTTTCGGGCTTCTTGCTATGAAGAGCCTCGAACTTCTTGGCCTGATCGGCCAATTGCTTATCGATTTCCGAGGATAGATAGGTATCGGCATATTCCTTCATCTTTTGGAGCTTTTTGATCTTGCCGGCGCAGGAGAGGATTTCCTCGTAGTTCTCGAGATTGGCTCCCAGCCGCCGGTAGGAAGAGGTCAGGTAATTCTTCAATGAGGCGACCCTGTTCCTAAGGGTCGTCGGCACTTGGCAGTTATCGATGAAGGAGAGAATCCGGCGCAAATCCCATATCGTTTCCCTCATTTGCTCGTTGTTGCCTAGGCGCAAGACGGGGAAAGGAACCTCGTTTTCGGCTTTGAGCGATTCGAAGCATTGGCGGAACTTGGCCATGATGTCGTCGACCGGATGGTTGTTGTTGGAAGAAACCAAGACGGTCTTCCCGTTGAAGTAGCTGGAAAGCAGGACATTGAAGATCGTCTCGGTCTTCCCGGTCCCCGGCGGGCCTTGGACGTAGGTGATCTTCTCATTCATGGCGTTGAAGACGACCCTTAGCTGATCGTCATTTATCTTCGAGCGGTCGAAGACGAGGATGGCGTTTTCCTTCTTCTTCGGGCGGCTGGGGATGTTCCTTCCGAAGAAGGCTTTGAAGATCGGCCCGAGTCGCTTTCCCTCTTCTTGCTTGGAGACGGCGTGGAGGGCGGCTTTGACGCCGCTGAGGATGTTCCGGGAATTGACGTAGAGATAGGGACGGGTATTGACCTTCTCGCGATGGGCGAAGTTTTCTTCGAGGATCGAGATGGCCTCCCTTTCGTGCTCCAAAAAGAGTAGGCAGAACTCATCGGGGTTCATGTTGACGTAATTGGAAAGGGTGACCCTGGCATCCTTGTCCAAAAGGAAGGATTTGTTGAAGGATGGCTTCTTGTTCCTGACCAAGGACTTCTCCTTGAAGTCGAGGCAGAGGCCGTAATAGGCGATCGGATAGATCTTCCCGGAGAAATCGAGCGACAAGGCATTCATGGCCAGTTCGCTATAGCGGTAATAGCTCTCGGCCTCTTGGGGCGTAGGCTTCTTCAAAACTTCCCGGAGGATCTTGTCGTATTGCTCGTCGTTTAGCTTGTAGCGCCCGCTGAGTTCATGTCGGTCAAGCCCATCGACCATGATGTCGCGGGATAGAAAAGGATCGGCATCGGCCTCATAGCATTCGGCAAGATAAGAAAGGATGTTGTTTTCGAAATTGGCGACTTCCAAAACTTCCTTGAGGGTACTTTCTTCCCCGAGCCTCAATAGAAGGGCTTTAGGTGTCTGGTGATAGCTATTTGGAAGGATCTCGGCGCTTTCGATGCCATCGAAAAGGATATTGGGCTTCTTCCCGTCCCTGGGCTTGACCAAAGGATCGTCCCAGTTCTTGAAGGGATTGAAGATATCGCAGTAGATCCTCTTCTCGCCGATGGCGATATCGTTGATCCCGATATAGAAAAAGGTCTTCTCGCCGCTGACGTTGCGATAGGAAACATGGAGCCATTTGTTATCGCGGATCGCTTCGCAGATGGCGGCCTTGGCTTCCTTGTTCACGTACCTTTTATCTTTTCCTCTCCGGCACTTGCCGGGCGATATATATGCCTATTTGGCGGAGGCGCAGAGATTCGAACTCTGGCCGGGCATGCACCCGCTATCGGTTTTCAAGACCGATCCCTTCAGCCGCTTGGGTACGCCTCCGTGGTGGACCATGTAGGGTTCGAACCTACGACCTAGCTCTTATAAGGGGCTCGCTCTAACCGCTGCGCTAATGGTCCGCGCGCTGGATTTTATCTTATCTCGGCCTTCTTTGCATTATTCCTAGGAATTGCAAAGATGCTTTTTTAAAATAGCACCATGCTCCGTGTCCTCTATTGCGCCGCCGACAACCGCTACGACGAAGCCTTCGTTTCGGCCTATTCCCTGGCCATCAATAGCAAGGAGCCCGTATATTTCACCCTTCTGACGATGCCGGCTCTCGATATTTCCCTATCCTACCGTCCCTTCGGGAAAAGCAACGCCAAGGTCATCGAGAAGGAACTAAGGAAACTAAATCCCGAAAATCGGTTCGAGGCCATCGATGCCAGCAAGGAATACGGACAGCTCTTCGAGGCCCCGGTCCGCGAATGGGCGGGCCGCTCGCCCTATCCTTTGCTAAGGCATCTATTGCCAGCCTTCATCAAAGAAAGGGAAGGCAGGGCCTTAATCCTAGATACCGATGTCGTCGCTTTGAATGACGTTTCATCCCTAAACGATATCGATATGGAAGATAAGCCCTTGGCCGCCTATAGCTACAAGAACAAGAAGGGCTTCGATACAGGCGTCATCCTCGTCGATCTAGCCAAAATCGGAGAGCTCGAAGACATCAAGCCGGAAATCCAGAAAAACGCCAAAACCTATAACGACCGCAAGTACTTTAGCGAGACCTTCGGGAAATTGACCGCTCCGCTCCCCCGCGATTGGTGCGAGCGCGGCGTCCCAACAGAGAAAACGGTCCTCAAGCACTTCTCCAGGAACGGCCGCCCCAGGAAAAAAACCTTCTTCCCGCTAAGGGCCACAGACATCGAAGAAATCCTCCAGACAATAGATTTGGAAGGCATTAAGAAGGTCTACGAACCTATAGCCACCTATAAGAAGGAGGCCGAGCGGAAGGTCAAAGAGGAAAGGGAGAAAAACAAGAAAGACTATATCCTCGAGATCTCCCATCTCTACAAATCCTACGGGGACGTCAAAGCCGTCGACGATGTCTCCTTCAAGGTCAAGCGCGGCTCCCTTTTCGCTTTCCTCGGCCAAAACGGGGCCGGGAAATCGACGACCATCAATATCATCTCTTCCATCTTGGAAAAGGATTACGGGACCATCATCGTGGATGGCATGGACCTCGATAAGGAAAGGACCGCTATCAAGGAAGAGATCGGCATCGTCTTCCAGAATTCGACCTTGGACGATGTCCTTACGACTTATGAAAACCTCTCCACGAGAGCCGAGTTCTACGCCATTTCCGGAGAAAAGAAGAAAGAGCGCATCAAGGAGATTTCCGAGATGCTCGATCTCGAACCCTTGATGGATCGCCAAGTCAAGAACCTCTCGGGCGGCCAAAGGCGCCGCCTCGATATCGCCAGAAGCATGCTCCATGAGCCGAAGCTCCTCATCCTCGACGAGCCGACTACAGGATTGGATCCCAAAACCAGGCAAGACGTCTGGCACCTCATCGACTCGATCCGCGAAAAGACGGGGATGACCGTCTTCCTTACGACCCATTACCTCGAAGAAGCCGAAAGGGCGACCGAGATCGTCATCATGGACAAGGGCCGTATCATCGCTCAAGGAAGCGCGAACGAACTGAAGAACCTCTACGCCAGCGACTACGTCCTCGCCTATAACGAGGTTACTCCCGAACTCGATGCCCTCATGAAAAAACATAAGGGCGCCGTCTATCTTCCCGATGCCGGGGCCTACCGCTTCCCCATCAAGGATAGCGAGGAAGCCAGGGATTTCCTGGTTAAGCACCAAGACCTGGTCAAGGACTTCGAAATCAAGAAGGGGACGATGGACGACGTTTTCCTCAACGTCACCGGCATCGACATCCGCAAGCAGAACGAGGAGGAAGGAAAATGAAAAGGAACCTGAAACTCCTCTGGGCTTTGACCTTCCGGCACCTAAGGATGTTCTTCAAGAACAAGGTGACCTTCTTCTTCAGCCTATTGGTACCGATCATCACGCTTGCCATCTATCTCTTGTTCCTAAGGGAACTCGAAGTGAGCAGCGTTTCTTCCATCATCACCGGCTACGGCCTTAGCGACCCGACCTCCCTCATCGATAAGGCCTATAACCTAATCGATAGCTGGATGCTTAGCGGCATCCTCGCCGTTTCCTGCATCTCGGTTTCTTTGAATGCCTGTTCCATCATCATCAGCGACCGCGAAAAGGGCGTGAACCGCGAGTTTGTCGCTTCTCCCGTCTCCAAAAGCCTCGTCACCCTTAGCTACTTCGTCTTCAACATCCTCGTGACGATGATCATCTGCACCGGTGTCCTCTTCGTCTGCCTGGCGTATCTAGGGATCGTCGGGAACTTCTACCTGAGCCTTGTTAACTTCGGCTACATATATCTGGTCATGTTCCTCTCCATCGTCTCGGCCGCGACCGTGACGATCTTCCTTTGCTCCTTCATCCACGGCTTCTCGGTCTTCAATTCGCTCATCGCCATCATCTCGGCCGCCGTCGGCTTTTTGATCGGCGGTTACATGCCGATCTCGATGCTTCCGACCGGGGCCCAGAACCTCACGGCCTTCTTCCCCGGGACCTATTCGGCCGCCTTGTTCAGGAACTACTTCATGAGCGACCAGATCGCCGAACTAACCGACTTCATGATGGCTAACGATGAGTATGCCCTCATCGCCGATGAGCTCCTAAGCTCCTTGACCGAGAACTTCTCGCTCGACCTCACCGTCTTCGGCGGGACCGTGACGGTCGGGCATATGTATATCGTCCTCATCGTCTCGATATTCCTTTTCGCCCTCATCGATATCCTTCTATCGAACCGGAACTTCCGGATCGCCGATATGGGAAGCAGGCGCAAGGCCAAGAAGAAGGCTCTCGAGAAGCAGGAATAGAAAAAGACCCCCGAAGCCGGGGGTTTCTTTCTAATTGGTGGCTGTGGGGGGACTCGAACCCTCGACACATCGGGTATGAACCGATTGCTCTAACCAACTGGGCTACACAGCCTTCACTGGTGGAACTTAGGGGGCTCGAACCCCTGACCTCATGCTTGCAAAGCACGCGCTCTCCCAACTGAGCTAAAGCCCCAGTTCCCAAAGGGCTTCGCCATTATAGACTAGCCCTTTTGCCCCCTCAAGGGCCTAGTTCCCGCTAGGGAACAAAAGGCCTTCGAGGCGGTCGAGGAGCTCTTTCATCCTCTCGGTCACGGCCTTATAGGACTCCCTCTTCGTGAGGTCGACCCCGGCGGCCTTGACTTGCTCGACCGGGTAATCGGAACCGCCGGACTTTAGAAGGCTGATATGCCTATCGAAGGCGCCCGAGATCCCCTTCTTCACGTTGCTATAGAGTTCCATGGAGGCCGTGAAGGAAGTGGCGTACTGATAGACGTAGAAGGGCGTATAGAAGAGATGGGGGATATAGGCCCAGACAAGGGGCTTATAGACCTCTTCTTCGATATCGATTCCGTAGTATTCCTCGTATAGCTTCTTCATGACGTCGGAACAGACGCGGTAGTTGACCGGTTCCCCGGCTTCGGCCTTCTTGGCCATGATGAGTTCGTACTCGGCAAAAAGGGTCTGGCGGTAGAAAGTCCCGCAGATCTCGTCTATCTCCTTCTGAAGGAGCATGATCTTCTCTTCGGTGGTCAAGCTCTTCCCTTCGAGGAGATAATCCAGAAGATTATGCTCATTGAAGGTCGAGGCGATCTCGGCCACGAAGATGGTGTAGTTGCTCTTCATCAGAGGCTGAGACTCCATCGAATAGAGGGTATGGATGCTATGGCCCGCCTCATGGGCGACGGTGAAGCAATCGTCCAAGGTCCCGGCGTAGTTGAGCAAGATGAACGGGTGGATGTTGGCGCCGCCGCTAGAGTAGGCGCCCGACCTCTTCCCGTCCTGCGGATAGACGTCGACGAAGCCGTCCTTCAATACTTCCCGGGCCTTTTCCTGATAGTCCTTCGGGAACTTCTCCAAGGAGGCATAGAACATTTCCTTGGCTTCTTGGTAGGTATATTTCTTATCGCTTGTGGCGAGTTGGATGAAACGGTCGTAGGAGCGGTGCTTCTCGAGGCCTAGATACTTTCTTCTGAGTTCGTAGTAGCGCTTCAGCTGGTCGCTTCCCTCATGGGCCGCTTCGATCAAAGTGGTATAGACCGTTTCGGGAATGGCATTCCTATATAGATGGCTTTGGAGGATCGAGTCGTAGCCCCTGGCCTTCATGTTGGCCAGTTCGCTTTTGAGCGACGTCTGGTAAATCTCCCCGTAGGCGTTCTTGCACTCGTCATAGTGCTTGTAGAGGGCCTCGAAGATGGTCTTCCGATCTTCCGGGTTCTTGGCATCGGTCACCAAGGAAACCCAGGAAGCTTGGGTGACGGTTACTTCTTCCCCGGTGCTGAGCGTTACATTCTCGGGACGCCCGTCGGCCACGGTCAGCATGCTATAGAGGTTCCCGCCTTCGTCGCTTAGCGGAGCGTAATGGCTAAGCAAGCCTTCCGACTTGGCGTCCAAGATGTACTTGGCACCCCGGAAGAGCTTCTCGAAATAGAAATCGAACTGGGAATATTCGGGGTTTTCCTTCAGGAAGATTTCGACGAAATCCTTCCCTGCCGCGAGGATTTCCGGATCGGCATAGGAGGAAGCGGAATTGAGATCGTTCAGGACATTGGCGACCCTAGCCTCGGCCTCGGCGTTGTGGACGTCCTTCTTATTGAGGTCGCTCCTATGGGCGGCGAAGCTATAGAGGCGATTGAAAAGCAGTTCGGCCTCGATGTTCAAATTAAGGTAGGCCTTGAGGCCTTCCTTCGTTCCGAGTTTCCCTTCGAGGGCTTTGAATTTGCCGGGCAGCTCCTGCCCCTTCTTCAAATCGCTTTCGAAGGCTTCTTCGTCCTTATAGAGGAAGCCGAGATCCCATTTATCCATATATGTCCTTCTTTCTACCGGAGTAAGGATAAACCGCCTTGCCCTAGAAGGGCAAAAGAAAAGCCCTCGGGAGGACCCGAAGGCATTTCGGAAGAGGAGCCTTAAGCTAGGACGCGCGCCCTTCGACATCGTCGATGAGACTGTCGGTCATCCAATCGCTGACGAAGAACGATCCGTCATTGATTTCATCGAGCCTTGCAATCAATTCCCGCGCGAGGGAAAGGAGCTTGGGCGCCCTTTTATAATATTGGTCCTCGTCGAACTCGAAGCCGGCATGGTTGTCGTCGCTATACGGAACGTCCGTATATAGCGAACCGTAAAGTTCCCAGATTTCATCGCAAAGCCTTTGCGTTACGGGGTCGTTATCGATCACCGGAACCCCGGTGACCATTCGTCCAGTTTCATCGGGCCGCCTTTCGCAGATCGGCCCGCCTCCCCAATCGAGAACGAGATTGATCGCTTCTATATACATTTGCTTAGCCATCTTTGCGAGCCGCTCCTTTCTAAATAGGGATGACTTCAAAACCTAGTTACTCCGCGGCGACTTCCACGAGCCAAGGCGTGATCCGGTCGTCGACTTCATAGGAGCCGTCATTGATCTCATCGAGCCTTGCAACCAACTTCTTCGTGAGTTCGAGAAGAGTCGGCGCGACTTTCCTTTCGGTCTTGTAATCGAAAACGAAAACGGGATCGACGGAACACAAATGGATGAAAAGGGGGTAATAGAGACTGCCAATCTCCTCGCCGAGCTTAGCGATTTCAGCGTCGCCATCGATGATATCTATGCCCGTCTTCTTATACAGGTTTTCGGCGGAGCGGGGACCGACGATGGGTCCGATCTTCCAATCCGCGAGCAGAGTCACGACGGTTTTCTTTTGGTGCGGCGTCTGCTTGACGCCGACGGCGGTTGTTTCGGGTTCCTTGCCGCTAGGCTCGGACTTCTTGGGGCGCCGTCCGTCGTAGACGATTTCCTTCCCTTCGATGAGCCTCTCGAGTTCGCCGCTCAGCCAATCGGTCAGGACATAGGAGCCGTCGTTGATAGCGTTGAGCCTATCGACCAGCTTCCTGTTCAGTTCCAAGAGGGCCGGAGCAACCTTCCTATAGCCTTCCATGTCGAAAACGTAGCCGGTCGGATGCGCTTTGGAAAAAGGAACCTCGGTATAGAGGGGATCGAACAGGCCCCTCATCTCCTTGATGAGCCCCTGGATGACTTGGTCCTTATCTATGAGCGGAAGTCCGGTGACGTTCTTCCCGTTTCCCGGATTACTGAGGGAAATGATCGGCCCGACATTCCAATCGAGGGTAAGGGCGATTTCGCGTTTCAAAGCTTCTTCTTTCTTCTTTTCGACGAGCTTCTTGGCAACCGGCCTTTGGATGAGGCCGTAGATGGCCCGATCGTCTTTGTAGCAGTCGATCCCGGCATGCGGGATGACGATTTTGATGCCGCGATCGAGAGCGTAGCCCAGCATCTGGTCGATATTCGACTTGGTGATGTAGCCGCGGACGAGGATGGCCCGGGGTTCTATTTCGTCGACCAACCATTCGAAGCCATCGAGGAACATCTCTCGGTTATCCCTATTGCGGATGAGGTTGTCCAAGCCGACGGCGACATTGGAACGCTTCTTGATGCCAGCGAAGGGAAAGCCGTCCCAGCGCGAAACCCAACGGACGTTCGGGATGACTTTGGCATCGGTATTGGCGGCCAGCCACCAGGCGCAGACCCGCGATTTGAAGGTGTTGTAGGCCGCCCAAGCCTTGGGGAATTTGCCGTAAATGGCAAAATCGGGAGCGACGATCCATTTGACGCCCTTGAAGCGCTCGCGGAACTTGGCGAGCCTCTCCTCTTCGCGGTAGCGGATGCAGTTGTATAGGCCATAGGGACCGTCGAACGTCCTATCGAACTGATAGAAGCAGACAGCCGTATTTTCGGTCTTATGGTATTCGGAAACATTCGAATAGCAGGCCATGTAATCAATAGCGGATATGTCATCGAAATTGCCCACGGCGGGCATTCCGTATTCCCCGACCAGATCCAGCTGGCTGAAAAACCAATGGCCGAAGACGTCGATGTATTCGAGTTTCTTCTCCAAATCTTGCTTTTTGAACATATGGGTTTCTTTAGGTTTCTCCTTATTGCGTTTCTCTCAGAGCGGCCTTGGATCAATCGTCTTCGGGAATCCACTGCCGCGGGCAGCGGAGACTCACCACGTCATGCTCGAGCCCGCCCATGATCCAAGGTTGGATCTCAAAGGATCCGTCATTGATCTCTTCCAGGCGGGCAATGAGCTGAATGACCAGAAAATAGAACTGTGCCTTCGTTTTTCTATTCGTTTCCTCATCGACGATGAAGCCGGCGGAGTCTACGTCATAGGAAACGGATAAAGCACGCGAATCATACAATTGGCTTATTTCGCCACAAAGCCTCCTTACCATCGGATCGTTATCGACGATGGGAACGCGGGTATGCAAAAGGCCAGTTTGGTGATCATATGCGGTTATGGGCCCGTAATCCCAGTCTAGACTGAGGGTTACAGTTTTCTTTTTCTTGCGCATGGAATTAATTCTTTTCCTTAGTATAGAAGCTGCTGCGCCCGTGGCTATGGAGTTCTAACTCCCCTTCTTCTACCAGGCGTTTCAAGGCCGCTGCCACCGAAGCCTTCTGGAGACCGGGGCAGAGTTCCATGATTTCGCTTCTGCTAAAGCGCCCGATCTTTCCTTTGACCGCATCCTTAACCTGCTCATAAGCGTTATGGGCATCGAAGGAACGGGCCAGGCTTCCCTCTAAGCCGCGATAAGCGGCAAGGATGACACCGAGCGTATATTCGATGAATGGTAAGGGATCGTTATTTCCCTCGTGCCATCCCTTGGAGGATGCATCCAAAGCGTCGTAATAAGTTGAAACCGTTTTGAAAATCTCGTCTTCGATGCTGGCGTAGCGTCCGACTTCGTAGCCGGCCTTTAGGAGCATGAGATTGGTCAATAGGCGGCTCGTCCTCCCATTTCCGTCGGCGAAAGGATGGATGCAGAGGAAATCATGGATGAAGACCGGAATCAGCAATAGAGGGTCTACGGCGCCCTGATCGATAGCGAGGTTGTAGCTTTCGCAAATGGAAGACATTGCGTCCGGTACAAGAAAAGGATCGAGGGGAGTAAAACGAACTGTAATCGTCCCGTCTGGCAAACGGCCGCTGATGAAGTTCGGGGCGCTCTTGTAATGCCCGCCTATCCCTTTGGAAGAAAACCTATAGAGGATGCCGTGAAGCTGAAGGATATTGTTGGATTTGATGTCGATAAAGGGATATAGCTCCGAAACCATTTTAAGAGCTTCCCTATACCCCGCGATTTCCTCTTCATCCCGGTTTTGGGGCGAGATCTTATCCGCCACAAGGAGTTCCAAGCGCTTTCTGGTCGTACCGATCCCTTCGATTTGGTTCGAGGAGCCGATGCTTTTGATGGAAGCCGACATTTGGATTTTTCCAAGGAACGATGCCTTTTTGGAAAACAATTGCCCCTGCTTGCCTCTGTATTCGTGAATCTCGGCCAAAAGAGAGAGAACATTGGTTTTCCATGCCCTTTCCCCTAAGGAAGAATAGTCGAAGTTTCTCATACCTTTCGTCTAAGTTTCGCATAGACTTGGACGTTTAACAACGGTGTTAGACGAATATTCATCCAATTAGGATTTCTTTTAGACGTTAACTGAAACAAAAGAAAACCCCGGCCTGAGCCGGGGCCAACGCACTTGGTCGGAATGGCGGGATTCGAACCCGCGGTCTTCTGCTCCCAAAGCAGACGCGTTAACCAAGCTGCGCTACATCCCGATTGGCGCGCCGGACAGGAATCGAACCCGTAACCTTCAGATTCGTAGTCTGACGATCTATCCAGTTGATCTACCGGCGCGGATGCCCTTGTAGGACAGCGGGTTGATTTTAGGCTTGAACTTAGCGGTGCGCAATAGAAAAAGGCCCCGAAACGGGGCCCTGTTTCCCTTTGGAGCATCCGGTCGGATTCGAACCGGCGGTCAAGGAGTTGCAGTCCTTTGCCTTACCAGCTTGGCTACGGATGCGCCGGGGCGCATTATAGCGCGCCTCGGGCCCTTAGTTCAATGCGGGAGGCTCAGGCCGCGGCTTCTTCGCGGACCTTCTTCCGGATGGCCTTGCGGCGCTTATTGCGGATCACGAAGTAAGCGACGAGCCCCAAAACCGCGGCGATCTCGACCGAGAAGACGACGATGACCCAGGTCTCGATGGTCCCGGCCTTGACGTCTTCCCAGAGCCTTAGGACGTAGGTGTTCCTATCGCCGTAGTCTTCCATGATGCAGAGGCGCGGGAGCATCTCTTCGCTCGGATACTGGGCGTAGAACTGGCGACCGACTTCGAATTCGTCCCCGTCTTCGTCTTCGAGGATCTCGATCTCGTCGGTGTAGAGGATGGCTTCTTCGATATCCATCTCCTCGAGGGTTCCCTCGAAGAAATAGGATAGGTCGCGGGTCATCCATTCGAGTTCGTTTTCCTCGTTGTACTCGTCCCAGGTCATCTCTTCCCCGTCGACGCAGGCAACGGAGTAATCGGAACCGGTCATGTCGCTCGTCCCGACGTAGTAGCGGACCTCGATGGTCCGGGTACCGGTATCGGTTTCGAGTTCGTACTCGTCATCGTAGACGTAGCCTTCTTCGTCCCCGCTTCCGTCCTGGAGCAAGGGCTCGCCCGTCTCTTCGTCATAAAGGAGCCCTTCCTCTTCCCAATAGGTGGCGCGGAGATCCTCGTCGACGATTTCCATGTACTGGTACATCTCGTAGGTCCGGGGGTCATACCACTCGCGGATGAGCGAGAGGACGTCGTCTCCCCCGACGAACGAGGTATAGCCGATGGCGTCCATATTGAGGGTGGCGATATCGGGCCTCGAGAGGAAGTCCACGAACTTCTGGGCGTATTCCTTGTTCAGGTCATCGCCGGAAGGCATGCACCAGCCGTCGAACCAGATGTTGGCGCCCGTTTCGGGGACCGAGTAATAGAGTTCGATCCCTTCTTCGTTATCCCCTAGATCCATCGACCAGATGGCGTCGCCGCTCCAGGCCATGCCGATGCCGGTACGGCCCGTGACGATGTCCTGTTTCCCGGAGTCGACTTCGAGGCCGTAGGAATTGTTCCTTAGGGCCATCAGGGACTCCTTCATGGTGGCGACGATTTCTTCCAAAGCCGCCTCTTCCTCTTCTTCGGTGGCCTCGTTATCCCCGCAGGGGTAGACGATGTTGTTGAAGATGAGGTTCAGCTCATGGTTGTACTCTTCGCTCGTGAGTTCCCCGTTTTCATATTGGGAGAGGAGTGCCTGGAGTTCTTCGTCATAGGCATGCATGACCCCGACGGCGTAGGTATCCCTCATCGAGTCCTTGATCTGGAAGGTCCCCTGGTACTTCTCGTCCCAGAGGCTATTCCAGTCGTGCATGTCTTCCTTGACTTCGAGGATCTTCTCTTCCTCGTCGTCCCCCTCTTCCACGAAGTACTCGGGGTTGTAGATGAGGCCCAAAGTCCCCCACATGTAGCCTTTCGCGTATTCGCTGATGCTATGGGTAACGCCGTCGACTTCGACTTCGATCGATTCGAACTGTTCCAAGAGGTAGGAGGAGGTATAGGTGTTGGTGGTATCTTCCCAGCCTTCGGTTCCGTGCTCGTAGAGGGCATCCCTCTCCTCGCCTTCGGCGAAGGGCTCGAGGAGGCCGTTACGAGCCATCCTCTGGATCATGTAGTCGCTCGGACAAATGAGGTCGTATGTCGCGGCCCCCGTCTCCAGCTGGCTATACATGGTCTCGTTGGTATCGAAGGTGTTGTAGATGACTTCGATCTCGACCCCGTCGGTTTCGAGGACGTATTCCTCGAACTGCTCAAGGATGTCGGGATCTTCGGAAATGTAGTCTTCCCAGTTGTAGACCCTGAGGGTCATGGCCTCGGTCTCTTCTTCATTGTTCCCGCAGGAAGAGAGGCCGAGCAGGGCCACAAGGCCCAAGAAAACGAATGCGGTCTTTTTCATCTTCCTTCCCTCCCGGTCAGGTGCTTGCTCTTCTTCTTGGCCTGATGGTTCTGATAGAAGACGACGCTCAAGACGATGAGCAAGACGACGAGGAATATGACGGTCGTAAGGGCCCTCATCTCCGTCGGGATCGGCCCCTTCTTGATCTTCGATTGGACCAAAGTCGAAAGGGTTTCGATCTGATTGGAACCGGAAAGCAGGCCCGAGCCCCTCGTGAAGGCCGTGATGATGAAGTCATCGAGGCTCAATGTGATAGCAAGCAAGAAGCCGCTAGCGACGCCCGGAAGGATTTCCGGGATGATGACCTTCCGCATGGCGCCCCGCGGGGTGCAGCCGAGATCCAAGGCCGCCTCATAGAGGCTAGGATCCATCTGTTGGAGCTTCGGCTTTACCGAAAGGTAGACGAAAGGCAATGACAAGACGACATGGCCGATGAGCAAGGTCCAGAAGCTGAAGAGCGATTCCTTGAAGACGTAGTTCCCAAGGAAGACGAAGAGGACGACAAGCGACATGGCGATGACGATCTCGGGGTTGGCGACCGGGATCTGGGTCAGGAATTCCATGCTCTTCTTGGAGCGGCGCTTCATGTAGAAGACGCCGATGGCGCCCGTAGTCCCTAGAAGGACGCTAACGCACGCCGAGATGAGGGCGATGATGACCGTGTTCCCGAGGGCTTCCATGATCTCTTCGTCCTGGAAGAGGGCGCCGTAGAGGTCGAAAGTGAAGCCGGTCCAGCTCCCGAGGTTCGTGGCGGCCGTGAAGGAAAAGACGATGAGGGTCAGGATGGGGAGATACATGGCCAAAAGGACGATCCAGATGAAGCACTGGGCCAAAACCTTCCGCCAAAGGGGTACCGTTTTTACCATAGTCCGTTTCCTCCCCTTTCGGCCTTCTTGCCGCCCGAGATCTTGTTCGAGAGAAGCATCCCGAGGGCGACCAGGATGAGCATCACCATGGCCATGAAGGAGCCTTCGTTCCAAAGGCTATTCGAGAAGTTGAAGTAGATGGAGTTCCCGAAGAGGGTGATCTTCCCTTCCGAGAGGGTGTCGCTGATGACGTAGGAACTCATGACGGGCATGAAGACCATCTCGGCGGCCGAAACCAAACCGGGAAGCGTCTGCGGCAAGATCGACTTGAAGAAGACCTGGACCGGGTTGCAGCCGAGGTCGTAGGCCGCTTCGATCTGGCTCTTGTCGAGCTTGAGCATCGTCGTATAGAGCGGAAGGATCGTAAACGGCAGGTAGTTGTAGACCATGCCGATCAAAGTGGCGGCCCAGGGATGGTCGCCGCCGTCTAGGCCCATCCAACTGAGCAAATCGCGGGTCGCGCCCGTCCTAAGGACGAAGTTGATCCACATCGGCATCACGAAGAGAATGACCAGGACGGCGTTTTTGTTATAACGCTTATCGGCCAGGAAATAGGCGACCGGGAAGCCGATTAGCAGGCAGATGACGGTCGTCTGGACCCCGATGAAGAGGGAATTGAAGAGGACGCTCCACTTCGAGGCGCTCGTGACGAAGGACTGGGCGGCACTCAAAGAAAGGTTCCCGTCGCTATCGCTGAAGGCGTAGTAGACGATGAGCAAGATGGGGATGAGGACGAACAAGATGAGGAAGAGGGCATAGGGAAAGGCCAAATCCCGCCTCTTCAGCTCGAAGAAGCGCTTGGCCTTACTTTTCGATGACATATTCGTCGATCGCTTTCTTCAGATGGAGCTTGAAGGCCTTGGCCGGGATGGAGACGGAGACGACGTCGTTGATGAGCCATTCGTAAGGCGAATCGGCTTCGTAGTCTTCGTCTTCCGAAGTCCTTACGATGTAATGCCAGTGGTCGCCGATGTAGACGCTGCTGATGACGCGGCCCTTGGCATTCCCGACATTCAGGTCATCGCTCATGTTGACGGCCTCGAAGGGGACGCAGGCCCTGACTTCGGCGTCTTTGAGTTCATAGCGCGTGCCGTCTTTGGCAATGAGAATGGTTCCGCCCTTTTCTTCGAGCTTGCTGCCCTTGAGGAGGGTGGTGAGATCGACCTCGAAGCCGTCTTCTCCGATGTAGAGGAGGCCGTCATTGCCGATATAGGCATCGGTGTATTCGTTTTCGAAGTTCTGGCGCTTCATGACCTGGATATTGTCCTTGGCCACGTGGATCGAGACCTTGGTCCCGACCTTCCTTTCCTTCGTATCGCGGCAGATGACCTCGGCCTTGCCGACGGCCACCGAGTAGGAGTAGTGGATCCCCTGGAAGATGCGGTTTTCGATGACGCCGTCGACGATGCCCTTGCCCGGGGTCCCGAGGACCACGTCCTCCGGACGGACGACGACCTGGACCTTTTCGTTGACGGGGAAATCGTCGACGCAGCCGAAGACGCCGCCAAGGAACTTGACCTTCTTCTTATCGACCATCGTGCCGTTGTAGATATTGCTTTCGCCGATGAAGTCCGCGACGTAGGCCGAAACCGGTTCGTTATAGATGTCTTCGGGGGTGCCGACTTGTTCGAGCTTGCCGTCCTTCATGACGACGATGCGGTCGCTCATGGTGAGGGCTTCTTCCTGGTCGTGGGTGACGTAGATGAAGGTGATGCCGAGCTTCCTATGCATCTCCTTTAGTTCCAGCTGCATGTCCTTGCGCATCTTCCTATCGAGGGCGCTTAGAGGTTCATCGAGAAGCAGGACCTTCGGTTCGAGGACGATGGCCCTGGCAATGGCGACCCTTTGCTGCTGGCCGCCCGAAAGGGTCGAGACGTCGCGGTCCTCCATTTCGTCGAGATCGACGACCTCGAGGGCCTTCTTGACCTTGGCGGCGATTTCCTTTTCGCTTAGGCGCACCATCTTCGTCACTTCTTCCCCTTTGCGGTTCTTCTTCGTGACGGGGACCTTCTTCATCTTCAATCCGAAGGCGACGTTATCGTAGACGTCGAGATACGGGAACAGCGCATAGCGCTGGAAGACCGTATTGACGGGCCGCTTGTACGGCGGCAGGTGGGTGATGTCCTCCCCATTGAGAAGGATCTGTCCGCCGGTCGGAAGTTCGAATCCGGCGATCATGCGAAGGGTCGTGGTCTTCCCGCAGCCGCTGGGGCCGAGAATCGTCACGAATTCGCCTTTTTTGACGTCGAGCGAAATATCGTCGACGACCTTCACGCCGTCGAACTCCTTGCTAACGCCGACCAAAGAAATGATGCAATCGTCCATAAGGACCCTCCTTGCCCAAAAAGGCCAAACAGACGCCAGCCATCCCTAAGGGGGACACTTGACGGGCCAAAATATGGGGCAAGGGGTTTCTTGTTGCAATACTTTTTTTAATCCGTCGGGGGTGATTAAGAAATGTCTGTTTCCGCCCGATGGCAAAAATAGGGGATTGCTAGGCCTTTTCTAAGGTTTTCCGACAAAATAATTTTGTAAAAAGCAATTTGCCTTTTTTAATACGGCAACTGTAAAGATGACTCATTTTCCCTTGCGGATCCCCCTTTTTGCCTATAAGGTGCCTGCGTTATGAAAAAGCGTTATGCCTTGCTATCACTTCTCTTGGCTCTGCCGGTCATCTCTTCCTGCGGCGATTCCGTCGAGAGCAAAGTCGCCCTCGATATGGGCCGGCTCTATGACACCAGCGCCTCGAGCCACTTCGACGCCATCGAGCTAAGCGACCTCGCTTCGATGGTCAACAATGAAGAGTCCTTCATCTTGCTTGTCTACGACACCCGCTCCTCCTGCGAATGCTGGGCCATCTTCAAGAACACCATCTATAGCTTCATGCAGGAAAGGAACGCCAAGGTCTACGCCCTTTCGATCGACGATATCGATGCCAATAACGACTACGGCATCTCGGTCGTCAGCGACACCGAAACGGTCGCCATCTTCGAAAACGGCACTCTGGCCTACCAGAAATACAGGAACGGGACCGAAGATAGCTTCGCCACCGACGAAGACGTCTTCCTGGCCTACATGGACGAAAGGCTCGAATACTCTTCCCTTCTCCAGGTAAACGAAGACCAGCTCGACGACCTCTATGACGGCGACGACGAATTCACCATCTACTACGGCCGTTCCGGCTGCAGCGACTGCAATTACGTCGAAAGCCACTTCCTCTTCGATTACATGGAGGAAAACGAAACCGCCAACCTCTATTACTACGACCTCGAATACCTCCTCGATGACCAGGAAGCCTATCAGGCCTTCAAGGACGAGATCGGACTAAGCGAGGCCGATAATCCCGAACTTGGCTACGGCAACGGGGTCGTCCCGACCTTCTTCCACGTCTTCCCCGGAGGAGGCTCTACCAAAATAGAAAAGGCCGACGATGCGGCCGTTTATCTCAACAATACGATTGAGTTGGTCGATGGGGTCTATACCATCACCGATACCTATTACACCGAGGAAAGGCTACCTTCCCTGACCTCGCTTAGCGATAGCGATGTCGAGACCAAGGTCCTAGAGGGCCTTACCTTTGGCGAAGACGACGTCATCGTCTCCGGCGAGAACCTCTACCTCAGGAATT
>CAYMRJ010000010.1:0-28762 GCA_964392865.1 uncultured Staphylococcaceae bacterium
CGTCGATGTCGCCTTTCTTGAAGCCGTAGGCGGAAATCTTCGTCCAGAGGATCTTCTCGGCCGTTTCCTGGTCGGGCGGAGTGACTGACAGAGTCAGTCCCTGGCCGAATCTGGTCTTGAGCCTGGCCGGGAAGCCTTCGAGCTTCGAAGGGTGGGTATCGCTGGTAAGGACGATCTGGCGCTTGGCGGCGACCAAGACCTCGAAGACGTGGAAGAAGGTTTCTTCGGTCTGCTCCCTGCCTCTTAGGAACTGGACGTCGTCCACGAGGAGCATATCGACCCTATCGCGGAAATAATCCCGGAGCTCGTTTCCTCTCTTTTCGTCTTTGACGTCCTTGATGTACTTGAGGAATCTGACGTAGCCGTCGAAGAATCCGTCGGCGGTCACGTAAAGGACTTCCTTGCCGGGGTGCTTGGCCTTGTAGGCGTTCCCGATGGCGTGCAATAAGTGGGTTTTGCCTAGGCCCGAACCCCCGTAGATGAACAGAGGATTGTATATGTCCGCAGGCGCGTTGGCGGCCATCAAAGCCGCCTGATAGGCCGAGCGGTTGCTTTCGCCCTCGACGAAGTTGTCGAAGGTGAAATTGGGATCGGGGGCCGAGTTCGGGAAGAAGACGGGATGCTCCTTGCTGCTCTCCTTCTTCCCCTCCGGGTTGCTGTCGTAGACGAATTCGACCTCGAAGTCGGTCTGGGTCACTTCCGAAAGGACTTCGTTGACCATCCGGGCGTAGTTCTTCGAAAGGACCTGGGCGGCGACGGGCGAATTCACAGCGACGTAGATATGCTTGCCTTCGACTCCGGTGATCTTCGAGGAGCCGAAGAAGGTATCGTAGACCTGGGGATCGGCGACCCTTTCGGCTATCTTTTCTAGGCTCGCCTGCCAGATGGCGGCGTTGGTCGAGACGGTCGCTTCCATTGCGGGTAGATTTTGCCATTTTTCAACAGCCTTTTGGGGCACCAAATGGCCGAAAACCGATTTATCCACCGAAGAGGCGAAGGAAAGAAGGCCTGCCGCCTAGGCAAAACGCTTTCCACAACTTTGGGATTGTGGATAAATTGTGGATAACTCCTTACCGTTTCCGAACGATGTGGAAAACCCGAAAATGTAAGCGCTTTCCAAACATTTCCGGGCCGGAAAATTCCTTCGAAGGCGCCTAATCGGAGGAACGAGAATCCACAGTTTTGTCGAAAACGAATCCACAGGCCGGTGGATTGTCGTCTTCCCCATTCCGATACGGTGGAATACGCCTTCCGGGCCCCGAATCCCTTTTGTCTTGAGACAAAAAGGCGACGCGCCTATAATCACCCCGCACACACCCCGTAGAAGGGAGAACGAACCATGTCGAAGAAAACCTACCAACCCAGCAAACGCAAGCACCAGAACGTCGTCGGCTTCAGGGCCCGCATGAGCACCCATAACGGCCGCAAGATCTTGGCCCGCCGCCGCGCCAAAGGCCGCGCCGTCATCAGCGCCTAAGGCCATGAAGAAAGCCGACCGGATCCTAAAGCACGTCGAGTTCGCCGAGATCAGGGAGAAGGGCAAGCGTTATAAAACCGAAAGCCATCTCCTTTATTACCGCAGGAACGAGACGGGCCGCGCCCGGGTCGGCGTGAGCGTCAGCAAGAAAAACGGCGACGCCGTTACTAGAAACCTCATCAAAAGGCAGATACGCGCTGCGGTCGACGGGAATTTGGACTACTCCTCTTCCCTCGATCTCATCATCGTCGCCCGCTTCGGATACGATCCCGATAAGGGACTAGAGAACATGACGGAGCTGGCCGGGGCGCTAGTTGCCATCGGAGCAAGCAAGATTGGAAAAGAAAAAAGCCTCTAAGGTATTGGGGATAGCCGCTCTCGGTCTCGGGGGCATGCTTCTGCTTTCCGGCTGCACGGCCAGCTTTTGCAGCGACCTCGACGAAGCCAATATGCTCTACCCCTACGAGCAAGGGGTCACGGTATATTGCGACAAAGACGAAATCCCGGAAGCCTACGTAGATAGCGCCTTCCAGGTATTCGAGGATAACGACACCCTCTATGGCTACGTTCCCTATGACGAAGACGGGAACTTCGCCAGCGACGGCGCCGAATTTTTGGTCGACACCATCATCGCGACGGCCGAATCCTACGGGCAGGACATCCCGAGCGATGCCTATTTCACCGCCATCGACCAGAAGGTCGTCGAAGTGGCCGTCGAAGCCTTCATCGGAGATCACGGCGCCGATTCGGAAGACCCGATCTACATCAACGGGGAGATCATCTCCGTCTCCAATATCACGGCCGAATACGTCACCGCCTATACCTACGATAGCGACGGGAACCAGCTGGAACTTAGGGAAGCCGGAAGCAGCGCCCTCCGCGAGTACGGCTACCTGAAGTACTGGGGACCCGAGGATGACGAAGGCCTTTGGGTCTATTGGGATGCCTGGACCGACGAATTCCGGGCCAGCGACGAACCGGGCCTAGGGTATCTCAACTGCCCGAGCGCCGCTTTCGAAGATACCTACAAGACCCAAGTCGAGGCCAACGTTTCCTCGATCCGCTCCTGCATAGCCACGAGCAGCGGCTATTTCGGCCACTACGGCCTAGATAGCGATTGGAGCGTCTCCATCGAAGAGAAGTCCTGGTCCTATGCCTGGAGCCAGGGCTTCCTCGAAGGTTTGATCGTCTATCCAGTCGCTTGGCTGACCGATACCATCGCCTACGCCATCGACGCCTCCTTGAGCGGCTTCTCGCAGATCATCGCCCTCTGCATCGTCACCCTCATCGTCAGGGCCTTCATGGTCTTGGTGAGCTTCCGCTCGACGCTTAGCCAGCAGAGGATGCAGGCCCTCCAGCCGCAGATGGCGAAACTGCAGGCCAAATACCCGAACTCCGATACCAACCAAGCCCAGAAGCAGAGGCTGGCCCAGGAGCAGATGGCGCTATATAAGCGAAACAAGATCCATCCCTTCTCGGTCTTCCTCGTGATGATCGTCCAGTTCCCCCTCTTCATCTGCGTCTGGGGCGCCTTCCAAGGTAGCGCCGCTTTGTCTTCGGGCGCGGTCTTGAATTTGAGTCTAAGCGACACCATCTGGTCCGTTTTGTCGAACTTCACCGAAGGCTGGTACCTCAACTCCTCGGGCTGGTGGACGGCTTTGGTCCTCTACATCCTGATGGCGGCCGCCCAGATCTGCTCGATGCTCGTCCCGCAGATCCTCCAGAAGAGGAGGATGAAGAAGGTCGCCCGCCTGACGAGGAACCCGGCCCAGGACAAGAACATGAAGACCATGAAATGGGTCTCTTGGGGCATGATGATCTTCACCTGCCTCATCGGTCTCTTCCTGCCTAGCGCCATGGCCGTCTATTGGTTCATCGGCGCCATCATCTCGCTTACCCAGAACCTCATCACCCAGCTCCTCGTTGCCAAGCAGCTGACGAAAAAGAAGAAGAAATAGAAAGAAGGAATCGATATGAAAGAGTATTCCGGAAAAACCTTGGAAGAAGCCCTTGAAGCGGCCAGCCAGGATACTGGCATCTCTGTGAAGCGCCTCAATTACCGCGTCTCCGAGGAAAAGAAATCCCTCTTCTCCAAGAAGGTCACGATCGAGGTCAGCGACATCAACGATGCCATGCTCTACGCCGAGGATTACCTCCGTCAGGGCGTCGGCGGCCTCGGGGTTGAACTGGAGTTCGCCGAGACGATCGAAGACGACGTCATCCGCATCATCCTCAATAGCGAACGCAATCCCATCTTGATCGGCAAGGGCGGCAAGACCCTCCAGGCCCTGAACGAACTCACGAAGCTCGCGGTCAGCAATCGGTTCCATCATCGCTACAGGATCCTTCTCGATGTGAATGGGTATAAGGAAGACAAGTACTCCCGCATCGCCTATATCGCCAGAAGGACGGCCAACGATGTCGTCAAGAGCCGCCTCAACGCCAAACTCGAACCGATGACGCCCGACGAAAGGCGCGTCGTCCACAATACCCTCTCCGGGATGCCGAACATCAAGACCGAATCGGTCGGCGAAGGCAAGGAGAGAGCCGTCGTCATCGAATACGTCGGCTAAGCGGGGAAACCCGCTTTTCCTTTATACTCTCTAGAGATGGAAAGCTTTATCTACGCTCCGGCGACGCCCCTTCTCAAAAGCGCCCTCTCGATCATCAGGCTCAGCGGGCAAGGCGTTTTCGCTGCGCTAGGCAAATGCTTCTCTTCTTCTATCGGTAATATTGAGAAAAGGGAAATCAAGCTCGGGAACATCGTCGATGGGGACAGGACCATCGACCAAGTAATACTACTTATATATAAAGGGCCGCGTTCCTATACGGGCGAAGACATGGCCGAGATCATCTGCCATGGCTCTCCCCTCATCGTGACGGAAATATGCGAACTACTTTCCTCCTTAGGAGGAAGGATGGCGGGGCCTGGGGAATTCAGCGCGCTGGCCTACTATAACGGCAAGATGGATTTGGTCCAGGCCGAGGCCGTGAACGATCTCATCAACGCCGAAACGGAAGCCTCGAGGAGCCTTGCGATGGCCGGCCTCAAAGGCGAGGCCAGCGCCCTCATCAAGCCGCTTAGGGATAAGGTTGCCGAGGCTTTGTCTTTGCTGGAAGTCGGCATCGACTTCCCGGAGTACGAAGAAGTCGCCAAGGCGGACGTGGAACAGATCGCCTCGATTGCCAAAGAGGCATCCGAAGAGATCGCCCGCCTCATCAAGGAAGGGCACGAAGGTTCATACGTCCATAACGGCGTAAAAGTCGCTCTTCTCGGGGCGCCGAATGTCGGCAAATCCTCGTTATTGAATGCAATTCTCGGCAAAAACAAAGCCATTGTGAGCGCTACTCCCGGCACGACGAGGGATATCGTCGAAGGAGAGACGGTTTATGCGGGGATAATGTACCGTTTTCTCGATACCGCCGGGATAAGGGAAGGCGAAGGCGAGATCGAAAAAGAAGGCATCAAGAAATCCTTCGAGGCGGCCGAAGAGGCCGATGTCTTGGTCTACGTTTCCGATGCCTCGGACAAGACACCGCATCCCCTTCCCCAAGAAAGTGGCAAGGAAGTCATCGAGGTCTATAACAAAAGCGATCTCCTCGATGAGGAAGTTCCGGGACGCCTCTATGTGAGTGCCCTGAACAATGACGTCGAGCCGTTGCTCAAGGAGATCGCCAAGCGTCTGGGACTGAGCGAAAAGACGCTCAGCAATCCGAGCCTCGTTTCTGCTAGGGACCTTTCCTATCTAAGGAAGGCAAGGGAGGCTCTGCTTGATGCTATTAAGGCTATTGAGAACGGCCTCGCTGCCGATCTCGTTTCGGGGCATCTATTAAGGGCCTATAACAACCTGAGGGAACTATTGGGAGAAGGCGCGACTTTGGATCTGACGGACGAGATCTTCTCCCGCTTCTGCGTGGGCAAATAAAGATGATAGACAGCCACTGCCATTTGAACGACGAACATCTCCTTCCCGAAGTCGGAGAAGTGATCGAGAGGGCCAACAAAGCCGGGGTCCATACGATTTTGTGCATCGGCTGGGACTATGAGAGTTCCAAGAAGGCCGTGGAGATCGCCCATGCGTATGAAGGCGTCTACGCCGCGGTCGGCTACCAGCCGGAGAATATCGAAGGAGTCGATATCTCGGCTCTCAAAGACATCGAAGAGCTAGCCAAGGACGAGAAGGTCATCTGCATCGGGGAAATCGGCCTCGATTACCACTGGTACAAGAAGGAAGAGGCCGGAGAAAGGCAGCACCAGTTCCTGGTAGCCCAGATTGAGCTGGCCAATAAGCTTGGATTGCCTGTAAGCATCCACTGCCGCGAGGCGGTCGGGGATATGTACGAAGTCCTCTCTTCTCACCCGGTCGAGAGGCGGGGGATCCTCCATTGCTATTCCGGATCGCCCGAGATGCTTCTACGGTTTTCGAAGCTCGGCTATTCGTTCGGCTTCGGAGGGGTCACGACCTTCAAAAACGCCATCAACGTCAAGGAGTGTGCCAAGATCGTTCCGCTGGACCAGATCCTATTGGAAACGGACGCCCCTTACCTGGCGCCTATGCCCTATCGCGGAAAGAGGAACGAACCTGCTTATATCCCCTACGTTTTAAAGGAGATCGCCGTCTTGAGGGAGATGGACGAAAAGACCCTCGAAGAAGCAACGGACGATAACTTTAGAAACCTATTTCACGTGGAACTATGAAAAAGATAGATTTTCCGGGAATCATTGTCATGGAAGGCCAAAGCGATCGGGCCTTTTTGCAAGGATTCGTCAATGCGGAAATAGTTATCACAAACGGCTCTTCTATTCCACGTGAAACTATAGATTACCTAGTTAAGGCTAGCGTTGATCGGGATATCGTCATCCTTACCGATCCGGACTTCCCGGGACAGAAAATCCGCAATGAATTGAGTGCGGTTTTGCCCAATGCCAAGCACGCCTTTGTCGAAAGGGAAAAGTGCATCGGAAAGCACAAGTTGGGCATCGCCGAATCGGATAGGGATTCGGTCCTTGCCGCTCTCGAAAACATCCTCTCCAAAGGTGAGCCCGGGACCAGTGACGTCACCTATGGCGACCTCCTCGAAAGAGGCCTTGTGGGCACCCCCTCTTCTTCCCTTCTCAGGCAGAAGCTGATGGAGAAGCTGGGACTAGGTTATGGCAACGGGAAGACTTTGCTTAGTCGCTGTGCCTACGGAGGCATTACCCTAAAGCAGATAGACGAGGCACTAGATGAACTCCGATAGGTATTTCGCAAACATAAAGTCCTACAAGCTCCTGGCCAAAAAGGAAGTCGGCCAGAACTTCCTCGTCGATCCGGAGTTCGCCGAAAGGGCGGCCGATCTGCTTTTAGGGCCCGAAGAAGGGCCGGTCTATGAGATCGGCTGCGGGGCCGGTTCCTTGACTTACTTTCTCATCGAAAAAGGGTATTCGGGCAAGGCGGTCGATATCGACGAAGGCCTGCTTGCCAAGCTCCATCAGGATTTCCCGAATGAAGAGAAACTCGTCATTGAGAGGGAGAACGCCCTCGAGGCCGATTTAACGGAGTACACGCAGATTCTCGGGAATCTTCCCTACTACATAACCTCTTCTCTTTTAGAGAAGGTTCTTCTCGAAACCCCGAAAGCCAAGCGAGGCGTCTTCATGGTCCAGAAAGAGGCTTACGAAAGGGTTTCCGCCAAAGCCGGGACGAAGGATTATTCGCCGCTTGGCATCGTCTTCTCGATGCTCGGGAAGGCCAAAAAGGAATACGTCGTTCCGCCCAGCGCCTTCTCCCCTGCTCCGCACGTCGAAAGCCTCGTCTTCTCTTATGATTATGACCCCAATAGGGATCTCGCCTTCATGAAGGGCTTCTATCTCTTCCTGAAGAAAGCCTTCTCCTTAAGGAGAAAGACCCTCCATAACTGCCTGAAGAAAGACTATGACGAGGCTTTGCTGACCTCCGTTCTAGCAAAACACGGGGCACTCAATGCCCGGGCGGAAGGCCTTAAGCCCGAGGCGCTCCTGGCCATTTACGAAGAATTTTCGCAGGCAAAGGCTTAAGGTGTTTCTTTAGATAAAGAAACTGCAATAATAAGGCACGCCATGATCGTCAAATCTTTCGGGAAGATCAATCTCTCCCTCTCCGTCAAAGGCCTAACCGAAGGCGGATACCACAAGCTCGAGATGGTCAATCTCCCCATCGAGCTGCATGACACGATCGAAATAAACTGCACCCCCTATCTCCAGGACTCTTTCGTCACCTGTGACGATGCGCATCTAAATGCCCTCCACCGGAACCTCTGCACCAAGGCCTTGGAGGCCATGCGCAATAAGTTCGGCTTTACCGAAAACTTCCTGATCCATATCCATAAGGAAATCCCCTTCGCCGCCGGACTCGGCGGAGGCTCGAGCAACGCGGCCGCCGTGATTCTGGCCATCGCCAAGATGCTCAAACTCAAAACAACTACCGAAGAGCTTGCCGAAATCGGCCTTTCGATCGGGGCCGACGTTCCCTACTTCCTTACCTGTTCCCCGGCCCATCTTTCGGGGATCGGCGAAGTCGTCAAACCCATCAGGACCAAGCGTTCCTACGATGTCGTCCTCATCAAGCCAGATAAAGGTCTATCGACGAAGGACGTCTTCAACTGCTGCGATGAGTTCGCCAGGCTCCCCATCGATACCGAAAAGGTCATCGAAGGCCTTGAAACGGGGAACGAGCAAATGATCGCCGAAGCGGCCGGAAACGACCTCACGATGGCCTCCGTTTCCCTCCTTCCCGAAATCCAGACCGTCATCGAAGAGATGAAGTCCGAAGGCGCATTCTTCTATGTCGCAATGACGGGTTCGGGTTCATCCGTCTTCGGTTTATCGACCGACACCAAGAAAGCCAAGGAGTCCTACCGGCGCTTCGATAGGCTCGGCTATAACGTTTTCCTTACGAGGACCATGCAATGAATAGATACGCGATCATATTGGCCGCCGGCAAAGGCACCCGCATGAAAAGCGAGGCCGGTATGCCCAAGTCCGCCTTCCCGATTCTCAAGACCCCTCTGGTCCAATATGTCATCAACGCTTTGAAGCCTTTGGGCGTCGAAGAGATCGTCGGGGTCGTCGGTCACTCGGGAGAGATCGTCGCCGACATATTGGAAGGCCAGGCCGAAGTCGTCTGGCAGAAGGAACAGCTAGGGACCGGGCACGCCATCATGCAAGCCGCTCCGATCCTCAAGGGAAAGAAGGGTTCTACCATCGTTTGCTGTGGCGATACGCCCCTATTAACCTCGCAAACCTTGGGCAAATTGCTCCAAAAGCACGAAGATAGCGGCAACGACCTCACTATTCTTACGGCCGTTAACGAAAACCCGAAGGGCTATGGCCGCATCATCCTGAAAGAAGGCCAAGTCATCGCCATCAGGGAGCAGAAAGACTGCACCCCGGAAGAAGCTAAGATCCAGACCATCAACGCCGGGGTCTATGTCTTCGATAACGAGAAGCTCTTCGACAATCTCGGCAAGCTCTCGAACGAGAACGCTGCCCATGAGTATTACCTGACCGACATGGTCGCCGTCTTCAACGAACTCGGCTACAAGGTCGGGAATCTCGACGCCGACAATTTCGAGGAAACCCTCGGGGTCAACGATAGGAGGCAATTGGCCGAAGCGGCCGCCATCATCCGCAAGAGAATCAATGATGCTTTGATGGTTTCGGGCGTTTCGATCGAAGACCCGAACACCACCTATATCGGACCCGACGTGGCCATCGGCCCCGATACCGTCATCTGCCCCAATACCCACATCTACGGAAAATGCACCATCGGCAAAGGAAACGAAATCGGCCCCGATTGCTATTTCAACAATGTCACCATCGGAGACGGCAACGTCATCGTCTCTTCCAATCTCGCCGATACGGAAATCGGCAATGGAACCGATCTCGGCCCGTATCTAAGGACCAGGAAAGGCGTCAGGATCCTCGATAAGGCCCATATCGGGAACTTCAATGAACTGAAGAACGTCGTCTTCGGGGAGGGCAGCAAATGCGCCCATCTCAGTTACCTGGGCGATTCCGAAATCGGAGATAAGGTCAATATCGGCTGCGGGACCATCATCGCCAATTACGACGGGGTCAATAAGTTCCGCTCCAAGATCGACGACGGAGCCTTCATCGGCTCCGGCACCATCCTCATCTCCCCCGTCCATGTGGGCGAGGAAGGATTCACGGCCGCCGGCTCGACCATCACCGAAGACGTGCCCGGCAAGGCCATGGCCATCGCCAGGGGCCGCCAAGTCAACAAAGACGGCTATGCCGAAGTCTTCCACGAAGCGGCGCTTAGGAAGAAAGAAGGCAAGTAACCAATAATCTATGAAGCCCGGCTGTGCCGGGCTTTTTCTTTACTTGTCTTCGGACACGTCCAAAAAGACAGAAAAAGTTTTCGAAAAAAGGGACCAAGCAGCCGTTTCTCCCCTACTTAATGATGGGAACACGTCCTTCTAAAGAAACCGAAGCGAGTCACTCCCGAAAGAAAGGAGGAAGGCATGATTTTATATCCGCCGGAAATGCGGCACTTTCGCGGTTTTCGGACCAACGTTCACGGAAACATCGTATTTCACCCAGCCTATATCGTTGGCGAAGCCGGCGATTGCTATCTTGCTTATGTCATAACCCACAGCCCAGTGAGAGGCAAAAACCATAAAAACCACCTATTAACGCCAAATCCGAATCCCAAAGACCCGCGGGATTCGTATATGGCGAACACCCTCAAAATCCGTTCTAAAAAATGGTTCAGGAAAGGAAAAATGAGGGATTTGAACATGTCAGAAGAAAACAACCGTTATGTTGATTTTCTCGTGTCGAAGATAGACGAAGCGAAAGTCTTAGCAGCCATTCAGAAGACCGCCGTTCCATCCAAGGAAGATTCGACTTCGAATAAGCATCCAACAAACAAAAGCAACCCAAAATAACCGGACTACGCCGCTTCGTTCTGTGAACAACGCCGCGCCATCTGATCGTCAGTACAAACAAAGTCAGCGTGAATGGGTTGCTGTGTCAAACAAAAAGCGTCCCTCCCGGCGCGTTCTACCTCTTTCGAGGGACGCAAAGTCAACGGGGACGCACCTTTATGATACACGGCCAAGCACTATATGGAATAGGCAAATTCGCCAAAAGTTTCGATGAATGCTTAATTTTCCTTGTTACTAACAAGACTTTTTCAGGAAAAATTTTCTGATATACGATCGTGGATAAGTTAAGCAAACCAATCTACTAAGGTTTAAAAAGCGTCCCTCCCATCGCGTTCTACCTCTTTCGAGGGACACTTCGTCAAACGGGGACGCGCCTTTATAGTACACCGATGCAATCCTCATGAAAGAGGCAAATTCGCGAAAACATTCGATGATATCTATATTTCTTCGTTACTAACGAGAGTTTTTGTCTAAAGCAATTTCGTCTTCCTTTTCTTTGGCTAAAGGCATGAAAAAGCCCCCCGAAGGGGGCTAGAAGAGCCTTGGAGAGTTAAAGCTTACTTCTTGATGATGAAGGTCTTCTTGATCCCGGGCTTTTCGGCCTCGCGCTCATGGGCGATGGCAGCCTGGGCGGCGGCCAAGCGGGCGACGGGGACGCGGAAGGGGGAGCAGGAGACGTAGTCGAGTCCGACCTTGTCGTAGAAGTTGATCGAAGCCGGATCGCCGCCGGTCTCGCCGCAGACGCCGACGGTGAGTTCGGGCCTGGTGGCGCGGCCGCGCTCGAAGGCGATCTTCACCAGTTCGCCGACGCCCTTGACGTCGATGGTCTGGAAGGGATCGAATTCGTAGATCTTCTTGTCGTAGTAGTAGTCGAGGAACTGCTGGGCATCGTCGCGGCTGAAGCCCATGGTGAGCTGGGTGAGGTCGTTGGTGCCGTAGCTGAAGAACTCGGCTTCCTGGGCGATCTCGCCGGCCATGAGGGCGCCCCGCGGGACTTCGATCATGGTGCCGATGTGGTAAACCAGCTTGCGTCCGGTCTTCTTCAATTCGCCTTCGAAGGCTTCCTTGACGATTTCCTTGACGTAGCGGAACTCTTTGATTTCCTCGGTGAGCGGGATCATGATCTCGCACTCGACCGGCTGCTTGAGGTCGTCTTCGGCCTTGAGGGCAGCCTGGGCGATGGCGGTGGCCTGCATCCGGTAGATTTCGGGATAGGCGACGGCGAGGCGGCAGCCCCTGAAGCCCATCATCGGGTTCATCTGGATGAGGGAGGTGATGCGGTCGCGGACCTTCTGCTCGGTGACGTTTAGATCAGCGGCGATTTCCTTGATCTTGTCATCTTCGGCAAGGGTCGGGAGGAATTCGTGCAGAGGCGGATCGAGCAGACGGATGCAGACGTGCTTGCCGGGGTTGGCCATGTACATCTTGTAGAAGTCTTCGACCTGGTAGGGACGAAGCTTCTCGAGGGCTTCGACGCGCTGCTCGGTCGTGTCGCTGAGGATCATGCCGCGCATGTGGAGGATCCTATCGGTCCCGAAGAACATGCGCTCGGTGCGGCAAAGGCCGATGCCTTCGGCCCCGAAGCGGTTGCCGACTTCGGCGTCGGCCGGGGTGTTGGCGTTGACGCGGATCTTGAGACGGCGGTACTTGTCGGCCCAATCCATCATGCGTCCGAAATCGCCGCCCATCGAGGCTTCGACCATTTCGATGGCGCCGCTATAGATGAGGCCGGTCGAGCCGTTGACGGAAACGACATCGCCTTCCTTGTAGATCCTGTCGCCGACGGAGATGGTCTTCCTTTCTTCGTCGATGATGGCTTCGCCGCAGCCGGCGACGCAGCACTTGCCCATGCTGCGGGCAACGACGGCCGCGTGGCTCGTCATCCCGCCGCGCTGGGTGATGATGGCCTCGGCATTGACCATGCCGATGATGTCTTCGGGAGAGGTTTCGGCACGGGCCAAAACGACTTTCTTCCCGGCATCGTGCTGGGCTTTGGCTTCCTCGGCGCTGAAGACGAGGGCACCGGTCCCGGCGCCCGGAGAAGCCGGGAGGCCCTTGAGGATCGGGGTGTGCTTCTTGAGATCGTTTTCGTCGAAGGTCGGGTGGAGGAGGTCATTTAGCTGCTTCGGTTCGACCCTCATGCAGGCTTCCTTTTCGTCGATGATGCCTTCGTCGACGAGGTCGCAGGCGATCTTGAGGGCCGCGCGGGCCGTCCTCTTGCCGTTCCTCGTCTGGAGGAAGTAGAGCTTACCGTCTTCGATGGTGTACTCCATGTCCTGCATGTCCTTGTAATGCCCTTCCATGGCCTTGATGGTCTTTTGGAACTGGGCATAGACGTCGGGCATGATCTTGTTCAGCTCTTCGATGTGCATCGGGGTGCGGACGCCGGCGACGACGTCTTCGCCTTGGGCATTGATCAAGAACTCGGCATAGACGGTGTTTTCGCCGGTCGAGGGGTTCCTCGAGAAGGCGACGCCGGTGCCGGAACGCTCGTTGAGGTTCCCGAAGACCATCGACTGGACATTGACGGCGGTGCCCCATTCGTAGGGGATCCCGTTCATCATGCGGTAGACGTTGGCGCGTTCGTTGTCCCAGGAACGGAAAACGGCGGCCACGGCTTCGCGGAGCTGCTCATAGGGATCGCTCGGGAATTCTTCTCCGACGGTCTTCTTGTAGTATTCCTTGTACTGGCTGACCAAGACCTTAAGGTCTTCGGCCGGGACTTCGTAGTCCATCTTGTAGCCCTTTTCTTCCTTGAGGGCGTCGAGCATGGCATCCATCTCGGTGCGCGGATATCCCTTGGCGATATTCGTGAACATCAAGATGAAGCGGCGGTAGGAGTCGTAGGCGAAACGGGCGTTGTTCGTTTCGGCGGCCAAGACTTCGACCGTGTGGTCGTTGAGACCGAGGTTGAGGATCGTATCCATCATGCCCGGCATGGAGACGCGGGCGCCGCTGCGGACGGAAACGAGGAGCGGGCGGACGTCGCCGCCGAAGCTCTTGCCGGTCTTCTTTTCGACATCCTTGATGTGGGCGACGATCTGCTCCCAGACGAAGTCGGGGATCTTCTTGCCCGATTCGTGATAGAGCGTGCAAGCCGCCGTGGTGACCGTGAAACCGGGGGGAATGGGCACCCCGATGGAGGTCATTTCGCTCAAGCCGGCGCCTTTGCCGCCGAGCAGGTCTTTGCCTAGCTTTCCTTCGTGGGCTTCCTCGAAGGAATAGACATAGGTTTTTTCTTCCATTGTGTCCTCCTAATGACTACTGGTATTTTCTGGGTTCATCGAACCCGACCTCCGCAACTATACCATCAAAGAGTTCTTCTAAGAAGAACAAGGGTCAAGAAAACTAGAAAAAACATCCCGCCCGTATACAATTGAGCGGATGGAAAAGATGTTCTCGAAGGGACCATACGTCCTGACGGCCGATTTCGGGACCCAAAGCGTCCGGGTCGGCATTTTCGATAAGGCCGGCAATGCCATTGCCATGGAGGCCGAGAAATACAATCCTCCCTATTTCTCGAAGGAACCCAACTACGCCGAGCAGGATCCGGAGGTCTATTACGCGTGCTTGTGCCGCTGCTGCCGGAAGATCGCGGCCGGCTATCCCTACCAGTTGAAGCTGGTCAAGGCCATGACCCTTACTTGTTTTAGGGATTCTGCGGTTACCCTGGACAAGGATCTTAAGGTCATCCGCCCGATGATCCTTTGGCTTGACCAAAGGATGGCCTCGGCCGAAAACAAGCTGCCGCTATTTTCGAGGATCATCTTCTCGCTTGTGGGGATGCTGCCGACCTGCGAACTCAACAAGCAGAGATCGATGGCCAACTGGATCGCGGAAAACGAGCCGGAGAATTACGCGAAGATCGCCCACTACATCGCCGTTTCGACCTATTTCACCTGGAAGTTGACCGGGCAGATGAAGGATTCGGCCAGCAATTACGCCGGGCACTACCCCATCAACTTTGCCAAGAAGAAGTTCTATCGGCATCCCGAAAGCCATCTGAAGGGCCAGATCTTCGGCGTCAAACGCGAATGGCTCCCGGAACTCGTAAAAGAAGGCTCATTGATCGGGGAAATCACCGAAAAAGCCCACCAAGAGACGGGTTTGCCGGTCGGGCTTAAGTTCTACGCCGCCGGGTCCGATAAGTCCTGCGAGACCTTGGGCCTCGGGGTCATCGACGACAACGAGCTTGCCATTTCCTACGGGACGGCCTCGACCATTGAAACGACAACCAGGAAGCACATTCCTTCGGAACCCTTCTTGCCCGGGTACGCCGCCTGCGTGGACGGCTACTACAACATGGACATCCAGATCTACCGCGGATACTGGATGATCAACTGGTTCCTCAAGGAATTCGGGGCCCAGCCGATCGACGATCTCATCATTTCCCAGACCAATGCCGATGAGTTCAACCACAAATTGAATAACGTCCCGCCCGGCTGCGACGGGCTTGTTTTGCAGCCCTATTGGGGCCCGGGCCTTTCGAGGCCCTTGGCCAAAGGGGCCATCATCGGCTTCAGCGACGTCGTGACCCAGGAGCATCTATACCGGGCCATCATCGAAGGCATCGCCTACGCCCTCCGCGAAGGGATGGAGCATTTTGCGAAGAAACTGAAACATCCCTTCAAAGGAATCCGCATCTCTGGCGGCGGTTCGAATAGCGACGAAATCTGCCAGATCACTAGCGACATCTTCGGCCTGCCGGCCACGAGGGTCCAGACGAGCGAGACTTCGTCTTTGGGGGCCGCCATCTGCGCCTTCCTCGCCATCAAGGAATTCGATTCTCTCGAGGATGCGGTTGCTTCGATGGTCCATACCAAAGACACCTTCGAGCCCGATCCGAAGAACAAAGAGACCTACGACTATCTCTTCTATAACGCCTACGAGGAGATCTATCCGAACCTCAAGGGCATCTACAAGAACATCAAAGAGTTCAACCGCGAACACTCCAGGAAACTGGATCAGTAACGGACCAATCGATTGAAGGCCGTCTTGCTATAGGCGGCTTTTTCGTCGAAAGAGAGTCTTACGAGATAGCCGGTCAGGTAATCAAAGATTACCTTGGCTTTCTCGCGGTAATCGCTGAAAGGAATGAGTTCTTCCCTGGCGGCCTGCTCGAGGAGGCCGGCCATGATGGAAAGGGGATCCTTTCCGAAGATGCGGGCATCGTCTTCTTCCCTGATCCCTCTTCTAAGCTCGAAGAGGATGAAGTTCCTTTCGTCTTCCTCGGCGAGGCGGTTTTCCTCGAAGAAGGAAGAAACGATGGTCAGCCCTTCGATGGAGCCGACCCTTTGGGCCCTGGCCCATTCGACTTGGTGGAGATTCGCCGATTCCTTGGCGAGGGCTTGGAGGAGTTCTTCTTTGTTGGCGAAGTAGTGGTAGAGAAGGCTATGGGGGCAGCCGATTCTGTCGGCGACGTTGGTAAAAGTGAGTTTTTTGATCCCTCCTTCGGCCAAGACGGCAAAGCCGGCGGAAAGGATTTCCTTGCGGCGGGCTTCTCTTATTTCGCGGTTGGCTAACGGGGACCTCGGCATTCGTCGATATTCTAATGTAACGGCGCCTTCATGATAGAATGCAGCATTGATGAAGACGCTTGTTCTTTATACGAGCCGGACCGGCTCGACCAAGCAATATGCCGAAGATATCGCCAAAAGAGTGGCAGGCGAAGCCATGCCCCTCAAAGGCAAGTGGCTAAGGAAGGCTAAGGAGGCCGACGTCGTGGTTTACGGCGGCTATGTCCAGGCCGGGGTCATCCAAGGCCTTAATAAGTTCCTAAGCAATTACGATGACCTTGAAGGAAAGGACATCATCATCTTCTCCGTCGGGATGGCATTCCCTAGCAAAGAGGGTAGAGAAGATTTGATCAATTCCAATGTCTTGGATCTCTACCATGTCCGCTTCTATCAGGTCAGGGGCAGTTTCGACATCAATAAGCTCGGGGCCTTCAGCCGCATGATGATGAAGAGGACTTTGACCGCTTTGGGTTCGCAGGAAGACGCGAGCGCCGGCGCCAAGGCCTTGGCCGAACTCGCCAACGTTCCGCTCATCGTCTACGACACCGAGAAGATCGACAAGATCGTCTCGGTCATCAATACCCTCTCCTTGGGGGCAAAGTCGTGATCCTTCTGGCTGGCCTTGGCAATCCCGGGAAAGAATACGACGGGACCAGGCACAACATGGGCTATATGGCCATCGATGCCTTGGCCGACGATCTTTCGGTCGATTTTTCGCGCCACGGCTTCAGTGGCGTTTACGGAATCCTCAAAGACGACCGCCTCGATGACGATGTCCTTCTTTTGAAGCCCGAGACCTTCATGAATCTAAGCGGCGATAGCGTCGTCGCTGCCATCTCCTTCTACAAGATCGATATCGACGATGTCATCGTCATTTATGACGATATGGCCATCGCTCCCGGGCATATAAGGCTAAGGAAAGAAGGCTCTTCCGGCGGCCATAAAGGCATGGAAGACATCATCCGCAAGACCGGAACGCAGAGCATCAAGCGCATAAGGATCGGAATCGGCGAGCCCCAAAGCGACCCGGTTTCGTATGTGCTAGGGAAGGCAAAAGGCGAAGAGGGCGAAGCCTTGCTGCAAGGCATCGATCTTGCCAAGAAGGCCCTCAAGGAATGCCTCCTGCACGGTTTCGAATCCGCCATGAACCGCTATAATCGCTAGCGGAGGCGGCAAAATCGATTTAAGAAAGCTACTCTCCGAAAAAGGCATGACCTCCCCCCTCACCTCCGGCGAGGGGCATTTCGTCGTGGACGAGAACGCCGGATTGGCGCCTCTGATAGCTGCTTCCTTCGCGGAAAATAAAGGCAGTTGCGCGGTTGTCGCAACTACACTTTATTCCGCTGAAAGGCTATATACTTCGCTTCTGGAATATTTAAATGAATCCGATGTAGTTTATTTTCCAGCGGACGAGTTACTGAGGGCCGAGGCCATAAGTTCAGGGAAAGAGTTCCTGGCCCAACGGCTTTACGCCCTTATTCGGCTGCTGGACGGCAAGCCCAAGGTCTTGGTTACCCATCCTTCTGCCCTGCTCCGTTATCAAAGCGACCCCGAAGTCTTCAAACAGAGCATCATCCATTTGAAGAAGGGCGATCGCTATGATCTGTCCTTTCTTAAGAAGAAACTAATCGAACTCGGCTACCAGCGCGTCGATAAGATCGACCAGTCGCTTCAATTTGCTGCGAGGGGCGACATCGTCGATTTCTTCCCGGTCGCCGATGATGCGCCGACTAGGGTTGAGTTCTTCGATGATGAAATCGAGTCGATCAGGCGCTTCGACATAGCAACCCAGATATCGAACAGGGAACTCAAGGAAGCCTATGTCTTCCCCTCAAGCGACATGGTCCTTTCAGAAGACGAATTGGCCGACTTTGCCAAGCGTCTCTTGGAACTGGCCGAAAAGGATTCTTCGAGCATGCCCGCGGATTTTGCGCGGGAATACAAAGCAAGGCAAAAAGAGGCGATTGAGGCCTTTATCGAGCGCAAATACGACCCGAAACTCTATAAATACTTCGGTTTTGCGACGAAAAATCCCCACTCCGTCCTTGATTATTTTTCACCTTCCTTTGTCTTCGTTGCCGATAAGGCCCATTTCAATCAATCGACCATCAATCTCTATAGCGAAGCCGGACATTATTACGGCGAGCTAAGGGATCGGTTTGCCATACCGGCTGGACTCTCCCAATACATGGATGTCGAGCAAGCCTTCAAAGGCAACAAGGTCATCTATAGCGAGCGCTTCTCTTCGGGCGGCAACGAGAAAGTCATCGATCTCAAACCCATCATTCCGAGCGGTCACGGCCTCTCGGCCTTGGTCAATACGATCAAAGGCTATGCCGATCCGACATATCGGCTTCTCCTTTGCCTTCCCCAGGCTCACGAGAAGGACATAGTCGAAGGCCTGCTTAAGGAAAACAACCTCTCTTATAAGGAAGCGAAGCCTTTTGATGTTCCGGATGAAACTGGAATTTATTTAACTAATACAAATCTTTCTGTTGGTTTTGAAAGTCCGACTTTAAAACTTGCAATAATTTCGGCTCGCGAACTCTTCGGAAGGCAAGGTGGAGGCAAGCGCGTCTCCAGCCGTTACAAGGAGGCGACCATTCTCAAATCCTATGAGGATCTCCGTCCTGGGGATTACGTCGTCCACGAGACTTACGGCATCGGCCAATTCCTCGGAACCAAGACTTTGGAGACTGGCGGAAAGCATCGTGACTATCTGGAAATCATCTATGCGGACGACAACAAACTCTACGTTCCTTTGGAGCATTTCCGCTTCGTCAGGAAATACGCCGGGCGGGAAGGCGCCGCCCCGCGCCTTAACCGCCTCTATTCCAAGGATTGGGAAAAGAGGAAGGCGAAGATTTCCGAGAAGGTCAATGAATTGGCCGAACGCCTCATGGGTCTCTATCGCGATAGGGCGAAGATCGAAGGCTTTGCCTTCCCTCCCGACACCGAGAACCAAAGGCTTTTCGAAGCCGAGTTCCCCCATGAATTGACTCCCGACCAAGAAAGGTCTCTCAAAGAGATCAAAGAAGACATGGAGAGCCCGACGGTCATGGACCGCCTCCTTTGTGGTGACGTCGGCTTCGGGAAGACCGAGGTGGCCTTCCGGGCCGCTTTCAAGGCCTTAGATGCCGGGAAGCAGGTCGCTCTCCTCTGCCCTACTACTTTGCTGGCGAGGCAGCACTACGAGGTGGCCTTGGAGCGTTTCCATGGCTATCTGAGCGAAGAAGAAATCGCTCCATTGTCGCGCTTGATCCCCGCTAGCCAGCAAAGCAGGACCATCAAGGCCTTGAAGGACGGGCGCGTTCGCTTTGTCATCGGGACGCACCGCCTCCTTAGCAAGGAAGTCGATTTCAAGGATCTTGGCCTCCTCATCGTCGACGAGGAGCAGCGCTTCGGGGTCGAGCAAAAGGAAAAGATCAAGGAGATGAGGAAGAACGTCGATGTCCTTTCCCTCTCGGCGACTCCTATCCCAAGGACCCTTCAGATGTCTTTGCTCGGCATCCGTCCCCTAAGCGAAATCCATACGGCTCCTTCCGAAAGAAGCCCGATCGAGACCTATGTCGCTCCGTATTCGGAAGATATCGCCATCGAACTGATATCAAGGGAGCTTTCGAGGCAAGGCCAGGTCTACTACGTCCATAACGTCATCGATTCGATCTACCAGACGGCCTCCAATATCGCCAGGCGCCTGCCTTTCGCCCGCATCGGCGTCGTCCACGGGAAGATGGAAAAGGCCGAGACCGAGGAAGTGATGAACAATTTCTATGACGGAAGGCTCGATGTCTTGGTCGCCACCTCGATTATCGAAAACGGGATCGATATCGCCAACGCCAATCTATTGATCGTCGAAGATGCCGATAAGTTCGGCTTGAGCCAGCTCTACCAGATCAAAGGACGGGTCGGGCGGAGCGACCGCATGGCCTATGCCTACCTCTTCTACCGTCCCGAAAAGGAAATGAACGAAGATGCCGTGAAGAGGCTGCAGGCCATCCAGGAATTCAGCGAACTGGGGTCCGGCTACAAGATCGCCCAAAGGGATCTCCTTATAAGGGGCGCCGGCGATATCCTCGGGCCCGAGCAAGCCGGCTTCATCGATTCGATCGGCCTGGATCTCTATCTCAAGATGCTTAGCGAAGCCATCGAAGAAAAGAAAAGCGGACTTCCCCATGAAACTCCTAAGCCTTCGCCCGTCTTCGATATCGATGCCTATATTCCAAAAGGCTACGCGAGCGAGCAGGAACGCATCTCCCTATACCAGGAACTCGACGGGGCGAAGACCCTGAAGGAACTAAAGCGCATCTCCAATAAGATAAGGGACGCCCACGGGCGCCTGCCCAAGGAAGTCGAAACCCTCATCGAGAAAAAGAAGATCGATATCCTTTCCGACGTTCCTTCCATCGATAAGCTGGAAGAGGGTCCTGACCACGTCGATATCTTCCTTAGCCGCTCCTTCAGCGATCTCTCCGGGATCGGGACCGAGCTCTTCTCGGTCATGATCCCCTATCTCCAGAACGTGAAGATGACCTATATCGACAAGACGCTGAAGATGCGCTTCATAAAGACCGAATGCTGGATGAGGGACCTCCAGCGGATCCTTTCCTTAATTGAAGAACTTTACCAAACAAGAAAAAATTCGGCCCGATATACCAATCTTCCATAATCGACCCGGATTTTTCTTCGATTCTGACCCGCCATTTTGTTAATAATGGCCAATTTATCGGCAAAATCGGGCCTTTCATATACCTTGGTGCTTAGTTGTATAAGCCACTAGTCCTTTTGCATTGTAAGGGCTTACATGAAACGGGAAATATAGTGCTGTGGAGGCACACGAATGAAGTTAAAAGCCATTTTGCCAATTTCCTTCGCTTTTATCGCCACGGCCCTAGCCGGCTGCACCAATACCAATAGGACGACCAGCGAAGTCGGGGTCAATACCGACGACCTCGAAGCCATCCTCGCCAAATACGACGAACTCGGATACGAGTACGAATACACGGGCGACCCCGTCACCATCACCATGACCCACTGGGATTCCTCCGGGGCGACGGTCGAGCGCGCCGTCATCGAAGGGATGCTGGAGGGCTTCTACGAACGTTACCCCGATATCACCGTCGATCTGCAGATCCTCGGAGACTACGAAGGGACCTACGGGAACAATCTCGTCGCCAATAACGTCACCGACGTCTTCTTGGTTCCGGACGGCGCCTTTACCTCTTGGGCCTCTTTCAACAAGATGGTCAATCTCGACCCCTACATTGCCGCCTCGACTCTTGTAGATACGGACGGGATGTTCCCGAGCGTCATCAGCCGCTACCAATACGATTCCTCGACCCAAAGGGCGGGATCGGGCGTCCAATTGGCCCTCCCCAAAGACGTCGGGCCTTACGTCCTCTTCTACAACAAAGACCATTTCGACGAGATGGGCGTCGAATATCCGCCGAGCGACCGCATCATGACGATCGAAGAGGCCACCGAGATGTGGCTGGCCCTTACGAAGTATGACGATGACGGCTCAATCAGCCGCTACGCCCTCGGCGGCATGGGTCCCGAAGGCCTCGTCTGGAGCGCCGGAGGCGACTTCCTAAACGAAACAAGAGACGCCTTCCCGACCGACGAGGCGACGCTCCAGGGCCTCAGGGACGGCTATCAGTTCATGCAGGACGTCTACGTCACCTATAACATCATGCCGCCTAGCTCTTGGACCGCCGGAACCGACGGGGAAACCCTCTTCTCGATGCAGATGATCTCGACTTTGGTCGCCGGACGCTGGAACGTCACTTCCTTCAATACCTTGGGTTTTGATTGGGATGTCGCCTATGTCCCGGCCTTCGATGTCAATCCGACGAAGAACATGTATAGCGGCTCCGTCGGCTACGGCATCTTCAACCAGTGCGAAAACATCGAAGCCGCCTGGAAGCTCGTCGAATACATCGCTTCGAGGGAAGGGCAGGAACTTTTGTCCGCCACCGGCTTCCAGATCCCCTGCTATTACGATGTCGCCACCAGTGACGACGTCCGGGAGCGCGAAGCCCGTCTCTTCGGCTACGAGAACTACGACGTCTTCGTGGAAAGCGCCCAGAACCAGTCCTACGGACTCTGGCAGTATCGGGCCGATAGCCGCTGGAAGGAACTCGGCTACGACACGATTTCCGAACGCCTCTATAGCACCGATCCCTCGACCCGCTACACGGTCGACGAATTCCTTACCGCCGTCGAAGCGGCCATCGGCCAATACCTCTAAAACTCCACATCTCCTCCGGGCTAAGCCATGGTCAGATTGAAGATCAGCCGAAAGGGCAACGAAGCATACGAAACCGCCACCGGCGATCGCTTTGATGCCCCCGTTGCTTCAACCAAAATCTACGAAGAACCCAAGCCGAAGCGCAAGATAAGCCGCAAGACCAAGAAAAGGATCGAAGCGGCCCAAGGCATCGCCTTCGCGGCGCCCCTTGTCATCGGTTTATCACTCTTCTTGGCTTTCCCGCTTCTATACGCCGTCTATCTATCCTTCACCGATTACACCTTCGCGACGGCCGATTCGTATAACTTCGTCGGCCTTGAGAACTACATCACCGCCTTCAATGACGGCTGGTTCACCAGGTCCTTGGTCAATGCTTTGATCAACTGCATCGGGGTGCCGATCGGGCTCTTCCTCGCCCTCGTCTTCTCTTGCTTCCTTACGAAGATCAAGAAGGGGAGCACCGTCTTCCGCTCGATCCTCTATATCCCGACCGTCTGCGGGGCGGTGGCCATCACCTTCATCTGGAGCTGGATGTACCAGCCGATGTACGGGCTGATCGGAAGGCTTTGCCAGGCCTTGGGTTTGGGGACCGTGTCCTTCCTCGGAGAAGAGCTCTTCTTCCCTTCGATGATCACGATGGGCGTCTGGTCCGGCCTCGGGACTTCGATCCTTCTTATTTACGCCTCTTTGAAGAACGTCCCGAAGGCTTTATACGAAGCCGCGGAGATAGATGGGGCGAATGCAGTCCAGCAGTTCATCCATGTGACGCTACCGGCCATCAGCCCCATCACCTTCTACATCTTGCTGACCGGCATCTCGGGCTCCTTTCAGGATTTCACGAGGTTCCAGGTCATGAGAGGGGACGCCATGACCGAGTGGTCGGTCATGCCCGTTTGGTACATCTACAAATACACAACGAGCAGCTGGAATTATGCGGCCGGCTATGCCTGTGCTTTGGGCATAGTCTTAGGCCTCATCATTTTGGCTATAAGCGCCGTCCAATTCGTCCTCAGCCGCTTCTGGGTGCACTACGATGAGTGAAAACGAGCTGAATTACGGCGCCTATCTGGAAATCAGGCGGCAGAAGGCCAAGCGGAGAGCCTTGGCCAGGACGATATTCTCGCAAGGCGGGATGTATCTCGTTTTGACGATCGCCGCGGCCTTGATCCTTATTCCGTTCTTATTTGCGCTAGCCACTTCCTTCACCTCTCCCGAGAACATCTTCGATTTCAAATGGATCCCGAACCCCATCGACATCGGCAACTACGACAAGCTCTTCAGTGAAAACGACGTCTGGCAGGCCTTCCTCAATACGTTCCTGTATACCGTCCCGACGACGGTGGTAGGGACTTTCTGCTCCTCGCTATGCGCCTATAGCTGCGCCCGCATGAAGTGGCCGGGTAGAAGGGTCGTCTATTTCCTCATCTTGGCCACGATGGTTATTCCAGGAGTCATCATTTTGATGCCGAGCTACGTCATGTTCGTCAATGTCTATGGGTGGTACGGGACTCCGCTTCCCATCATCATCCCGGGGATGTTCGGCTCGGCCGGGGCCATGTTCTTCCTTCACCAATACTTCAAGACGCTTCCGAAGGAATTGGAGGAAGCCGCTGAAATCGATGGGATGGGGCGCTTCAGCATCTTCTTAAAGATCATCTTCCCGCTTTCGGTTCCGGCCATCCTTACCCAGTTCATCTTGGCCTTCAACGGAGCCTATAACGACTACCTGACTCCTTTGCTTTACGTCGGGACCAATCCCGATCTCTTCACCATCCAGTTATTGGTCAACTCTTTGTCTACCGACCATAACGCCAACTACACCCTCAGCATGGCCGGGGCCATCACGGCCCTCGTCCCGACCTTCATCCTCTATGTGGCATGCCAGCGCTTCTTCGTCGATGGCATCGCCATGACCGGCCTTAAGGAGTGAGCCTATGAAGAAAGCCTTATTGTTCCTCTTGCCTGCCGTGATGGCCCTGGCTTCCTGCGGAGGCGATGATCTGGGCAGCAGCATCGTCAATGGAGATGATGCCTATATCGATCTCCCAGACGCTCCGGAAGGGGCGATCGAAGGATCGACCCTTACGAACGGAGACTCGACGATATCGTTGGTTTTGAGCGATACAGGCGGGTATTACGTCGATTTTTCCATCAATGGGGAGACGGGATACCGGGCCGAAACGCCGGCTTCCGTCAATGTCAGAAGCACCTCGATGGGGATCCTCGCGACCTTCAACGAATACACCTATTCTTCCGCCTATAGCGAGTACGAGCAGCGCGACTTCGGCCTCTTGGCGAGCGCCGACATCACGACTGACGAGGGCAGCCGCTTCCATATCGAAGACGCTTACTACATCCCGGAAGGATCATCGTCCTTTGCCATCTTGAGGACCGCAACAGTCCTTGAACAAAGTGGCTCTGATGAGGGCTTCCAAAGCGAACTATTGATCACCAATACCGAAGGATCTCAGAGGTACTCTGACTTCACCTATTTCATCCCTTCGATCATCTACAAAGACACCGACGAGATGGTAAGCGGTTCGATCGCCAGCAATCTGAACCTGACCGGCAAGGTCATGGTCAAGGAAACGAGGACCGGCTTGCCCCTTACCTTCATCAGGCACGAAGAGAACGGGCTCTCGATCGGGTTATACCACTACGAACCCGAGGTCAATGTCGACGGGATCATCGGCGGTGGGGCCAACGGGGACATCGACGAGGCTTTGCAATACGCCTCGGTCGGCTTCCAGATCACGCCTCTTGTCGGCGTCGATCTCTGCTACCCCTGCTCCGAAGGGCCGAATACCTATGACTCCGGGCAAGGGTGGGCGAAGCGCTACCACCCGGTCGAAGTCGGCTTTTCCCATAACTACAAGATGGGCGTCGTCTTAACCGACGAAGACGGCTACAACGACGCGATGGTCGAGACATACAAAGAAGCGTTCAGATCCCAGACCATCGAATATCCGACCGTCGACATGGAGGACATCTACGAAGACAACCTCTATCTCTTCGGCGAAGAGTATCAGACGTTCGGCACCAACGATGTTTATGGTGGCCTTCCTTGGTCTTTGACTCTTCCCAATGCGACGGCGGATCAAGGCTATAGTTCGCAATCGGGCTTTGTCGGCCAGCAGGCTCCGGCCGCCTACCACATGCTCCGCTACGGCAGAAGCACAGGGGACGAGACCTATATAGAGAATGGTTTGAGGTCCCTTAATTTCTGGACCAGTTCGACCATCATGTCGGACTACTTTCCCATCATCTGGTGGGATCCGGGAAACAATACGGCCGGAGGAACCAGAAGAGACTATCCGACGTTCCTGCGCTGCATGATCGATGCGGCCGAAGGGATCCTCGACGGATACTTGATGGAAAAAGGACTAGGCATCGAGCATACCCAATGGCTCGAGGCTGTTACGAAGATTGCCGACAACCTCGTAACCGTCCAAAACGAGAACGGCTCCTTCTACCGCGCCTATAACCTCAATGGATCTGTCAATACCGATACATCCAATTCGACCTACCAAGGCACGAGCGAACTCAATACGCCGATCGCCGTCCGCTTCCTTGCCAAGATGTACGAAATGACGGGCAGCGAATCTTATAAGACGGCTGCTTTGGCCGCTGCCGAATATAGCTACGTCAACCTCTACCAAGAGCTCGGGAAGTACGTCGGTGGCACTCCCGATAACCCCAACACCGTCGATAAGGAAGCGGCCGTCTATGCCATGTATTGCTTCCAGGCCGCCTATAGCCTGAGCGGCGAAACCAACTATCTCGAAGCCGCCGAGCACGCTGCGGTTTGTTCGATGAGCTGGGTCTATGCCTACGACTTCGAAGTCCCGGCCCAGACGACCTCGGCCGCCATCAATACCTTCATGTACGGCGGGGTCATCGGCTTCTCCTTCATCGCCACCGGCCATAGCAGCGCCGATAACTACGCCGCCTACATCTTCTTCGCCCTCTACCGCCTCTACCTGGAGACTGATGACGTCTTCTATCTGCAGGCGGCACTGATGATTGAAAACGCCACCAAACTCAGCAACGACTATGACGGCCGCATGGGCTTCAAGTATCGGGCCATGGGACCGGAGGCCACTAAGGTGGCCGAGTTCAGCTTCACCTCGGTCGGCACTTGGCTCCCCTGGAGCGGCGTCGCCAACATCGAGCCCATCATCCACTTCAAGTCCTGCTTCGGGACCTACTCCATCGAAACCCTCGATATGACGATCGAGGAACAGAAAGCCGCTCTCGATGCCTACGGCATGGGCGGCTATAGCGTCGGAAACGTCTAAAGGAGGCTCCATTATGCTAAATGCAATCCTCGTCTCGGCCTTACTGGCCCTCTCCTCATTCGGAGGAGCGCTCTCGTCCCATATCACGCCTTCATTCAATGCGGATGATTGGTCGCTCTCTAGCGGCGGGAACGCCGGCGCCTACTTCACCTTCACGGAAGAGGCGATAGTCGCCTCCTCGGCCCAAACGGAGATGAGGGGCAACTTCCTCATCTACGATGCCGAGACCTTCTTAGGCGATTACACCGTAACGATGACGGGAACCGGTACGACCAATTGGGCCGTCGACAAGAACATCCACATCGGCATCATCCCTTGGTACGTCGACTCGAGCAATTACATCCTTTCCTACATGGAATGGGATCCCGATGAGCGTGCCAACGGGATGCGGGTCGTCGAACTCACGGGCGCCGTCAACGGCGCCAATCCCGTCGTTTGGAAGAACGGCGACAGCGGAGACGGCTGGTACGAATCGCAATGGAACGACATTTGGATGGACGGGACAAACGCCGCCTATGCCGTCGAGCCTAGCTCCGAATGGACCTTCTCGGTCCAGAAAGTCAGAAGCGAGGCCGGCGATAGCGATGAACTCTATTGCTACATCAACGGCAACCAAGTCGGTTTCTACGGCTTTAGGGACTTGCCCGCTTATGAGGCCACTCCGGCCAAAGTCGGCATCTACATCTACAACGAAGATGTAAGGATTACCGAATTCAGCGTCACGACCGATGACAATGTCTATCAGTACCACGATATCGGCGGAGGGGCCATCGGGCGCTCGACCGGAGAGGATTGGACCTACGACGGGAGCGATTTCGTTATCGACAATACCGCCGCTTCTTTGGCCGATATCGCCGCAAACACCGCTTTGATCGACAATGATTACTCAAATACGAACTACATGGTCGAGGCGACGTTCGATGCCGCGGACCTTGCCGATTCATCCGGCATCGGCCTCGTCGCTTGGTATCAAAGCGAGTACGACTATCTGATCGGATATGTATCCAAGGCGGCCTCTTCGACAACCCTAAGCCTAATAGGCCTCCAAAGCACCATCGAGACCAGCAATGAGGAGGCGACCAAAGGTCAATCGATCCTCACCCAGACGGTGATAAACGAGACGACGACCCTTACGGGCGTAGCGACCAGCGGAGACATTACGCTTACGGCCGCCAAGGTCGGGAACGAAATCTCCGTATACATAGGCAGCGAGAGCAACGGGCTTACCCAAAGAAGCGTCTCCTATGCCACCTCGCCGAAAGTCGGGCTGGCCCTCGCCGGGACGAGCGCGACCGTTGCCTTCTCTTTGACCGAAGGAACATACCGTTCCTATGACTGGCGGAACGCCACGATCGGCGGCCAAAGCGTCATGGTCAAATCGGCAACCGAAGACGACACGGTCTTTACCTATGAAGACGGCGTCTATACCGTCAGCAACGATGCTTTGGATATCGGCGATACGAGCAACCACGCCGGCATCTACTTCACCACCTCATACGTCGGCCAAGTCGATGTGAGCGGCACCTTCAGCGCCCTTGCGGATAATCAGGAATACGGCCTTTATGCCTTCATGGCCGACGAAGACAACTACGTCCGCGTCGGTCTCTCCCTTGAGGGCGTCAATGTCTACGTCTCCCTAGGAGGTACCGAAACCGTTACGGCGTATTCGCTTCCAAGCGATTTCGGCGCTACTGCGGAGCATGCGATCGCGACTGAGATGTCTCTTGGCATCTTGGATGTCTATATCGACGGGATCGCCGTCGTGACGGATTTCGATGCTACCGGCATCAGCCTCAGCAACGCCCTTTACGTCGGCTTCTTCTTTGCCGGCTATGGCGGTACCCTCTCCTCCTTTGCCTATGACGGCTTCCTTCCGGGAAGCACCATTACGACCGAGGACGGTTGGTATCTGACCGGCCCCAGGCCCGATACCTGGGTCTTCAATGACGACGGTTCTTTGACCGGTTCCCTCACCGGCGGGACGACCTGGATGCAGACCAACGCACTCATCAGCAACACGGACACCTATGACTTCTGGTGCGGGGCCACCATCGAAACGACGGCCGTTACCGCCAGTGAGTACAAAGTCGGGATTGTCCCCTACTACATCGATAGCAGCAACTACATCTTCGTCTGGTTCAGCCGTTGGGCCGGGGCTTCGACCTATGTCAATACGACGGTCAAGCTAAACGGCCAAGTCGTCGGGACCGAGTGGAACGAGGTGGAAGTCGGCATCGATTACGAAAACACCCCGAACAAGCTCGAGGTCCATATCGAAGGCGACGTCCTC
>CAYMRJ010000011.1:0-25845 GCA_964392865.1 uncultured Staphylococcaceae bacterium
TGCCTTTTCTTCATGTCGAGCACGACCATCGGCATCTTGTTCATGGATATCGGGGGAGGCTTTGCCTACGCCTATCTGGTCTTGGCCTCCTTGCTATTGGGGGCCGGATCTCTGATATTCAGCCTGGCCCATAAGGAACACCAAGGCTTCGCCGAGGGGGCCGGAGGCCTCCTCGTGAAAGACGGCGAGCTATTCGAAGCCGCGGCTCCGGCCGACGAAAGATTGGAAAGCAATGAAGAAGGAAAAGAAGCAAGCGGAAATAGCTGAGGCTCCTCTAGAAGAGAAGAAGACGGAGCTCGAATACATGGTGGCGCCCATCTGGCGGCGCTTTTCGGCCATGATCGTCGACCTGTTTTTGATTGTTTTATTGGCGACCGGGCTATACGCCGCCAGCGACGCCATCTTCAAAAGCACCGATTCCTATCTCTCGGTTTCGGAGACCAGGGCCTATTACCAAGATCTATCGGGCTTATATATCGATGAATATAACGTCGTCGAGTACCTCGAAGAACAAGATGACATGACCTACCGCGAGAAAAAGGACGAACTCGCCTCCGTTTTGGATGCCTTCTACCAGAACGAGGAGTTCTGCGACGAAGACGCCTATACCGACTATAACGAAAGGAAGCGGGAAGGAGCCTTCGATTACGGGGTCGTGGCCCTCTTCGTCGATGAGGACGGGGACGGCTGGTATACCGAAAACGATTCGGCCGATCCCGAAGACCTCTATGAGTGGTATAGCGAGGACTTCCTTTCGTACGCTTTGGGCTACCTAAGCATCCACGAAGAATATCTGGAGACCACGCGCTTCCTCTTCTGGGGGACGGCGGTCCAGATCATCATAGACGGAACCATATCTTTATTGGTCTTCTGGCTATTGGTGCCCCTCGCCCTATTGCGAAGAGGACGCATGACGATCGGGAGGAAACTCCTTTCGGTCGCGATGCTCGAGAAAAACGCCTTGACCCCGCCTTGGTGGAAGTACCTTTTGAGGTTCCTTTTCATCTACTTCATATACATATGGCTCGGGATGTTCTCGTTCCTTTTGCCGGAACTGGTGTCGGTCGCCATGCAGATGCTTTCGAAAAGGCAGCAGGATCTGGCCGAATACGTCCTGAACCAATATTCGGTCGATTGCAAAGACAAGGACGTCTACCTCGATTACGGGGATTACCAGATCTACAAGGACCGCAAGGGGAGGGCCAGCCTTTTCAACCAGGATATCTCCGACAAAAACGTTGCCCGCCGCTAACTTTCTCCTCTAGGAGGAGATATGTGCATTTGGCCGATTTACCGGCTTATTAAGGCGGTGCTATAATGCGGACGCATCAAAGCATATGGAAATCACGATCAAGAACCTGACCAAGGTCTTCCCGGGAAATCCGAAAAAGAACATCCCCGACACCACCGCCGTCGACGATTTCAATCTGGACATCGAAGACGGGGAGCTTTTGGGGCTGCTCGGTCCTTCGGGCTGCGGGAAATCGACTACCCTCTACATGATCGCCGGGCTCAAGAAGCCGACCGAAGGCGAAATCTGGTTCGGAGACGAGGACGTCACCAACCTCCCGCCCGAAAAGCGCGGGATCGGCTTGGTCTTCCAAAACTACGCCCTCTATCCCCACATGACGATCTACGATAACGTCAAGTTCCCTTTGACGAACCTGCGCGTCCAGACCACCAAGAAGGCCAAGTCCTTGATCTACAACCGCAAGATCAAAGAACTTCTTACCAACAACCTCGACGAAATCGTCGAAGAGATCCGCTCGAGCGAATTCGACGGGAAGATCTCCAAGCAAGGCGCCGTCAGGAAACTGGTCTTCCGCTACCACATCGTTTCCTCCATGGCCAAGAAGATCGTCGGCTATGGCCTTTTCACCCTCGAAGGGGCCGAAAGGGACGCCAAGGTCGCCGAGATCATCGCCGGGATCGACAAGAACGAAGCCGATACCTTTGCCCGCTACGAGGCTTGGAACGCCAAGATGGAGGCCAAGGAAGCCAAGTTCCTTCCCAAGGAAAACGCGCGCTACGAAGCAAAATGCGTTGCCCTTAAGGACAAGGAAACCAAGGCCCTCGCCAAATACGAGGCCGAAAATGCCAAGCTCGCCGAATGGGAGCCGGAGGCCCTCAAGAAGGAAGAGGAGGCCTACGAAGAGGCTCTCGCCGCCATCAAGGACAAGGAAGCCGAGATCGCCGCCGATGACGAAAAGGCCCTCGCCAAAATCGAACGCGAGAGGGAAAAGGCCGCCAAGAAGCACGAAGCCGCCCTCCTTAATATCCAAGGGAAGAAGGCCCTGGCCGCCGAAAATAACGCCAAGGTAATCGCCGCTATCCAAGCCAAGGGCGACCGCCTGAGCGAAAAGCACGCCAAGGCCTTGACCCATTACCAGATGCTGATGATGAGGTTCAACGACAAGTTGGAGCGCCTCGATAGGGACGGCAATCCCATCACCGAAACCCGCCGCCTTACCAATGACGAAATCGATGAGCTCGTCCAAGAGACGGCCCGTTTGGTCCAAATCCAGGACTACCTCGATAGAAAGCCGGCCCAGCTCTCCGGCGGCCAGCAGCAGCGCGTCGCCATCGCCCGCGCCCTCGTCAAGAAGCCGAGGGTTCTTCTCCTAGACGAACCTTTATCCAACCTCGATGCCCGCCTGCGTCTACAGACCCGGGAAGAGATCCGCCGCATCCAAAAGGAAACCGGCATCACGACCGTCTTCGTCACCCATGACCAAGAAGAAGCGATGTCGATCAGCGACCGCATCGTCGTCATGAGGCTCGGGGTCGAGATGCAGGAAGACGCGCCCCAGGCCGTCTATGACGATCCGCACTCGCTCTTCGTCGCCAAGTTCCTCGGAACCCCGCCCATCAACGTCTTCGCGGGCAAGATCCAAAAAGGCGCCATCTATATCGGGAAGGAAAAGATCCTCACCTCCGCCAAGCTCAAGAACTACGAAGACGGGCACGAAGTCTATGTCGGCATCAGGCCCGAAGGCTTCGCCGCCGGCGAACACGTCAAAGATAGCGACAAGGTCCTTACCATCGACATCAAGCAGATCGTCACCATGGGCAGGGATATGACGCTTGTCGCCCGCCACGAAGACTTCCTCGGGGAAGACATCAAAGCCATCATCGATAGCGACGTTCCGGCCAAGGTCGGGAAGATGAAGTTCGCCTTGAAGGCCCACAAGGTCTTCGTCTTCGACGGGGAGAGTGAAGAAAGAATCGCCCTATAGGGTTGGTAGGTATGGAAACCAAGAACAATTGGAAAGCTTGGCTCTACCTGGCTCCGGTCCTCATTTTGCTGGCCGTCTTCACCTTCTATCCGATTATCAATACCTTCATCATCTCTTTCCTTGGCAGCTACAACATCACCAACGGAAATAACACCGGTTTTACCTTAAATAACTACATCCAGATCCTTTCGCCGAGCGGCGTCTTCTTCAACGACGTCATGGCGACGGCTCTGCCGAATACGCTGCTCATCACCTTCATCACCGTTCCGATTTCGATTGTTTTGGCCCTATTGATCGCCATCGGCCTCAATTCGATCCCGGCCGTCAAGAAGGTCCTCCAGACGATTTTCTTCTTGCCCTATGTCACCAACAGCATCGCCATCGGCATGGTCTTCGCCGTCATCTTCGACTCCCGCTACGGCGTCTTCAATACGATCCTCGGGACCCAGATCAGCTGGCTGACCTATAATCCGAATACACAGCTGACCGTCAATTACTGGAACGCCCTCTTCGCCCTTTGCTTCTATATCGTCTGGCACTCGCTGCCTTATAAGATCCTCATCTTTTTGGGCGGCCTCCAGAACATCGACCAGCAGTACTACGAAGCTGCCAAGGTCGACGGGGCCGGGCGCATCAAGACGACTTGGAAGGTCACCGTTCCCCTTCTTTCCCCGCAGATCCTCTATGTCATGATCACTTCCTTCATCGGAGCATTTAAGGAATATGACTCTGTCATAGGCTTATTTGGCGATACCGGCGGCTCATTCGACAGCACGACCGGGCCCGATACGATGCAGACCGTCGTCTACTTCATCTACAACCACATCACGAGCAATATCTCCTACGGCGCGGCCGCGGCCGTCATCCTCTTCGTCATCATCTTGATCTTCACGGCCCTGCAGTTCGCCGTCAGCAAACGGAGGGTCCACTACTGATGGATAACGATTTGGTATTGGTTCTCAAGAACAACCGCCTGGGCCCCAACGGCCAAAGGCGCTTGTCCATCGCCACGCGCGTCATCGGCCTCATCATCATCTATGCCTTCCTGATCGCCATGGCCGTCCTCATGATCTTCCCGTTCTACTGGATGATCATCACCTCGCTAAAGACCGGGGAAGAGATCCAGCAGACCCAGCAGACCTTCTGGCCGACCGTCATCTATTGGGAAAACTACGCGACGGCCGTCAACCGCATGAGCTTCGGGCGTGTCATCTTCAATACCCTTTTCGTCGGCATCGTCTCGACGCTAGGGACCTTGATCACGACCATCCTTGCGGCCTTCGCCTTCGCCCGCCTCGAATTCAAGGGCCGGGACGCCGTCTTCATGATCCTTCTATCGACCATGATGATCCCGGGCGAAATGATGGTCATCACGAACTATGTAACAGTCTCCTTGTTCGGCATGACCGGGGGCACGAACGCCGCCGGAGCCTACGCGGCCATGATATTGCCGTTCATGGTGTCGATCTTCTACATCTATCTACTAAGACAAAACTTCAAACAAATACCCGATGAGCTCTACCTCGCCGCCAAGGTCGACGGGAAGAGCGACTGGCAGTATCTCTGGCGCGTCATGGTGCCCCTTGCCATGCCGACCCTCATCACGATCTTCATCCTGAAGCTCATGGGCGCCTGGAACTCCTACGTCTGGCCGAATCTCATCACGGCCGGCCACGAAGAGCTCTACCTCGTCACCAACGCCCTGCGTTCGAGCTTCGATAGCCTTACGAACCCCGACGATGCCGGGGCCCAGATGGCTGCGACCGTCATCGTCACGGTCCCCTTATTGCTGCTTTTCATCTTCTTTAGGAAGTACATAATGCGCGGCGTTTCTCGCGCCGGCATCAAAGGCTAGAGATGAAAGGAGGAAGGAAATTCCAATGAAAAAAGCAAAGATACTAAGCACTGTCGCGCTTCTCGGCTTTGCCGGGGCGATGGCCGTCTCCCTGGCTGCCTGCGGCACCGGCGGCGGCGACGGGGAGACCAATCCGACCCTGCCGGAAGGCGATCCGGATAGCCAGGTCACCATCGACTTCTGGCACTGCATGGGCCAGTCCCGTACGGCCAATGTCGAGAAGATCGTTGACGAGTTCAACGAAAAATGGGCGGGGAAGTACTACGTCAAATTGACCCAAGCCGCCGGCTCCTACGATGACCTCCACGAAGTCGTCTTGACTCGTCTTACGGGGGGCGAAGTCCCGGCTTTGGCCATGGCCTACCCCGACTCCATCGCCGAATACATCACCAACGACGAAGACTGGTCCTCCGTTTACCGGGTCGATAATTACATCGCCGACGAAGAGCTCGGCTACACCGACGAAGAGCTTGACGATTTTGTCGACATCTTCCTCGATGAAGGCAAGAACTACCAGTTCGAAGGAACCTGGTCGATGCCCTTCTACAAGTCGACGGAGATCATGTACTACAACCAGTGCTACTTCGACGGGCGCAACGACCAGAACTACAACAAACTGAAGGGCGATTCGACCTTCCTTAGTTATTACAACGCCGTCGTCAATGCCGGCGACGCCGTCACCGACGAAGAGCTGGCGGCCCTCCGTGCATATTCCGTGGAAAAAGAGGGCTACGTCTACGATGTCCCGACCACCTGGGACGAAATGGTCGAAGTCGGCCGCCAGATGATCGCCGATAGGGCCGCGGAGAACATCACCTCGACCGAGTTCTACCCGGTCGGCTACGATAGCGATGCCAACCTCATGATCAGCCAGATGGCCCAGCGCGATATCCCCTACACGACCAACGAGCCGGAAAACGACGATGCGGCCAACCACTTCCTCTTCAATAACGATCAGGCCGTCGAACTCTTGACCGAAATCACCGACCTCATCAACGAAAAGGTCTTGGTCACCGGGGAAACGAGCGGTGTTTCCTACACCAACTCCCTCTTCACCGAATACAAGACGGCCATGACGATCGGCTCGACCGGCGGCAGCAGCTACAACGTCAGCAGCAACTTCCGCGTCGGACTGGCCCCGGTTCCCTATAGTAACGGCAGCCAGCAGTACGTCATGCAAGGGCCCTCGATCTGCTTCTTCATCCAGAACGATCCCTACATCCAAAAGGGCGCCTGGCTCTTCTACAAGGCCATGGCCGAAACCGAAGCCAACACCGCTTTGGCCCTCGAGTCCTCCTACGATCCGGTCCGCGATAGCTGCTACGAAACCGACACCTATCTCAACTGGATTGCCGAGGCCGACCTCGATCTCAGCCACGCCATCACGGCCGCGACCAGCAATCTCCGCGACAAGTACTTCACGAGCCCGGTCTTCGTCGGGAGCAGCGATGCCCGCGACAATATGGATAGCGTCATCAGCGCCGTCATCGCCCAAAACTACACCCCGACCCAGGCCCTCCAGAACGCCTATAACGCCTGCGTGGCCGAAGTCATCTGATTAGAGAGGAGCGACAAATGAAGAAATCCCTCTTGGCCGGCCTAGGGGCCATCGTCCTAGGCGGGACGCTATTATCCGGCTGCGCCAGCGCCGGGAGCGCCTCCCTCAACAACCTCCTTAGCGATTCGATCTATTGCACGATCGACTTCGACGACGACTACGATTTCACGGCCCTCAAGACCGGCCAGAAGATCGGCTTCACCATCACCCCCGACGAGGATTACTACATCGGGACGGCGACCCTTAACGGCACCGCCATCGATAGCGACGGAGCCGGCGATGGCGAAAATAGCGCCCACTACACCGTGAAGCTAACTTCGGGCGCCAACCGCCTCAGCTGCACCTTCGACATCGACCCGACCGTCGATTTCGTCGAGAAGTTCAAGCTCAATGTCAGCGACGGCACCTTCTACAACATCATGAACCGCACGAACCTGATGGACTTCAGGGCGGACGGCATCGAGCAGATGAGGACGGAGTATGTCTTCGGGGACGACGCCTTCATCAACTACGTCGACGGCGATACGACCCACATGGAAACCTACCATTACGGGTATACCGTCAAAATCCGCTACCTGAGCATCGATACCCCGGAATCGACGAGCGAGCTCGAAGAATGGGGCAAATCGGCTTCGATTTACAACGAGACCTGCCTTTCGAGCGCGACCTACGTCATCCTCCAAAGCCAGGGCCGTGCCCTTTATCCCGATGCCGAGCAAAGCGCTGACTTCGACACCTCCCTTTGGTCGAGCGACACCGATTCCTACGGGCGCAACCTCGGCTACGTCTGGTATACCACCTCGACCAGCCCGACCCTCGACGACTTCCGCTGCCTTAACCTCGAAATGGTCTACCAGGGCTTTAGCTACGGCAACGGTTCCATCAGCGATTCCGGCCTCGAATACTACAAGATGTTCGAAAAGGCCCAGCTTAGCGCCCAGGCCAACGGCCGCGGGATGTTCAGCGATGAACTCGATCCGAACTATTATTACGGCGATCCCGTCGAGAAGACCCTCGAAGAGATCTACGAAGGGACTTCGCCGGGCGGAACCGACTCCTCCTGCAACGACGAGAAGACCCTCTACGCCGTCGAAGGCTATGTCAGCCGCAAGATCGAAGGGGCCTTCTACTTCCAGAACAAGGCCGACTACGGGCAAGTCGGCACCGAACCGGTCGAAGATGCCTACGGCATGTACGTCTTCACCTACACCCAGACGACGATCCAGGTCGGCGACCTCGTCAGGGTCATCGGCGTCATCAGCGAGTACGGCGGAAATCTGCAGATGATGGGCATTTCTTGGTCCAGCATCAATCCCGATCCCGATCGCGATACCACGATCTTGGATACCGGGTACGACATCGTCCCCATCAAGGTGACCAAGGAGTACTACGAGTCCTCCGAATACAACTACAACCACGTCCTCGTCGAATTCGTCGATAGCGTATATGCCCAAGACGTGAAGACCACGACTTTGGTCAGCGGCGTCTACAACGACTACGGCGAAGGCGGCACCCACGAAATCAACAAGTACAACGAGGTCTATCCTTACTACAACACCTCGAACAAGCTGATCTTCCGCGCTTCTCTAGGCGAAGACGATTCGACCATCACCCGGACCTCCGGCATGAGGATCACGGTCGATGAAGCCATCATCTGCTCCTACGGCAGCGAGTACGGCTACACCTACAAGTACTTCACCGGCGGCACCAACTACTACTTGGCCGGGAATCCGGACGCCGTCGCCTACATGGCCGGCATCTACGACTACTCGACCGGTGCCAATTCCTTCGAAAGCTTCTACGATGACTACCTCGAATACCAGGATCAGATCACCGTGGAAACCTACACGAGGAAGCAGTTCCATCTGATCGGCATCAGCCAGTACTACACCTCGACTTCGGGCGCGACCGAGTCTTGGACCGTCAACATCGTCAAGGCCGGCGACGTCACCATCGAAGCGACCTACGCCGCCGAATAATCTAGACAAGGAGCCCGCATGGATAGCGAATTGGAACTTAGGACAACCGAAAACAAGGACCTCTATTGCCTTTCTTGCGGGCATCTTTACCGGCCCCTTCAGGGCAGCTTGGACGAATGTCCGGTCTGCCACGAGAAGCTGGTCGCCAAGCCCTCGCGGGAAGAAGCCAAGAAGTTCTCGGTCAAGGTCCATAACGATCGGACCCAATTGACCGAAAAGTGGAACAACGCCATGTGCTTCGTGGTCCTCGGGGCCATCGGCCTGGTGATCGGGGCCCTCTTCACGGTCCTCTCCCTCGAAAAGAAGCGGAACCAGATTACCGGCATCCGCTTCGCGAGCTTCGAGTTCGTCGTGGCCGCCATTGCCTTGGCGGCCGGGGCCTTCGCCTTCATCTATGGACTTGTCCGCGTGATCAAAGCGAAAAAGGGCATCAACCGGGCCAACCGCGAGATCGCTCTTGTCTCAAGGCTCTACACCAAGGAAAAGAGCGCCAAGTAACCTCATCCTAAGGAAGGGAGCGCCGGGGCTCCCTTTTTTCTTTCCCTATAAACGTTCTATAATTCATTTGCCATGGAAAAGCTAACCAAGACCGAGGCCCGGAAGATCCTCGGGGTTTTGGCCAAATATAAGTCCAAGAAATGGATTTCCTTGGACTTCCTTAGCCAGCAAATCGGCATCTATAGCGATATCCTTGCCGAACAGCTTTCCCAGTTCGATCCTTTGGCGAGGCTCGATCCCAATTTCGATGTGAGAAGCATCGAAGAGGCTTTGAAGGAATTCGCGGCGGCCGAGCCGATTAAAATGGCGAGGGCCAAGGCCGTGACCAAGAAGGCCGTCTCCCAATATTCGGGGATAACGGATTTCGTCTACAAGAAGATGACGAACGCCGGGGGCTTGGTCGATAGGGATGCCGTTCTTAGCGATGAAGACCTATCGATCCTTAGGAAGCTCGTGTCCGAAGAAACGGCCGCCAGGCGGCAAGCCAAGAAAAAGAAGTAATGGATTCCAAAACCAAGATATTGTCCGAGATGCTCGAAAGCGATCTCAGCGTTTCCCTCGTCTATATGAGGGAAGGGAAGATCTATCCCCTCCATGGTCGGGGAGTAGGTCCTCTTTTGAATCTCTACGAGGCCTTCGGGAAGATCGATGATCTCTATATCGCCGACAAGGTCGTCGGGAGGGCCGCCGCCTATCTCATCGAGGCCTTGGGGGCCAAAGCGGTCTACGCCCACCTTTTATGCGAACCGGCGAGGATGTATCTCAAAAGCAAAGGGATCGCTGTCTCTTATAGGCACCTAGCGCCCTATATCAGCAATCGCACCGGAGACGGCCTTTGCCCCTTCGAAAAATGCCTCGAAGGAATAGAGGAGGGGGAAGAGGCCATTTCAGCCATAAAAAAGAAGGCCGCCGAGCTCTTCGGAGAGCGGAAGTAATCACATTCTAGTGACAAAAGAAAAAGCGCCCGGCACGGGCGTTTTTTTCGCCAAAGGCGCCCGAAGTTTATTTCGCCACATCGTTCATGCTTCCTTCGTTCTAAAGCAATCAAAAGCGATTTAAAGCAAATAGAGGCAAGAGAAAATCCCGCTAACAAAAATAGTAACTAGTTACTATACTTTGGCTAGTTAAGGAGAATCCGATGGCAGAAATCAAAAAGACATTCCATTCGGTCGACGGCAATACGGCGGCCGGGATGGAAAGCTACTACTTCACCGAAGTGGCGGCCATATTCCCCATCACCCCCAGCAGCCCGATGGCCGAGCTGGTCGACGTGATGGCCTCTAGGGGAGACAAGAACTTCTTCGGCTCCCCGGTCAAAGTCGTGGAAATGGAATCCGAAGGCGGGGCCTCGGGCACCGTCCACGGCGCCCTCCAAGGCGGGGCCCTCGCCACGACCTATACGGCGAGCCAAGGCCTCTTGCTCATGCTCCCGAACCTCTACAAGTGGGTCGGGGAAATGCTTCCGGCCGTCTTGCACGTTAGCGCCCGTTCGCTGGCGACCCGGGCCCTATCGATCTTCGGCGACCAGGCCGACATCTACGCCTGCCGCCAGACCGGGGCGACGATGGTCTGCAGCCACTCGGTCCAGGAAATCGCCGACCTGACGCCGGTCTGCCATCTCTTGGCCCTCGATTCGATGAATCCGGTCATCCATTTCTTCGATGGCTTCAGGACCAGCCACGAAGTCCAGAACGTCGAATTCATCGACGAGAACGAATGGAAGAAGCTGCTTCCGCTCGATAAGCTCGAGGAATTCCGCGCCAGGGCTCTCAATCCGCATACCCATGCCGTTACCCGCGGCGGGGCCGAAAACGACGATATCTACTTCCAAGGCCGCGAGGCTCAGAATGCCCACCACAATCAGATCATCGAATACGCCGAGAAGTACTTCGAGGAAGCTACTAAGCTGACCGGCCGCACCTACGCTCCCTTCGTCTACCATGGCGCCCCCGATGCCGAAAAGGTCATCATCGCCATGGGCTCGGTCACCGAGACGACCATCGAAGTCGTCGATGATCTGGTGAAGAAGGGCGAAAAGGTCGGCCTAGTCAAGGTCCACCTCTACCGTCCCTTCAGCGCGAAGCATCTCGTCAATGCCCTTCCCAAGAGCGTCAAGAAGATCGCCGTCCTTGATAGGACCAAGGAAGACGGGGCCATCGGTGAGCCGCTTTACCTCGATGTCGTCGCCGCTTTGAACCAGGAAGGCGTCAAAGTCGACCTCATACTCGGGGGACGCTACGGCCTTTCCAGCAAAGACACCCAGCCCAAGCACATCAAGTCGGTCTACGACTTCCTCGATGCCAAGAACAACTGGAATTCCTTCACCGTCGGGATACTCGACGATGTCACCCACCTTTCGATCCCCGTCGACGAGGATTACAGGATTCCCCATAGCTACACTTCCTGCTTGTTCTACGGACTCGGGAGCGACGGGACCGTCAGCGCCAATAAGTCTTCCATCAAGATCATCGGCGATGCCACCCACCAGTACGCCCAGGCTTACTTCCAATACGACTCGAGGAAGGCCGGCGGCGTGACCCGCAGCCACCTCCGCTTCGGAAAGGAGCCGATCCACAGCGAGTACTACGTCAAGGACGCCGACTTCATTTCCTGCAGCCTCGATACCTACATCATGAGGTTCGACATCATCTCCAATTTGAAGGAGGGAGGCACCTTCCTCCTCAATACGGACATGGATGACGAAACCCTCTACAAGGTCATGCCTAACCGCATGAAGGCCCAGTTGGCCCAGAAGAAGGCCAAGATGTACGTCATCGACGCCAACAAGATCGCCGCCGAAATCGGCATGGGCCGCCATACCAACACGACCCTCCAGGCCAGCTTCTTCAAGCTGAACGAGCAGATCATGCCCTACGCCGAGGCCCAGGACTGGATGAAGAAGTACGCCAAGAAGTCCTACGAAAAGAAGGGCATGGACGTCGTCGAGCTCAACTACAAGGCCATCGACGCCGGGGCCGAAGGCCTCAGGGAAGTTAAGATCCTTCCCGAATGGGCCGATCTTCCGACCGCCAAGGTCAAGACCCTTACCGGCGACGATTACCTCGATAGCTACATGAACGTCATCGGGGCTCTCGACGGGGACGAACTCCCGACCAGCGAGTTCCAGAAGTTCGAACTATTGGACGGGACCATGAATCCCGACGTCACCTTCACCGAGAAGCGGGCCATCGCCGACAAGGTCCCGGTGTGGATCAAGGAAAATTGCATCCAGTGCAATACCTGCGCCTTCGTCTGCCCGCACGCCACCATCCGTCCCTTCCTGCTCAGCGAAGAAGAAATCGCCGCTGCGCCGGAAGTCGTCAAGGATTCGACCATCGACGCCGTCGGCCCCACCGTCAAAGGCATGAAGTACCGCATCCAGATCTCTCCGAAGAACTGCGTCGGCTGCGGCCTCTGCGTCCGCGAGTGCCTTGCCAACAAAGCGGCCGAAAGGACCGGAAACGGCAAGAGCGCTTTGAAGCTCGTCGAAGCCAAGAGCCAGTTCAAAGAAGAAGACGGGGCCGATTACCTATATAAGAAGGTGGCCTACAAGAGCGACAAGTTCCCGCTGAATTCCGTAAAGGGCGTCGGGTTCCTCATGCCCTATCTCGAAGTCTCCGGCGCCTGCGCCGGCTGCGGCGAGACTCCCTATTATCGTCTCGTTACCCAGCTCTTCGGGAAGGACATGCTCGTGAGCAACGCCACCGGCTGCTCCTCCATCTACTGCGGCTCCACTCCTTTGACTCCCTTCGTCAGGGATGCCAATGGGCAGGGTCCGGCCTGGGCCAATAGCCTTTTCGAAGACAATGCCGAATACGGCTTCGGCATGAGGATGGCCACCGACTATAAGCTGGCCCTCATCTCGCGCCTCTTGCTTGAGGTCAAGGAAGAAGGCGATGAGGCCCTCAATGCCCTCATCGATAGCTACTTTGCCAACATCAAGAACAAGGACGAAGCCCGCAAGATCATCCCCGAACTCCAGAAGGCCCTCGACGCCCATGGCACCCCGAAATCCGACGCTTTGAAGCCCTATTACAGGGATTTCCTCGATAAGTCGGTCTGGATCGTCGGCGGCGACGGCTGGGCCTACGATATCGGCTACGGCGGACTCGACCACGTCCTCGCCAATAGGGCCGACGTCAATGTCCTGGTCCTCGATACCGAGGTCTATAGCAATACCGGCGGCCAGGCCAGCAAGTCCTCGCCGACTGGCTCCATCAATAAGTTCACCGCCAGCGGCAAGAAGGAAGGGAAGAAGCCCTTCCCGCTCATGGCCATGGCCTATGGCCACGTCTATGTCGCCTGCATTTCGCTCGGCGCCAATCCGATGAAGGCCATCCAGGCCCTGAAGGAAGCCGAGAGTTATGACGGGCCTTCCATCGTCTTCTGCTACTGCCCCTGCCAGACCCACGGTCTCAAGGGCGGCATGATCAACTCGATCCAGGAAGAAAGGAACGCCGTCAACTGCGGCTACTTCCCGATCTTCCGCTTCGATCCGAGGAAGGTCAAAGAAGGCAAGCCCGGGCTCGAGATGGACTTCAACGCTCCCGACTTCAGCAAGATGAAGGACTTCCTCATGAGCGAAAGGCGCTACAGCCAGCTCCCGATCGTCAATCCCGAGCACGCCGAGGAACTCCTCGCCGAGTGCCAGAAGCACGCCGAAGAAAACCTAAACGCCATCAAGAAGTTCGGCCTCTAAGCCGCTTCCATAAGAGGGGACGGGCGACCGTCCCCTTTTTCCTTTTCATGGCGGGAACTTTGGCCATTTATAGGTCTGTTAGGAATATCGCCCCCTAAAGGGGGAGAGGAAGAGAAAATAATCATTGACAATAGGCTTTCTCCACTTATATTTGCCCACGCAAAAGAAGGAGAAAACACCATGAAAAACATGAAAACCCTGCTCCTCGTAAGCGCCGCGGCCATCCTTGGCCTGGTTTCTTGCGGCGGAGATGGGACATCTACTGACAGTGGTGACGATTCGATAAGCAGTACGTCCGTTGTCGCAACGGCTAGCTCCATTACCAACAATCTCGGAAGCTATCCCTTTACCGTCGGCGAGACGATCGATCTCGACGAGTACATCACCGTCAACTACAACGACGGGTCTACCGATCAGGACTTTAGCGTCTCGTGCAGCAGCGCCGGAGTCACGATCGAAGACCATAGCGTCACTTTCACCGCCGCGGGGGATTACACCCTGGAGATCGAATCGGGAGACGGCTATAGGACGATCCGCGCTTCCGTCACGGTCAAGACGGCCGAGACGATGGAAGTCATCGATTTCCTCTATCCGATCCTCAACAACACCGACAATTTCACCTACAAACTCTACGAGTACAACTACTACTACGGCTTCTTCAGCCATTACGGCACCGTCGCCCATACGGAGACCTACACCACGATGTATGATCCCGACGACTACGGCACCGTGAGCCTCTATAGCAGCTTCGACGGCCAGATCCTCGCGACCCTCAGCGACGGGAACTACTACTGGGGCAACTTCGTCGACGGAGGCGCCGACGTCGAGTTCGACCCGGGCATCGAAAGCAACGGGTCCTACTACTACATCCGGATGGCCAACATCCTCGATCCGCTCGACTTCGACGTCTATACCGACGAAACCTACGGCGACTACATCGCCGGCGGCACCAGCGTCTCGGAAGCCCTCTTCTACAACCTTTCGCTGGGTACCTCCAGCTACTACACCTTCGGCACCTGCGATCTCGTCGCCTGGGTCGATAACGACAGCGACGGCGTCTACGACGAAGTCGTCCTCTGGCCCTCGGTCTGGAGCGATTACTACAACCAATACATCTATTACACCGACCTCATCGTCGGCATCACCGACATCGGGACGACCGGCATCGACGTCCTCGACAATGCCGTCGGGAACGCCGATTACCTGCCCGATCCCATCGAATACGACGACCTCGGCACGGCCCTCGACGCCCTGGCCAGCGCCAAGAACTACACCGTCGAAGTGAGCCTCTACGGCTATGACTACTCTAACGACGAGTTCTACAGCGATATTCCGGAAGACCACTTCCTGAACGATTGGCTCGGCATCACCAAGAGCATCGAGCAGACCAACTACGTCACGGAAGACGGCATCTACTCCGAAGTCACCGTCTACGGGGACGATGACCCGAGCTACGAGTTCGCCTACTTCAACAACAACAGCCAAGGCTACTACTACGCAAACGGCACCTATCCATGGGACGAAACCTACACCTACGATCACTACCTGACCGCCATCGAGGGCGTCACCGACATCTTCTCGGAAGATGACATCAACTACGCCTTTGCCTCCAACATCGATTCGAGCGACCTCGATACGATGAACTTCAGCGGCTACGAAGAAGGGGAAGGCTACACCACCTGGGAAGCCGACGTCGGCTACGATGACCTCACGACCAAGAGCGACGGCCTCTTCGAGGACATCCTCAATCAGCTGAGCATCTTCTACAACACCACCTACGGCGGCCTCGGAAGCCTGCTCACCTACGGCGGCATGTATAGCTCCGGCACCGGCAGCGTTTCCTTCGACGTCTCTTCCTGGTACGACTACATCACGGTCTACGATGACGGCTCGATCGACATCTGCGCCATCCTCTACGAACCGAGCTCGCAATACACGAGCGCCAATAGCTACGCGTTCGTCTACTTCCACTTCGACTTCGATACCGTCAACAATACGAGCTACAACTTCGAGAGCCTATTGTCATTAGGCGAATAGCCGACTATTCCGCATCCTTGCAACCGAGGGGGACCAGTTCCCCCTCGGCGTGCTTGTCTATAAGGAGACTTTGAACATGAAGAAATCCGCTTTGATAGGGTGTCTATCGGTCGGAGGCCTTCTCCTAGCCGCCTGCGGAGGCAGCAGCAGCGGGGAAGGGGTCTATACCTACAACACCTACCTATCCACCAACCCGACCACCTGGTCGGTCCACACCTGGGAGACGAGCGACGAAGGCTACATCACCGGTTTCACCGAGATCGGCCTCTACGACCTCATCTTCAACGAAAATAGGGACGGCTACGAGTTCCAGCCCGAAATGGCCAGCGAACTCCCCGTCATGGTCGATCCCACCGAACTGACCGACGAAGAATGGGAAACCTTCTACGCCTCGACCGTCGGCAACGCCGCCAGCGGCATGGTCTGGGACATCGCCCTGAACGAAGCCGCCTGCTGGGAAGACGGGACCCCCATCACCGCCACCGACTATGTCGACTCGATGGAGCGTCTGCTCAATCCGCAGTACGCGAACTATAGGGCCGATTCCTACTACTCCGGCGATTTGGTCATCGCCAACGCCGAAGACTATTACAAGTCCGGCCGCCAGACGATCGAAGCCGCCTACAACTACATCAACAAAACGACCGGCTCGGTCACCGACGGGACCGGCTTCTGGTACATCAACCTCGGCCAGACCACCCCGTTCTTCAACGCCTACTTCACCGGCGAAGATACCGATACCGAAGGCAACTTCTACTCGGTCTTGAACCAGCGCAGCAACACCTACGGCGATTCCGTCGAGCTTGCCGCCGACCGCATCACGTATGCGTGCGCCTATTACCTCCATGCCTTCGTCTACACCGACGGGAGCGATGCCATCGCTTCCAGCGATTACGGCGATGACTGGCAGTCCTTATGGGACGACGGCTTCCGTCCGAGCAGCGTCAGCAGCAGCATGTTCGAGGAAGACACGACCTACATCGACCTCGAAGACTTCGACAACCTCGAGGTCTACACGACGAAAACCAGCAGCAGCTCCTGGTCCGAGGACAACATCGAAAGGTACACCCAAAGCGACCTCAAGGCCGACCTATTGACCTTCGTCCGCGGCATCGGCGTGAGCAACTACAGCTGGGCTTGGGAGCTCCCGCTTTTCACGGAAATCACCCACGAAGATAGCGGCCTCACCCAAGACGACATCGGCATCCGCGCCATCGACGACTACACCATCAGGCTCTACCTGACCAAGGTCATCACCTCGCTCAACCTCCGCTTCGACCTCTGCAGCAACTGGCTGGTCAACGTCGATCTCTACGACTCCCTTAGCCAGGACGGCGGGAACAACACCTTGTTCACCCGCTACGCTACTTCGAGCGTCAGCAACTACAGCTCCTATGGGCCCTATAAGCTGACCGAGTACGAAAGCGGCAACCGCATCACCATCAGCCGCAACGACAACTGGTACGGCTATAGCGACGGCCTCCACGACGGGCAGTTCCAGATGGACGAGATCGTCACCCGCATCATCACCGACCACAACACCGCCTTGCAGGAATTCCTGGCCGGCGACCTCGACGACATCGACCTTTCCAGCAGCGACATGTCCACCTACGGCAATAGCTCCAGAAGGACCACGACCTACGAGTCCTACACCCAGAAGGTCTCCTTCAACACCGATGAGTCCAAGCTCGAGTCCCGCCAGAGCGATCTCTCCAGCGGCCAGAACAAGACCATCCTTGCCAACACCGACTTCAGGGAAGGCCTTTCCCTTGCCATCAACCGCGTCAACTTCGCGGCCCAGACGACCGGCGGCTCCAAAGCCTTCACCGGTCTCCTCAACGACCTCTACATCGCCAACCAGGCCGACGGCACCGCCTACCGCACGACCGAACAGGGCGAATCCGTCTACGATATGGTCTACGGCAACCTCGGCGGGGAAGAGATCGACTCCGGCGAAGCCCTAAGCGAAGACGCCTACGGCTATAACTACGCCTTGTCGATCGAATATATCGCCAGGGCTCTGGAAACCGAACTTGCCAGCGATGACAGCACCTCCCTCCAAGACGGCGACCAGATCAACATCGAGTTCCGCGTCTACAACTCCGAGTCGGAGACGACGCTGAGCATGTACTACTTCCTCAATAGCGCTTGGTCGACCGTCATCGAAGAGGCGGCTGCCAAGGTCGGCGCCGACATCACCCTCAACATGTACATGGTTACCGACGAGGACTACTACACCTCGGCCACCAACGGGAACTACGACATGATCTTCTCGACCTGGGGCGGTGCCACCATCAACCCCTACGGCCTCATGCAGGTCTATTGCGATTCGACCTTCACCAACTGCTGCGAATACGGCTTTGCCGGGCATCAGGACGAGGTCTATCTCGAAATCGATAGCGACGGCGACGGCGTCATGGAATCCAAGACCTTCGACGCCTGGTACAACTACATGATCGATGACCTCAACGAAGCCCAGTTCGGCGACGACACGACCGAAATGGACGAAGATACCTACGCCCAGTGGGAATCCGTCCATAACCAGAAGCTGAACGTCCTGGCCGGTCTCGAAGCCGGGATCCTCAACCGCTTCGAAGCCATCCCCATCGTCGCCCGCGGCACTTCGAGCTTGCTCTCCTACAAGTGCGAGTACGGCTCCGACACCTACATCAACCTCATGGGCTACGGCGGCGTCCGCTACCTCGAATTCAACATGGACGACGCCGAGTGGGAAGAGTTCTGCGATACTTACAATCTCTCCGAACTCTACCTGTCCTGATAACCGATCGGCCAAAGGCGGCCGGGCAGCTCCCGGCCGCTTTGGCCTATCATTAATCCTCCGACTACATTAAACTTTCATTACGAATATGCGAGAAACGAAGCAAACCCTCATATACATCGCCAAAAGGCTCGTTTTGATGGTGTTCACCTTCGTTGCCATCTTCATCATCTGCTTCGCCCTCATCAGGATGTTGCCCAATACCCCGAGCCTTTCGACCGGGGATACGGAAACCTTCTACATCCGGATGGTGGCCCAAGGCCGCATGTACAGAGGCGACGACGGGGAGTATTACGACCTGCCGATCCTTACGCAGCTTTGGAACTTCATCAAAAACCTCTTCACCCCGGGTTCCCAGTTCAAATTCGGCCTCTCTTACTACGTCGACAAATGGGCCGAACCCCAGGACATCCTCTTCGGGCGCATGGCCCCGACCATCCTCATCAACGTCTACTCGATGGTCATCGCGATCCCCGTGGGCATTGGCCTAGGGATCTACATGGCCCTGAAGAAGAACAAGTGGCAGGACCAGGTCCTTTCGGTCCTCGTCATGCTCGTCATCTCGGTGCCGAGTTTCGTCTACGCCTTCGTCTTCCAGTATTACTTCGGCTATGTCTGGGCCGTCTTGCCGCCTCTTAGGGCCAGCGCCTCAAACGGCTGGTTCTCTAGCGACATGACCCTCTCTCTCATTTTGCCGGTCATGTCGATGGCCTTCGGCTCCATCGCCGGCTTCGCCCGCTATACGCGCGCCGAACTTACCGAAGTCCTTACCAGCGACTTCATGCTTTTGGCCAGGACCAAGGGTTTGACCCGCAGCCAAGCCACCGTCCGGCACGCCCTAAGGAACGCCATGGTTCCGATTTTCCCGATGATCCTAGGCGAGATCATCTCCGTTTTGTCCGGCTCCCTCGTCATCGAAAACATCTTCTCGGTGAGCGGCGTCGGCGCCCTATATCTCGAATCGATTACAACCCGTGACTACGACGTCTTCCAGTTCGTGGCCATGTTCTACGTTTTGATCGGCCTGCTCGGCACTCTTGTCGTCGACATCAGCTACGGCATCGTCGATCCCCGCATCCGCATGGGAGGGAAGAAAGCATGAGCGAAATCAAAGAAAACGCTTCCGTCGAAATCGCCGAAGCCGTTCCCGCCGAAAATCCCGAAGTCCTCGACAAGTCGATGTTCGAGCGGATCGACCGCGAAAACATCCACGACCAGGCCTTCGAAACGAAGCCGGTCTCGTATCTGCGCGACTGCTGGCGGAGGTTCCGCAAGAACAAAGGCTCGGTCGTCGCGGCCTGCATCATCGGGATCATCGCTTTGTATGCCATCATCGTCCCGATCGTCTCTCCGAGGGCCAATGTCTCTTCTTCGGCCTACCCGGATGGCTATCTCGATACCAACTTCGCCTACGTCTTGCCCTATAACTCCCTTTTCAAGGGAACCGGCTTCTGGGACGGGACCAAGACCACGACCATGAACGAGAAGACGTACGAAAGCTACGTCAACCACGATAGCAACCACGATTACATCGTCGATCTCATCGACATCAACACGACGACGGTCGTCGGTGGCTCCCTATATCTCGAGACGACGACTTATAACGTCAGGGTCGATACCTACGCCGTCGGCGTGAAGCTCATCAACATCACGTCCAGCCAATACGAAGCCCTTGTCCAATACGAAGAAGAGGAGGGCATCGCCGGGGTAAAAGGCCAATCGATCATGAAGCCGAGCGTCGATTACACGACCTATCTCGACGAATACTACGACCATCTCATCGATAACGGGGTTACGGCGGTCAATGCCACGACCATCATCGGCGAGATGAGGACCTACTATCAGAACAACGCATCTGTCTATTACGCCCTTTCGGCTTACTCTAGCGAAGACGAGTCCGGCTCCCCGAGCAGCGTCTCGAGCAACTGGACGGCGGTGACGGACGACGAGGGCAACTACGTCGATCTTTACATGACCGACGATGACGGGAATTACGTCTACGGGACCTATAGCAACGGGACCTACGACGTCCGCGTCGATTATTTCGACTATTCGACCTATTACAACGGCTTCGAGCCCTACATGCTCTTCGGGGCCAATGCCAGCGGGCAGGATATCTTCCTTAGGTTGGCCCAGGGCACGAGGTTCTCCCTATTGCTCGGCGTCTGCATCAGCGCCATCAACTTCATCATCGGTCTTATTTGGGGCGCGGTATCCGGCTATTACGGCGGGACCGTCGACCTCGTGATGGAACGCATTACCGACGTCATCGGGAACGTTCCCTCGATCGTCATATTGACCGTCGTTTCGGTCGCCTTTACTTCCAACGGTTCGATATCGGGGGCCTTGGGTACTTCGGGCATATTGATTGTCGCCATCCTCTTGGCCTTCGTGGCCTCGGGCTGGATAGGCACGGCCTCCACTACCCGCATGCAGTTCTACCGATTCAAGGGCCAGGAGTATGTCTTGGCGTCGAGAACCTTGGGCGCGAAGGACCGACGGCTCATCTTCAGGCACATCTTGCCCAATGCCGCCGGGACCCTCGTTACCTCTTCGGTTTTGATGGTGCCTAGCGTCATCTTCTCGGAGACCTCGCTAAGCTACCTCGGCATCATCAACTTCACCTCTTCGGGCCTTTGCTCGATCGGCTCGCTTTTGAACGAAGGGCAATCGGCAGGCCTTGCCAATTACCCGCACATGCTTTTGTTCCCCTGCATCATCATTTCGCTGCTCATGATCTGCTTCAACCTCTTCGGGAACGGGCTTAGAGACGCATTCAATACGCAATTGAAAGGAGCGGAAGACTGATGGCCGCCTTGGATAAGGTCTTGGAAGTCAAGGATCTCAGGATCTCTTTCAAGACGAACGGCGGGACCGTCAAGGCCGTCCGCGGCATCTCCTTCTCCCTTTATCGGGGAAGGACCCTTGCCATCGTCGGCGAATCCGGCTCCGGGAAGTCGGTTACTTCCAAAGCCATCTTGGGCATCCTTGCCAACAACAAGATCGTCGAAGGCGGCCAGATCATCTACGACGGGAAGGACCTCCTGCAGATCAGCGAGGACGCCTTCTCGAGGATCAGGGGCGTGAAGATCTCGATGATCTTCCAGGATCCCCTTTCTTCGCTAAACCCCATCATGATCGTCGGGAAGCAATTGACCGAAGCCATGATCCTCAAGAACAAGGCTTCGAGGAAGCAGGCCGCCCGCGATCTGAAGACCATCGCTTTGAATTTGGCCGAGGTCGATAGGATCAAAGCCGAAGAACTCGCCAAGGCCGCCGAAGAGAATAGGGAAGATCTGCCCGAACTCCTCGAGGCCAATAAGGAATTGTTCAAGCAAGGCCTCATTAAAAGCAAAGAAAGGCAGAAGGCCGCCATCGTAGCGGCCCTCGAAGCCCTCGAAGCCTACGGCAATTTCGTCAAGACGACCGATTTCGTCCCGTCCGAAGTCCTGAAGGAAGGCAAAGGGGTTTTCAAACTCGTTGCCGCCTGCCAGCTGGATGTCTCCATCGACGTCGACGATGCCATCGCGACCTTCCCGATCGTCCTCCGGGACATTGCCAGCAAAGAGAAGATCGGCATCAAGCTAAGGGCCAAGCGCGAGAAGGAATTCGAAAAGTACGGGGCCAAGACGCTCTATGATCTCCCGCCCGAAGTCAGGGCCAAGGAAAGCGAAGTCATCGTTACGACCGAAGAGAGCAAGAAGGCCTATATCGATTCGATCGAATTCATGATCGATTACCTCCAGAAGATCGCTGAGAGAATCGGAAATGCGACCGAAGAGGAAATCGAAGCCGCAGTCGAGTCCGAAATCAAGGATTTCGCCAACGCCGCCAAGGAAAGAAACGTCATCGTTACCAAGCTTGACGCCAAGAAGAGGGCCATCGAGCTCCTCAAGGAAGTCGGCATCGACGAACCGGAAAGGCGCTTCAAGCAGTATCCGTTCGAACTCTCGGGCGGCATGCGCCAGAGGATCGTCATCGCCATCGCCTTGGCTTCTTCTCCGGAAGTCCTCATCTGCGATGAGCCAACCACGGCCTTGGACGTTACGATCCAAGCCCAGATCCTCGAGCTCATCAATAAACTCAAGGCCGAAAGGAACCTTTCCATCGTCTTCATCACCCATGACCTCGGGGTCGTCGCCAACATGGCCGACGACATCGCCGTCATGTACGCCGGGAAGATCGTCGAACAGGGCACGGCCCAGGAAATCTTCTATGATCCGAGGCACCCCTATACCTGGGCGCTTCTCGGCTCCATGCCGGACCTCGAGACGAAAGAGAAGCTCCACGCCATTCCGGGCACCCCGCCGAACATGCTTCTTCCCCCGAAGGGCGATGCCTTCGCGGCGAGGAACGAATACGCTTTGAAGATCGATGAGCTCAAGGAGCCTCCCTTCTTCGAAGTCTCGCCGACCCACTGGGCCGCGACCTGGATGCTCCATGAAGACGCTCCGGACGTCGAAGTGCCTTCGATTGTGTTGGAGAGGATCAGGAAGGCCCTGAAGGACCATCCGGAAGCCGCTCCGAAGCCCACCAACAAAAAGAACTCCGTCCTCAATTACATCAGCGAGGTCAAATGAACATGCCAGCCGCCAAGAAGGAAACCCTAGAGATAGCAGAAGAGAAGAAGGCTACAAAGTCTTCCTCTTCGACCAAGAAGACTACCTCCGCGAAGAAGGCTTCTTCGTCGACGACTGAAAAGAAGGCCTCTACGACCAAAAAGACCACGACGGCCAAAAAGTCGGCTTCCGCCACGAAGAAGACTAAGAAGGCCGCCGAGGCCCCCGTCGAAGAGAAGGCCTCCTTCAAGAAGGACTTCGACTACGAGCACGGGGAGGTCCTCTTAGAACTCAAGCACCTGAAGCAATACTTCCGCTTCAAGGGCGGGGTCGGCCTTTCCAAATACCTGAAAGGCGTCCACGATGTCTCCTTCAAGGTCTACCGGGGCGAGGTCTTCGGCCTCGTCGGCGAGTCCGGCTGCGGGAAGACGACGACCGGGCGCGATATCCTGAAGCTCTACAAGATCACCTCGGGCGACATCTGGCTCGAAGGAACGAGGATCGCCGCCGGGACCCGTTGGAACGAAAAGGAAATCAAGTTCACCAACATTAGGGCCAAGAAGGCCGTCGCCGAACTCAAGAAGCAGCAAGACGAGATCAAAAACGCCTTCTGCGCCAAGGTGGCCGAGAAGGTCTTCGCCGAGAAGGTCTCTTTCGCCAAGGCCAAGGCTTTGGCCAAAAACGAACCCGAAATCGCGAAGATCTACGAAGAGGCTTCGGCGGGGATCGCCGAACTCGATAACAAGATCGCCGATATCCTCGAAAATGCCCGCAACGTCACCAAGGAGCAGGTCGAGGCCATCAAAGCCGCCAAGAAGGACGACAAGAACTACAACAAGAACCTGGCTGCCATCGCCGTCAAGAAAGTCGAGGAGAAATACGCCGACTTCCTGAAGGAATACGCGGCTTCTGCCGAGAAAACGGAAGAACAGACCAAGAAATACGCCGAATACGAGAAGGAGCTGAAAGCCGCCAAGAAGACCTCTTTGGCCAACAAGGTCCAGATGATCTTCCAGGATCCCATCGCCTCCCTCAATCCCCGCATGACGGTCCGCAATATCATCGCCGAGGGCCTCATCATCCAAGGCGTCCACGATAAGCAATACATCGATGAACAGGTCGCTAAGGTTTTGACCATGGTCGGCCTTGTCCCGGAGCACGCCAACCGCTACCCGCACGAATTCTCGGGCGGCCAGCGCCAGCGCATCGGGATCGCAAGGGCCATCATCATGAACCCCGAGCTAATTGTCGCCGACGAACCGGTCAGCGCCTTGGACGTTTCGGTCCAGGCCCAGGTCATCAACCTATTGAACGACCTCACCGAGCAATTGAACCTGACCCTCATCTTCATTGCTCACAATCTCTCGGTCGTCAAATACTTCTGCGATAGGATCGCCGTCATGTACTACGGGAACCTCGTGGAACTGGCGACGAGCGAAGAGCTCTTCGAGCATCCGCTCCACCCCTACACCAAGAGCCTCCTTTCGGCCGTTCCCTATCCCGACCCCATCGTCGAAGAGAACCGCCATAGGATCATCTACGTTCCCGAAAGGGACCATGACTATAGCAAGCAGAAGCCGACGTACCGGGAAATCGTCCCCGGCCACTTCGTCTCCTGCAATGACGAGGAAGCGGAACGCTACCTTTCTGAGCTCAAAGGATGAGCGAAGAACTCCAAGAAAAAACCAAAAAGCCTTTCTTCACGAAGGGTTTTTTCATTTCGCTGGCCGTTAGTTTCGTCGTGGGCTGCGGCCTCTTCGGAATCGTCTTCTCTGTCGAATACTTAACGGAAGAAAATGCGATCACGACCCCCGTCCTTTATACCCTATTGGCCGACGGCTTCGGGGTGGCCGGTTTGCTGATGCTCATGGGCTATGTCCTGAGTTGGATTTCGAGCAAGGGAACCTTCGATATCCTGTTCTATTCGGTCATCAATTCCTTCAGGGCCGTCTTCTCCTACAAGAAGTGGAAAGAAGACCCCCAGAGGGACTATTACAGCTATAAGCAGAAGAAGGATGCGGAGGAGCGGAAACCTTTGCTTGCAATTCTACTTGTTTCGGTGATATTTATTTGCACCGGTTTGCTACTGCTTATCGGTTTCTACGCGAGTATATAAGCGAAAAGCGCTAATCAGAAAGAAGGAAAACCATGAAGAAGAATCTGCTTTCCATTGGACTATTGGCCATCGCTTTGGCCCTCACGGGCTGCGGCGATACAGTCGATGAAAGCTCTTCGGAAATCAGCGAGGAAACCAGTTCGGAATCGTCGGAATCCGAAACCTCCATCACCGAAGAAGATCTCCCTACCGGCCAAACGACCTACATCGACGAAGACGGGGAAGAGCAGCAGCTCAACCGCGATACCCTCTATAGGAACGCCAGTTCCCCCCATGTCACTTCCAATACTCTCGATAGCGGCACGACCATGAGGGTGCTCGTCGTCCCCTTCTCTTTTGAGAGCGGGAGCAGCATCACGGCCGATGACGCCCTCCGCGAAAGGATCCGCATTACCTTTGACGGGACCGACGAAGAGATGGAAGAAGTCGGCGGGAACGTTTCCGTCCGCTCCTTCTATGAGCAAAGCAGCTTCGGCAAGTGCCAGCTCGAAATGACCGTCTTGCCCTGCTGGGTCGAATACGACGGCAC
>CAYMRJ010000011.1:25945-27002 GCA_964392865.1 uncultured Staphylococcaceae bacterium
ACCAACTTCATGAACAGCGCCTACGATAGCCATACCTTCATCCACGAAACGGGCCATACCCTCGGGATGAACGACTTCTACGACTATAACTCCACCTGGAAGCCGATGGGCAAGGTCGACTACATGGACAACAACATGGGCGACCACTGCGCTTACTCCAAGTTCGCTTATGGGTGGATCAATCCCTACGTCCTTAGAGAAGAAGACATCGACGGCGAAGCCGACGAAAACGGCGTCGGCGAAGGCGTGACCTCGGCCGTCATTACCCTGAGGGCCTCGACCCTGACCGGCGATGCTTTGATCCTTGCCTCTCCGGGTTACAACAACACGGCCTTCGACGAATACCTGATCCTCGAACTCGTCGGTCCTTACGGGCTTTGCGAATCCGACTACAAGTCGGGCTACGATAGCGCCACGGGCTACACCACTCCGGGCATCAGGATGCTCCATGTCGACGCCCGTGCCTATAACAGTTCCTGGTCGACTCCCCTTACCGATGCCGACGAAATCGGCCAAAGCGGGAAGGGCCTGCGCGTCTGCAATACCTACGGCGGACGCTACGGCGTCGGGACCGATTCTGATTTCTGGCCCCACGAAAGCACCAGCGGCACCGAATATTCCTACTTCACCGAAGTGAGCCTCGTCGAGTCGAGCGTCACTACCAGCAACTGGACGACTTCTCCTAGTTACAACGCCAGCAGCGCCACCACCTTGTTCCAGCAAGGCGACCGCTTCAGCGCCAGCAGCAGCTCCCCCTGGGTCCAGACCTACTTCCCGAGCCAGAGCAACCTCTGGAACAAGGCCAAGACCGTCACCGGAAGCCCCAGCAGCCTCAACCAGACCTACGAAATCGATGAGAGCGTTACCTGCAACTACTCCTTCCGCGTGAACTCCATCGTGGAAGACGATGAGTACGGCGCCATCGCCACCATCACCGTGAGCCTCATCTGATCTCCGATAATCAAAATGAAAGCGGGCCAGATGGCCCGCTTTTCCTTTATCTGGTCGGAACGATGAGATTTGAACTCACGACCCCTACCACCCCAAGGTAGTGCAC
>CAYMRJ010000012.1:0-1217 GCA_964392865.1 uncultured Staphylococcaceae bacterium
GGTACGGCTCTGGTAACGTCGATATCCATCGTCGCCGAGATTTCGGGATAGCCGGCGACGCTCGCGGTAAGGCTTACCTCGCCAGCCAGCCTGTAGCCGAGGACTAAGGCTTCGGTATCGGAAACGCGCTTGATGCGGGCGTAGATGTCATCGCCTTCATCGAGTTCGAAATTCACGACGGATCCTTCGGGAAGTCCGCTGAGATCGGCGCTCACCAAGGTCCCGTATCCTTCGGCGGCCAGCGTGTAATCGTAATCGTTGACGTAGGATTCGCCCTCGGAACTTAGGGAGATAGAAGCATCGGAAGATGGTTCTTCCCCATCGATGACTTGGACGGTGAACTCCTGGATGTTCTCCTCTTCTCCGATGTAGCCGGTATAGGTCCCGGTTTCCAAGGCCGTCACGACATTGGACTCGACCAGAAGCCCTTCCCTATCGCTTCCTTGGGGAATGGCCTCGGCATCGTAGACGCGCCTAAGGTAATGGTCGACCAGTTCGAGGGCTTCTTCCGAGGAATCCTCGGCATCGACGCCGGCCCTCGAAGCGGCGAGGCCGCTGCTATCGGTGAGGTAGATAGGAAGAGCAAAGCTTTCTCCGACTTCCATTGTCGAAGGCGGCAATTTCGCAAGATAGAACTCCGACGGAGTCACTAGATCGACGACCTCGAAATCGTAGGTGATGGAAGTGCCTTCCCCGGCTGTTGCCGTGATTGAATATTCCCCGACGTTATAGCCGATGATGTTGACATAGACGGGCAGGCTTCCGTTGCTAAGGCTTCCTTGGGAGACGACATAGGAATAGTCATCCTCCGTCCCGAGGGTCCTTTCGACGGAAAAGGCTTGGTTATAGGCCTCGCCATCCGGGTATTCGATGAGGAAGGAAAGGCGGCTGCTGGAGCCTCTGGCGATTACCCCTTCCCCAAGGAAGCTGGAGTCATTGGTGACGCTGATGCTTTGGGGTTCGACAACCTCGGGATCGGTATCGGAGCCGAAGAGGTTCACGAGGAAAGCCCCAATATTGGACACGAAGTCGGACTGGAGTGCGCTTAAGGAAGAGTCCATGGAAGACTCGATGATGGTAAAGACGGACAAAAGAAGCGAAATGGTAAGGAAAACGAAAGATTTCTTCGGAGTTTTCTTGGCAATCGCTCCCCCGGTTTCCATAGATTCGCATTTTAACAAAAAGGCTCACTATCTTCGATACGCCTTATAATGGGC
>CAYMRJ010000012.1:1317-3284 GCA_964392865.1 uncultured Staphylococcaceae bacterium
TTCGCCGGGGAAAACGACGGCTACTGCTTCCTTTTGGATGAGGAAAACGAAAGCGACATGTCCTTGTTTTACGAGGATTTCTACCTAAATGTCCGCGATTTGGATGTCAAATCTGCCGTCTATTTCTACCAAGGCGGAGAAAGCGATGTCTTGGATTACTTCGGCATCGATAGCTACACGGCCTATATCGAAAAAGGCGGGGAATCCCGCCCTCTATCTAACGGCTCTTCTTTGCTCTAGTTCTTCTTCTCGGTGACGAAGGAGGCGAAGGCCTTCCCTTCTTCGAAGTCCTTGAACTTGGCGATGTAGACGATGTCGCCCATGGCCCTGGCCATATGCTCGGGGTAGCGCTGGTGCATGCAGAGGTTGTTCCTATACTTCTCGAGGATCTCGCTTTCTTCGTGAGCGTAGGAGTTGATGAACTTCCGGCAGGCCGCGAAGGCATAGAACTTCTCGATATCCATGTTCTGACGGTTTTCGTCATAGACGATGACGTCGGCATAGATGTCGTAGCAGGAAACCGAATTGGCGTAATCGATGATATCGGGGGTATAGCCTCCGGGCGGGCGCATGTTGCATTCAAGTCCGACGAATTCGCCCTTCTTCCCTAGTCCCGGCCGATCTTTGCCAAGCACGAAGAACTCGATATGGAAGAAGCGGCTTTTGATGCCGAAGCACTTGATGGCTTCCCGGCCCTTTTCCTGGAAGGCGACCGGATCGATATCGAAGAAAGGAAGGGCGAAGGGATTCGTGTAGTAATAGAAATCGAGGTTCTCGTTCACGATGTCGGCGACCGGGGTCGGGAAATGGTCGCTCGTCGAGAAGACGACCTCGGAATGGCTATTGCAGATCCCGTCGTAGCTGACGATATAGCCTTCGATCTGCTCCTCGACGATGTAGGTTTCGGGAAGGGCATTCGAAAGGAAATTCCTGACCGCTTCTTCGTCCGGCAAAGAGAAAGAACTATTGGCTCCGACTCCGATGTCGGGCTTGGCGAACAAGGGATAGCCGACCTTCAGGGCAAAATCCAAAACCTTGTCCAGGTCTTCGGGCCCATTGACCAAGACGTAGCGCATGGTCTTCACCCCGGCATTCTGGAAAGGGACCTTCATGGCGCTTTTGGCCTTGATGGCCTTCATCTGCTCCGGATGGAAGCCGCTCATGACGCCGAGATCGGCCCTTAGGCGGGCATCGCTTTCGAGCCACCATTCGTTATCGGACTCGATGAAGTCGATCTTTCCGTATTTCCCTTCGTAATAGCGGCAGGCCTCGAGCATCCTGGGATAATCCCCGAGATTCGGGAGGTAATAGTATTCCTTCAGGGCCCGGCTAAGGCGGGGATGGACATCATTCAAAGGAGAATCGCCGATCCCCAGAACATTGACCCCGTGAGCAGCCAATGATTCGACCCACTTGAAGTAGCGGACCGGGAAATTCGGGGAAATGAAGATGAAGTTCATGGCCTCTCCTTAACGGGTGGAGTATAGCCCGATAGGGAGACTCCCTCCATTAAAATTAAAAAATCTTGGATAACGGCCTAGATTGATCCGATCCAAAAAGAGCCGATGGCTCGGCTCATTTTCGATATGGCTATTGATCCTTCTTTTTCCTAAGGCCGAAGAATTGGGTTTCGGCCAAGATGGGTATCAGTAGCAAAAGATAGCCGAGCAAAAGCGTCCAGAAGTTCAAAAGATTCCAGCCCCCGAACCATTCGGGAACGAAGGTGCAGATGGCCGCCACGGCGAGCATGGCCCCCAGGATTATCGCCTTGATGCCATAGAGGATTCCGGCAATCAGGGCCGCCTTCTTCTCGTCCTCAATCTTCGAAAGATAGTCTTCGCCCTTGATGACGTAATCAAGGTAGACCAAAGAAGCAAGAAGGCCGCCGGCCAGCCACCCCATGGGATAAGTCCCTTTGCTCAATATGAAGAGCGGGCAAAGGCAAAGGAAACCGGCCAAGGTGGCGA
>CAYMRJ010000012.1:3384-26304 GCA_964392865.1 uncultured Staphylococcaceae bacterium
TTTCTTCGATGAGTTCGGCCAAGGTAACGGCCACGCCTTCGAGGGACGAGTGGCCGAAGGAATCGACTTTGGTGGCTTCTCTGGGGACCTTGACGCCTTCGCTTAGGGCGGCGACGGCATAGCCCCTCTTCATATAGGTATCGGTGATGACGGAAAGGAACCTTTCTTCGTCGAAGGGGATTTCGGGCAGGAATATGAGGTCCGGCCTATAGCCTTCTTCCAAGAGATCGCAGGAAGCGGTGAGCCAGCCGGCGTTGCGGCCCATGATCTCGAGGATGACGAGCTTGCCATGGGGATAGCAGGCGGCGTCAATGACGGCTTCCTTGACCGTATTCATGACGTGCTTGGCGGCGCTCGGGAAGCCGAGGCTATGATCGGTGCACATCAGATCGTTATCGACGGTCTTGGGAATCCCGAGGACCTTGCAGTCGAAATTGCGGTGCTCTAAGAGCTTGGCCAGGCGCGAGCAGGTATCCATCGAATCGTTCCCGCCGTTAACGAAAAGGTAGCCGATGTCATGCTTCTCAAGCGTCTTGATGAGCTGGTCGTAGATCGGATCTTTAACGTCTTCCGGCATCTTCTTGCGGGTCGTGCCCAAGATGGCGCCCGGGGTCTGGGGAAGCAATTGGATCTGGTCTTCGTCTTCCTGTCCGAGATCGATGAGGTCGTCCTTCAAGAGCCCTTCGATGCCGTAGCGGCTCCCGAGGATCTTCCCTATCTCTTCATGCTCGCGGGCCTCGATGATGGCCCCGTATAAAGAGGAGTTGATAACGGCCGTCGGACCGCCGCTTTGGAGATAGCATAGGTTCTTTTTCATGGCTTAGATTTTAGGAAAACAGAGGCCCATATACAACACGCGCAAATATAGGCGGCATCGCCTTGCAAGCGCTTACATGGTTAAGGTATATTCATCTGCTCGGGAGGTCAGAACATGGCATATACCATCACCGTAAACGGGAAAAGTCACACCCTCGAAAAGAAAGCGACCCTTCTGGAACTCTTGCCGGAAGAAAAGCGCTACGAATATTACGCGGCCAGGGTCAATAACCGCGTCCGCGATCTTCTCTACGAAATCAATTTCGACTGCGAAATCGAATACCTGACCCTCAAAGACCATGACGCCGTCAAGACCTACGAAGCCAGTCTTCGCTACATCGTCGCCATGGCCTTCCATAATCTCTATCCCGATCTGAAGATCCGCTTCTCCTATGACGTCAGCCGCTGCTTCAAGGTCAATCTCCTCGATAGCCGCGTCAGAAGCGATACGGCCATGCTCCTTAAGATCAACCATGAGCTAGACCGCATAGTGAAAGCCGATTTCCCCCTCAAAAGAAGCGTCATCCCCAACGAAGAAGCGAAGAAAATCTACGCAGAACGCGGCTTCGATGACAAATTGGCCATCCTTCCATACCGTCCGGAAAAGACCGTCCACCTTTATGAATGCGACGGCTATCTGAACTACATGTATAGCCACCTCGTCCCTTCGACCGGCTATCTGACCAAGTACAAAGTCCGCCTCTATTCCCCCGGCTTCCTCGTCCAGTATCCCCGAAGCGAAACCGGCGGCGAGATCCCCGAATTCGAAGACGCCCCGACCTTCAACCGCATCCTCAAGGAATCACATGACTGGGCCAAGATCGTCGGCGCCGACACCGTGGCCTCCATCAATGAGAGGATCCTCAAAGACGGTCCGATCGAGTTCATCAACTTCTGCGAGGCCAGGCATAACCGCATGCTCTGCGAGCTCGGCCAGATGATCCAGGATGAGCGGGACGATATCCGCCTCATCTGCGTGGCCGGACCTTCTTCTAGCGGCAAGACGACCTTCGCGAACCGCCTGCGCATCGAACTTCTTAGCCGCGGCATCAACCCGATCCGCCTTTCGATCGACGATTACTACAAGCCGAAATCCGAATGCCCCTTGGACGAGGAAGGAAAACCCGACCTCGAATCGATCGAGGCTTTGGATATCGATGACTTCAACCGCGATATGCTCGCCCTCATCAACGGCGAGGAAGTCCAACTGCCGAAGTTCGATTTCAACCTTTCGAAGAGAGTGCCGGGCCGGATCCTCAAGGTCGCTCCCGGGGAGCCCATCATCATCGAAGGCATCCATGCCTTGAACGATAGGCTTACTTCTTCCATCCCGAAGCACAACAAGTTCAAGATCTTCATCGCCCCCCAGGCCCAGATCAACATCGATGACCATAATCCTTTATCGATTACCGATCTCCGCCTTATCAGGCGCCTTGTCCGCGACAAGAAGTTCAGGGCCGCGAGCGCCGAAGAGACCCTATCGATGTGGCCGGGCGTCAGGGCCGGGGAATTCAAATGGATCTACTCGACCCAAGAAGGCAGCGACTTCGTCTACAATTCGATGCTTAGCTACGAGCTACCGGTCATGCGGAAATACGCCATGCCCTTGCTTAGCGCCATCGAAAGGGAATCGCCTTACTTCCCGATCGCCGAAAGGCTCCTCCGTTTGCTCAAGTTCTTCGTCGACATGGACGACGACTGGATCCCCAGCAACTCGCTCATGCGCGAGTTCATCGGCGGCAGCTGCTACGCCGACGTCTGATCTTCCCTCTCTTCTCCGACGGGGCTTTCTTCGGACTTGGGTTTCTTCCTCTGGGTCCGGGAAAGCTCTTTTCTGACGGTGGAGAGAACGGTAAGCAATTGCGGGAAATAGAGATTCCTCATCCCGGCGTAGGTCTTCTTCCCTTCTTCCCCGGCCGCGGTCGGGAGATAGATGGCCGAGAAGATCTTCTCGAGCCGGAAGAAGGACTCGTAGAGATTGATCATCGTGACGAGATAGAAATAGGTCTTTCTCGAATAAATGAGCAAAGGAGAACTATGGGCCACTTCGCTCGACATCTCGTAGGCTTTGCTATAGGCGTGGAGGCCGGCGACGCGCTCGGTCCCATCGCGGAAATTGAGGCGGAAATCGGGCATTTCGGAAATGCCGGGAATGCCCAAGAGCCACCCGTATTCGATATAGCGCTTCATGTCCTTGCTCTTTAAGCCGGCTTCCTTCATCCCTTCCTTGATCTCGGTAAAGCAAGCGTCGGTCTTTTCCTTGCTCCCGAGGCCGCCCCGGAAGGCCATGGCGTATTGCATGTGCTTGAGATAAGCCTTTATGGCCGGCTCGCCGTAGCGGACCAAAATGTTCAAGATGCACTCGTTTTCGTGAAGGGTCCGCCAGGCATTGAAGGCCTGGGTCTCATAGCCGTGCGTCAATAATAGGACGATGCATTTGCACATCTCGAAGGCCTTGACCAGGACGTCGATGATCAAAGTCTTGGAGGGATCGTTCTTCTTATAGCGGCGGAGCATCCCGAGGATGAAGTTGAGATAGAGCGAAATCGTGGAAATCTCGGGATTGTAGCGGTTCGAGAAGGTCTGCTGCTGGTAGCGAAGGTGCTCGTTGGTGACGTATTTGTCGAGGGCGGTAGCGACTAAAAGCGAGGAGTATTTCTCGTCTTTTTCGAGTTCTTCCTTCGTCTTGTCCTTGATGCTTGCACAGTTGAAGCGATGTTCGTTATAGAGATAGAAAATCAGCTGAACGTGGTTCAGCGGCATGGCCGAAATGGCCGGGCTGTTCTGGCCTAGGGCCGCAAAGCCTTCGACAGCGGCGCAGTATTCCTGATGGAGGAAACGGAAATCCCCGTCTTTCTCCTTGAAGAGGGAACGGCAAAGCTTTTCGAAGGTCTCGAATTGAAGCGGCTGCAATATGCGGTTGTCGGGCATCGTCTCTTAGACAGGGAGATATTCTCCCTTTGATAGTGAAACCAAATAGCCTTTGGTTGGCAAGGCAAAGGCAGCTGAGACGTACTCGCAGTAGCGTTTCACCTGTTCTTGATAAGCGGGATCGGTTATGTCCGAGCTCTTGTAGTCGATGACCCTAGCTTCGAACTGTCCGACGAGCAGCAAGTCGATGACCCCTTCCCTGCCATTGGCGTCGAGATAGGCATATTCCTTATAGGCTCTGACATTGCCGCCAAGGGCGAATGGCGGCAGTTCCAAAACTACTTTAATCCTTTCGTGGGCTTTCGAATCCTTGATGAAAGACAAATCAGAAGGTTCATTAAATTTCACCATCTGCATGTAGCTATGCAGGAGATTGCCGTACTCCATGGCGCCCTCATCGCCGAAGAGGGTCTCCTTGCTCGCCCGTTTGGCTTTGACTTCCTTGGACAAAGGAGCGTGCGAATAGAATTTAAAGTCGATTGTCGCCTCTTCCCTGTGTCCCTGTTTATAGGCCTCGAGGGAGGCATCATCCAAAAAGACTTCGGAGTCGGGATTCCGCCGGCTCAAGGAAAGGAAGTCATAGAAGGAGTTGATTCCGCGTCCCGGCTTCCTCTTCTTCTTTTTCCTCTTGGTCTCCCCTTCGACGGGAGGCGTCACATCCAAAACGAGGTTGAGATTCTGCTCTGCACGCGTAAGGGCCACATAGAAGAGCCTGACCTGCTCGCTGACCAATTCCTTTTTATGGGCAATCCGATAGGCAGCCATCGGAGGATGCATGCAATCTTTCCTCATCGGCGGAACGGCGATGCCATAGTCCCTATTGGCGAGGAAGGGATCCCTAAGATCGGTGATGTTGAAGCCGTGCTCGAGGTCGGCAACGTAAACGATCGGGAATTCGAGGCCCTTCGATTTATGGACCGTATATAGCTTCACACAGTCAGCCGACATATTGACGTCCCCGGCTTCGAGTTCGTTCTTGTAAACCTTCAGGTGGCGCGGAAGCTTCCCGAAGTAAGAGACATCCTTCCCGAGCCTTTCGAGGCACTCGGCGATATCCAAAACCGAGTAAAGGATCGTCAATTGCCTCTTTGTATTCTTTGCTTTTAGGAATCCGTTCCTAAAATCGTGCTTTTCGATGAGGAAGCGGATGGCTTCGGGAATCGAAGCCCCGACGACCTTCTCGCGATCGGCCAAGGCTTCCTTGGCGAATTCGCCGCTAAGGTATTCGCCGCTTTTGATGGCTTTGTAGATTTCCTCATCGGAATCCATGTAAAGGAAGGAACGCCTGACCGAAACATAGTCATGCTTCAAGGCTTCCTTGTCTTCGCCCGTTCCGATTTTCACGTAGTAATCGACGAGGCGGCAAAGGCACATGAGAACGTCGGAATCGCTTATGGCTCGGCCAAGGTCGGCAACATAAGGGATCTTGAGGTTTTCGAGTTCGCTAATGAAATCCTTGTAGCGCTTCCTGGTGCTAAGGAGGATGGCGAAATCCCCGGGCTTGCAGGGTCTAAGGAGTTTGGCATCGCGGTCATAGACCTTGTAGCCAGCGTTCAGCTTTCTGGCGATATCGTTGGCCACATAACGGGCCTCCGGGAATTTGGAATCGCTGGAAAGTCCGTTGACCCCGATGAGGGAGACGCCGTATTTCTCGGCGGAGTCGCTATCGCTATAAGAGGTATTTCCAAACTTCAGGGCTTCGCCCTTTTGGTAATCGACGCCTCCTAAGTCCTCGGTCATCTGCCCGTCGAAGATATGGTTGATGCCGTCGAGGACGGCCTCGCGGCTACGGAAGTTCTCTTCCAAACGGATTAATGTTCCGCCTTCGCCCTGAGAGTAATCCTTGGAAAGCGAAGCGAATAGTTTCGGGTTGGCGTGCCTAAAGCCGTAGATCGATTGCTTCACGTCCCCGACGCAGAAAACATTTTCGAGGCCGAGCTTATCCAGAAAAGCCTGCTGGAGGTCGCTCGTATCCTGGTATTCGTCAACCATCGCGAATTTGAACTTCCCGGCAAAATGTTTCTTCACTTCCGGCTCGTCCAGAAGGCGGAGGGCCAAGTGGAATATGTCGTTATAGGTATATAGGCCCGCTTGCCTCGATATTTCCCTTAAGTCCTTCGATAGTTCCTTGGCCATCGAAACGAGGATTTCGATATGGCCCTTGTCATCGAGGAATTCCTTCAGGGCATCTTCGGAATCGCTGATCTGGATGGCTTCCTTGCAGGCGCTTTTGATGCCTTCCATGAAGGGGTCCCAATAGGCCTTGAGGGTATCCTTTTCCTCGCTCGAAAGGTCTTTGACGCTTTTGAGGCGAGGCTTCTTGTAGCTAACGAAAGCGCCGTTACCGGCTTCGAGGCTGATCTCGTAGGCCTCGATTAGATCGTCGATCCACCCGAAGACGCTCCCCAAAGCCGTGCTCTTATCGCTTTCGCTCCCTTCGATCATGGCCTTGATCTCATCCGGCAGATCGGCGGCATAAAGGGTCTCGAGGACCTGCTGGCGCGCCTTTTCGGCGCAGTCCATGAAATATTCGCGGGTATAGGTTTGGTCGACAGTGTTATCGAGCCAAGCCTCGGGATCGGGGCTAAGGCGCGACTGCTCGTAGATGCGGTAGACCAAATCGCGGATAGGCCCGGCGTTCTTGAGGCAATAGCGATAGATCAAATCGATGTATTCCCTTTGTTCCTTATGGCAAAGGGTCTCGCTATAGCCTTCGAGGATCCGGTGGGCTTCGAGCTTCAGCATCTCGCAGCTATCGACGGTAAAGCCGCTAGGGACGCCCAATAGGTAGCCGAAATCCTGGACCAGGCGGTTGGCCAAGGCGTCGAAGGTCATGATGCAGGCCGAATCGATGGCCCGCGCGGCCGCAAGGCACGCCTCATCCTCGGCATTTTCCTTTTGGGTCAATTTGCCAAGGATCCTCGTCTTCATGACGGCGGCCGCATCGTTTGCGAAGGTCAAGACCAATAGCTCATCGATCTTGCAATGGCCTTCTTTGATGAGCTGCATGGCGCGCTCGCTCAAAACGGCCGTCTTGCCGGATCCCGCCCCGGCCGAAATAAGGAATTTCCCTTCGCGGGCGGAAATGGCCTTTTGCTGCGCCTCAGTCCATCCCATTGACGTAGTCCTCCCAGGTCACGGCCTTCCCTTCGAATTCGCCGTCTTCTTCTTCGGTTGTTTCTACTCCGCTATCTTTGAAGGATTCCTTGTAGGCCTTTTGGTCGCGGTAGCAGACGTCCCTGAAGGGACAGTATTGGCAGCTGTCGATGACGTTCTTGATGTTTTTGGGATTGATCTCGAAACTTCCGCCGACGATCCCCTCATCGCATTCGCGGATGTATTCTTCGGCCTTGTCGATGACATTTTTCATGGCCTCCTCGGGAAGCCCTTTGTACTTCGAGGAGACTTCCTGCTTCTTGGTGTATTTCTGTGCCCCGGAGACCTGATTGATGATTTCGCTATTGAGGAGGGCATCGGCATCAAGCAAGAGGCCGGTGGCCTTGCTGAATTCGGCTTGGTCGGGATTCTCACCCTCTTCGATGATGGATTCGGGCAGGTATTTCTGCTTCGCGGGGAATATCGGATAGATGAGGGCCGCCCCCATTTCCCGTCCCCCGAGCTTTTCGTCCTTGGATACGGCCAACGCGTAGATGGGAAGCTGGGCATCGAGGCCGTAATCGTTGAAGCGCTTCATGGAGAAAGCGTCATGGCCGGTCTTGAAATCGAGGATGACGTTGAAGACCCGCGGGCCCCTGATGTAGATGTTCTCGTCGATCCTTCCCTTGATGCGGATGCCGTCTCCGATATCGACGTCGAAGCCGTATTCCGATTCGATGGAGGCGGGATTGAGGCTATTTTCGAAGGCGACGATGCGGTCGATGATTTCCGGAAGGGTATCGTCGATTTTCCTTAGGATCATCGATTCTTCGGCGCTTAGAGGGGTTTTCCTGCCTTCCATCGCCTCCTCATAAGCCTTGTTCCTGGCTTTGTCGAGGTCAAAGCCGGGCTTCGAATGCCCGCATAAGACGGCATGGGTATAGGTTCCCAAAAATGCCGGGAAGCTATCCTCGTCGTCTTTTAGACGAAGGATGTATTTCAGGTAATAGGAAAAGCGGCAGCTATTGTATTCCTTGAGGGCGCTATAGCTATAGGAGCGCTCCTTCTTCTGGGGAATCGGGAATTGGCCATAGGCATATGGAAAGGTCCCGTGCTTGATATCCCGGGCTTCGCCTAGAGGCGCCAGGCGCGGATCTTCCCTGAGGGTCTCTTCCTTCTCATCGAGCAGGAAGCTCTGGAGCAAAGCGCCTTGGTCGTTTGAATATTCCCTATCTAGTGTCGGATTGAGAATCGGCTTTTCCGTGAAAAGATAAGAAGCCGGATCGATTTCGTAGGAATAGGAAGCGTAGAGGAGGCCTTCGTGCTTGAGGAGGCGACTGGCCTCGAGCTTTGCCATCTCGCTATCGTCGCGCGAAGTCGCTAGGCCGAGCAGGGCTTTGTCCTCGTCACTGAAGAAGGGATCCTCGGCCTGGCTTTGCGGAAGGACCCCGAAATAGGCTCCGACCACGAAGAGCCGATGGCCTTTCGGGACATAGGGCGTAAAAGCGATCTTCGGACCCTTCAAGGGACTAGGAATAATGACATTCCTTCCTCTGGCCGCTTCGAGATAGAGGGCTCTCCTTCTCTGGTACTCGATGCCATCGAAGCGCTCGACGAGCTTGGCCAATTGCTTGGCCCCGTAGGCTTCTTCCTTACCGGCAACGAGGCTTTCGAGGAGTTTGGCATCGTCATGGCTCAGTTTATTGATGAAGGCTTTGAATAAAGGGGTATCGCTAAGCAAGACCGAGCGATCGATCCCGAAGCCGTAGCGCGGGGCTTCCTGCTCGACATAGAGACTCAGCCTATCGCTAAGGCCGTAGATATGGATCTCTTCGGGCGGCACGCCTTCTTCAAGCAAGGCCGCCACGTTGTTCAATAGGAAATTGCCTTCCCCGTAGATGTCTTCGAAGGCATAGGGAGCATTGATGGAATGGCTATCGTCATAGGGTTCGTATTCGGCGTCAGCGAAACCTAGTCTTCTAAGGAGCAGCTCTATCTTCCGGCACTTCGGATAGCCGATGACCAAGGGTTTATATCCCTCGATGAGCCTATGGGGATCGGGATGCCAATAAAGGACTCCCTCGAGGAGCAATTCCTTTTCGACCTCGTGGAGGGAATCGAGGAATCCGCTACGGGCGGTAGAGCCTTTGACGTAGGAAAGGGCGCGGAGGGTCTTGCTCGCTTTCGTTAGGGAATAGCCCTTTTTCAATAGGAAGTTGATGGCCCTATTCCCATAGCGATATCCCAGCAAATCCTCGGCCTCTTTGTAGGAATATAGAAGGAAATCGAGGCTCGGATCGGCCTTCTTTTCGCTTAGTATTTCTTCCCTCAAACCCCTTGGGGCGAGGACGAAGCGCTTATCGAGATTCATTTGAAAGCCATGGCGGCCTTCACGGCCTTCTTCCAGCCCGCGTAGAGGGCATCCCTTTCATTCCTATCCATCTTCGGCTCATAGACCTTCTCGATGGGATTAAGGCTTCTAATCTCTTCGATGCTTTCGAAGAACCCGGTCTTGAGGCCGGCGAGGTAGGCGGCCCCGAGGGCCGTCACTTCGCGGTAGGTCGGAAGAGCCACCTCCGCTCCGAGGATATCGGCCTGGAACTGCATGAGCAGGGAGTTGGCGCTGGCGCCCCCATCGACCCTCAAAGAGGTAAGCTCGAGCCCGGCTTCCTCCTTCATCGTCTCGATGACGTCTTTGCTTTGGTAGGCAATCGATTCGAGGGCGGCCCTCGCTATATGGTATTTGCCGCTTCCCCTGGTCAGCCCGAAAATCGCGCCTCTTGCCTCATCGTCCCAATATGGGGTCCCGAGGCCCACGAAGGCCGGAACGAAATAGACGCCTTCGTTATCGGGGCATTTGTTGGCGAGCCTTTCGCTATCGCCGCTCTTCTCAATGATCGTCAAAGCGTCCCTAAGCCACTGGACGACGGCCCCGCCGACCAAGACGCTGCCCTCAAGGGCGTATTCGGGCTCATCGCCGTTGAAGCAGGCCAAGGTCGTAAGTAGCCCCTTCTGGCTTTCGATGGCCTTCTTCCCGGTATGAAGGAGCATGAAGCAGCCGGTCCCGTAGGTGTTCTTGCCTTCCCCGGCCTTCAGGCAGCCTTGCCCGAAGAGGGCGCTTTGCTGGTCCCCGGCCACGCCGGCGATGGGCAAAGGCGCGTTGAAGAAATCGGCGTTTCCGAAGTCGCCGCTGCTTTTCCTTACTTCCGGAAGCATGCATCTGGGGATATCCCAGATCTTCAAGAGTTCCTCGTCCCAATCGAGTTTATGGATATCGAAGAGCAAGGTCCTCGAGGCATTGGTGTAATCGGTCAGGAAGTTCTTCCCTTTGCTTAGCTTATAGATAACCCAGGAATCGACGGTCCCGGCGCATAGCTCGCCCTTCTCGGCTCTTTCTTGGGCGCCCGGAACGGCATCCAAGATGAAGCGGATTTTGCTGGCTGAGAAGTAGGGATTCACCAATAGGCCCGTCTTCTTCTTGATGAGGGGCTCGTATTGCTTTCTCTCATCGCACAAAGAGGCCGTCTGCTTGCTTTGCCAGACGATGGCGTTATATATCGCTTTCCCCGTTTTCTTGTCCCAGACCAAGGAGGTTTCCCTTTGGTTGGCGATGGCTAAGGAGTCGACGTCGCTTAGGCTGCTTCCGGAGACGATGAGGGCTTCGTTGATGACGTCGACGACGGAAACGAAGAGCTGATTGGCGTCTTGCTCGACCCAGCCGGGATGGGGATAAAGGCATTCCAAGGGGCGCGAAGCGCTCGCGGCGATATGGCCTTTTCTATCGACCAAAAGGGCCCTCGTCGAGGTCGTCCCCTGGTCGATGCTCAAGATGTATTTGCCCATTACTTCCTTTCGGCCATGAAGCGCTCGATGTCGGCGACTTCCTTGATGATCTCGGCGGTGAGGTTCACGCAGCCACTCTCGGTGATGTAGAGATCGTCTTCGATCCTGATCCCGATGTTCTTCTCGGCGATGTAGATGCCGGGCTCGTCGCTGATGATCATGCCGGCTTGGAGGGGGATCTCGCGGAAGTTGACCTTCCCTTCGACGGCCTCATACGGATCGTGGGTATCGAGCCCGATGAGGTGCGAGACGTTGTGGAAGTAGTATTTCTCGATCTCTTTCTCTTCGTTGATGAGGCCCATCCTGATGAGGCCTTGGGCCAGAAACTTCTGGGTCGCCTTCTGAAGGTCGCTGATGGAAAGGCCCGGACGGGCCATGGAGATGACGTTCTTGTTGGCCCCCAAAACCAATTCGTAGAGTTCCTTTTGGAAGGGATCGAACTTCCCGTTGATGGGGAAAGTGCGGCTCACGTCGGCGCAGTAATAGCCGTAGCGCGCCCCGACGTCCATGAGGACGAGATCGCCGTCATTGAGGGTTCCCTGAAGGGTCGTGTAATGGAGGACGGCGGCATTGCGCCCGGCCGCCATGATGGTCGGGAAGCTAAGGTCGCCATAGCCGTTTTCATCATTGGCTGTCTTCCGGAAGACATCGGCCAATTCGTACTCCTTCTTGCCGATAGCGATGCTGTTCGCCGTTTCGTAGATGGCGGCCTTGGTGGCCGAAACGGCCCTCTTGAAAAGGCTGATCTCGTAGCTTGTCTTAATGAGACGAAGATTGGTGATGATCGGATAGCAATCCGGATATTCGATCCCCGGATGCTTTTCGGCCAGCTTGCCCATATAGGCGACGCAGCTGGTTTCGGGAGCGACCTTCTGCTCGGGCTCGTGGTCGAAATAGATGGCCTTGATGTTCCCCGACCCTTCGATTTCGTCGCCGAGGATCTTCTCGAAGGAAAGGCGCGAAAGGACGTTCTTGATGCCGCTAGCCTCGCTTGCTTCCTTGTAGGTCAGTCTCTTCCCGGTCCATTTTTCCTTCTTTTCGTCATAAGGCGAAACGAAGAGATATTCCCGCAAAATGGAGCCGCTTTTATGCAAAAGGAGGACGGAATCGTCCTGATCGATGCCGGTCAGGTAATAGAAATTGCGGTTGACCTCGAAGGGGTAATCCTCGTCGGCGCTCTTCTTCTTCGCAAGCCCGGCGAAAATGACCGCGAGGCTATCGTCTTTGAGCCTGGCGGCGAATTCCTTCCGCCTATCGAGGAGTTCTTTGATGCGGATATCAGTCATCGAGGTATGCCTTTCTATTTCCCATCGACATGGGCCTAAGGCCCAGGTCGGCGAATACGCTGATTATATTACTACTGCCGGGGGCGAATATGAGCGAGGCCCCCATGCTTTCTTCTTCTTTTTCGTAAGAAACGCCCTGCTTCCTAAGCAGGCCTTCGGCGAGGGCCAGCTTCTCAAAAGGGACATACGTTTTGAAATGCTCGGCCTCGGCGATCCTTAGGAATCTGGCCTTGGCAAGGACTTCCAAGGCCCCGTCCCGGAAGGTCTTCTTCAAACGGCCAAGGCCGAGTTTCGAGCCGCCGAAATAGCGGGCGCAGATTAGCAACGCCTCATCGATATGGCGGCTCTCCAATAGATCGAGATAAGCCATCCCGGCCGCCCCGTGGGGTTCCCCGTCATCGCTATAGCGCTTCTTCTCCCCTAGGACGTAGGCATAGGGAACGTGATCGGCCCTCGGATACCTTTCCTTATAGGCCTCCAAAGCCCCTTCCGGCGTCATGCCCCTAAGGGGAATCAAAGCGAAGTGGAACAAGGATCCGAGGACCTTGCTTTCCGAGGTGGCTTCGTAAGTAGGGGTAAGGGACTCGCTCATGGTGGGCTCTAAGGCCAAATTATGGCACTTATCGCCAAATGTTACATTCAGGGCCGCAAATGGTAACATTTGCCCATGCTCCTATTCGGTAGACGCCCCTGCGAGAAATGCGCCGAAGCCTACGACATGGCTTTGAGCCATTGCCCGAAGTGCGGTGCCGAAAGCCAGATCAAGGAAGCCAGGCGCTTCGATAATTTCCATCCGCTTGGAACCAAGAAGGAGCTGATCGTCTTGGCTCTAGGCACCATCGGCCTGACCCTCATCTCCCTCATCGTCCAGATCGCCATGCTTTCGAAGGCCCCGGACCTCATCAAGGCCGATTCAAGCCTCTTGGAAGCCTGGTTCTACGAACCGGAGCAATTGGCGATCCTCCAATACGTTTCCTACGGGGCGGCCTTGGTCGTCATGGCCCTCATCGTCTTCGAGCAATGGGAAGGGATCTTCAGGAAGATCAATTGGCGGACCCTCATCGTCGGCCTCATCGGCTTCCTTTCCGTCTTCGTGGCCCAATTGGCCTGCTCCTATATCCTCGAAGCGGCTGAGACGGGGGCGACCGACAACGCCAACCAGACATACGTGGTCGAACTCATCGAGTACTCGCCGGGGCTGGCCGTCCTCTTTTTGGCCATCATCGGCCCGGTCGTCGAAGAACTCACCTACCGGGTCGGCCTCTTCGGGGTCCTCAAAAGGATCCATCCGGCCGTGGCCTACGTCGCCGTCTCGATCATCTTCGGCTTCATCCATTTCGACCTCACGAACATGGGGGATGTGAACGAATGGCTCAATCTCCCGGTCTATGTCATCTCGGGACTGCTTCTTGCCATCACTTACGATAAGGGAGGCTTCGGCGCCAGCGCCCTCGCCCATATCCTCTACAATCTGACTTCCGTCCTGCTCATCGCCTATGCCTGATACCGAAGAAATCCAAAGGAAACCCAAGTACCGCTACCTCGTCCTCGATGGCTTTTGGCTCAAGGTCATCGCCCTTTTGACCATGACCTTCGACCACGTCGGGGTCGCCATTGATATGGCGGCCGAGGCCATGGAGATGACGACGGTCTCCTGGCTATCGACCTTGGTCTTGGTCTTCAGGATCATCGGGCGCTTCTCCTTCCCTATCTTCCTGTTCCTTTTGGCCGAAGGGATGCGCCATACCCATAGCCGCGGAGCCTATATCCTAAGGCTCACTTTGGCTTGGGCCGTCGTCTTCATATTCGAAGTCATCTTCCAATACGGATTGGACTTCGGGAACATGATCGGGCAAGCCTTCAATGACCTATTGCCCTTGGCCCTTTTCGTCTATCTGATAGAACACAAAAGGAAGGCCCTAAGGCCTTTGGCCTTATTGCCTTTGGCCTACATGGCCCTTTCCTACGTCATCATCTACATGGGTAATAGCGTCGATGTTGCCTATGCCTCCTATGCCTTCCTGATGGCGCCTTATAACATCTACGGCCTCGCCCTCTTCCTTCTTTTCTATTACGGGCCGAAGATCGTCGATGCCCTCATCAAAAGGAACTGGAACCTCGATGATCCTTCTTTATTCGAGGCTTATAAGGAAACCAAGGACTACCGCTTCCTCCTCAATATGTTCGCCGCCGGATCGCTCGTGGTCGTCGACGTCTTGTTCTGGGCCATCTTCTCTTTGGGCTCCGGCGAGTTCCTCTCGACCGGGCCCTATGACATCTGGAGCATGGGCTTGCAGTCCTATTCGATATTGGCGGCGGTGCTCCTTGCTTGCTATAGCGGCGCCCGCGGCTACAATGCCAAGTGGTTCCGCTACGGGAGCTATGCCTACTATCCCCTCCATATCGCCGTGATCTTCGGGATCGCGGCCATCGTCGTCGCCCTATAAGGAGTTCAATGATGCTCAAACATATAGAAACAAAGGAAGAATTCGAAAACGAAACCAAAGAAGGAAGAGTCCTCGTCGACTTCTATGCCGACTGGTGCGGGCCCTGCAGGATGCTGGCCCCGCTCCTCGAGGAAGTGGCCGAGGAATATCCCGAGGCCAAGATCCTCAAGGTCAACGTCGATCGGCTCCCGGAGCTCGCCGCCGTCTACCGCATCAGCGCCATCCCGACCCTCGTCCTCTTTGAGGACGGAAAAGCCAAGGAGTTCAGGATGGGCTACATGCCGAAAGAAGGCGTCCGGGAACTCCTGGGTATTTAAGGCGCCTCTTCCCTGTGCTATATTTCACGGGCCGAAAGGCCCAATGAACGCAGGTGTAGTTCAGTGGCAGAACATCAGCCTTCCAAGCTGACTATGCGGGTCCGATTCCCGTCACCTGCTCCAGAAGGAAGATATCCGGCTTAGGCCGGATTTTTCGTTGCCGAGTGCTTAGAGATAGATGATCGAGGGTTCGTTCTCCGTGATCACGACCCTCTCGCCGCTGATTTGGAAATAACGCCAAGTGTGGGAGCCGACGAGTATCTCCATGGCGGCATAGACATCGGTGATGAATTCGTCTTGCCCTATATCGTAATAGCCAAGGTCGTATAAGATCTTCCCGTATTTTTCGTCTATTTTTGAAAAGTCGAAGGTATCGACGAAATACCATTCGAGAACCGTTTCAATGTAATCCGCCCAGCCATCCCGGGTATTGTAGGTAAGCGGATATTTTTCGAAATCGGGGAAATCGTCGAGGACCCTGACGATTTCTTTGTCCAGAATGTTTCCGTCCAGGTCGGCGATCGATCTTTGAACGGCGAAATATCCATCTATCATATCGTCTCCGAGCCTTTCGACCTTCCTTTCTATAGAACCGGTTCCACCGACGTAGACGCAGAAAGAAGCTTCGAGTGGCTGGGGGGTTACATAGGTCCAATCGCAAGTGGCGTCAGGGCTGAACGAAGAATAAATAACGCCGTCGCCGCAGGAAGCGAGAAAGACTGAGACTCCCAAGGCCAGAAATAAGCGACCTATCGAATGTTTGCCGTCCATGACACCATCCTTGCGCCCATTAGGCAAAAGGAGTCTCCGAGATCGTTACTTCTCCCCCGTCGATCCGGTAATAAAACCAATTGCCGCTTGTGACCCCATAGTTTCCGGTAAACACTTCTTCCATAAACTCTCCGGTCTCCTCATCGTAATAGGCAATGAAGTAGCCGATCTTCCCGCTATCTTCATCGACAGTAGAAAAGTCGAAAGTATCGACGAAAAACCATTCGAGAACTGCTTTCCCATAATCCAACCAGCCTTCGACGGTTATGTATGTCAGGGGGTATTTGTCGAAGTCAGGGAAGTCGTAAAGCAAATTGACCGGTTCGTCCAAAAAGATGTTCCCTTCGGAATCGGCAAGGCACCTTTCGATCGACCAGGTCCCATAACCCGGATTGCCAAAATCCGGGTTTGTCTCCCAATCTTCTTCGAAGCCTACCCGAGCCCCGGCATAAACATTGAAGGATGCAACGAGAGCATCGGTGCTTGCTACCTCGCATTTCGAATAGATATCGCTGGATGGCCCGCTCGCCGGAACATAGCCCGAAGACGAAGAAAAAGACGAATCCGCAATCTCGGCCTCGCAAGAGGCAAGGACCGGGCATAGGACCATGGCCAGCCCAAGGCCTAGAATGCGGATGCCAAAGCGATGCTTTTCCATTGTTATTTCCTTGCGTTTATTTAAGGAATGTAACCTTTGAAATGTCAATTGCCGATTTTCCCCAACCATTCGCAAACAATGAAAAAGGCCCTCCTTAGGGCGGGCCCTTATATTCCCTTATCGAAAATCAGAAGACTTTGAAAAGCTTCGGATCCAACTCGTTTAAATCCACGACCAAATTGTCGCGGGTGTAATTGCAGATGGCACCGGTATCGGTAGTCGTCTTCGTGAAATAGTTGGCCTGGCCCGAATTCTTGAACGTGTCGTAGACCACGAAATTGCCAGGCGGCATGAAAAGAGGGGTTTTGTTTTCAGGCGCCGCTTCGTTCGTTTTCTTCATGCTTCCATCCCTCGTCCATTCTATCGGCGGAAATTCCGCCCTGTCCACCCGGCCCGGCCGTCAAGGAGAGCTTTCCTTGGGTAAAGAAATAGCTATGTCCGGTGGCCGGCCCTTCGATGATGGTCCTCTTTATGGCATAGAGACCCCGCGTTCCGAAACCGCCTTTAGTGGATGAGGGGCAATCCAAAGGCTTTCGCACAAATTTAAATCTAGTGGGGCAACTTCCCCAATATCCTCAGCGTCTCCGCCAACTCGGGATCGCAGTTCGGGCACTTGTAGTGTTCATCGTACCCCCAATCGACGTCCTCGGCGACGAGATTGAATTCGATGAGGATCATCTTCTTCAGCTTCCCGTCCTTGAGGATGCACTCATCGGCATAGACGGCGAAGCGCTTGGTAGCCTTGTTATAGAGGACCCGCCCCCTCGGGGCCGAGCCGTAATCGCAGCCCCTATATTCCCTTAGTTCCGGAAGGTTTTCCGTCAGTTCTTCGAAATAGTCGATGTGGCGGTACTCGCTATCAAGCCATTCGAAATCGGGATTGCTGTCCAAAACCTCATCAATAGGATCGCCTACTCCGTAGACCGATCCCTTGATGACGTAGAAGATCCCGATTTCGGGTGGAAACCCATTCCCCATAAGCAATTACCAAAACAAAGATAAAGGCCAATTCCGGAAAAGATGAGTCTTGCAATCTCCTTGCCTAAAGGCAAGAAATCCCCTGTTTAAAGAGAAAGGGTCGGCCAGGAACGGTATTCGTCTTCGGTAATGCCGATGCCGACGTAATTGTCGACATAGGCTTCTTCGGTTCCCCCATCGATGCGGATGCTATGGGTGCCGTTTGCCAAAGCGCCGATGGAAACGAAGCCGTCGGCATCGATGGTTGACGGCACGACATAGGTTCCGTCGACGACAAGGGAAACGGAACTGCCTTCGGCGGCGAAGGAATCCCCATCGAGAATCTGGACCTTGGCCGTGTAATCGGCCAAGTCGTAATCGCCGCGCAGGGTAATCCGGCCTTGGGGCCTTAGGTATTCGGAGATGAGTCCTCCTTCAATCACATATTCCAAGTAGTCCTGGACCGTTTCCAGTTCCCCGCCGAGCTCCGCGACCTTATCGAGTTCGCCCACCGCGGTGTAGGAATTGCCGCCGGCCATGATGTAATTGTTGGAAACGAGCATGATGCTCGTCTCGTCGTCGTTTTCGTCGAGGACTTCGTCGCTGCCTTCCAAGGCGATCGAAACGACGTGCCCCGATCCGGCCGGAAGGGTCGCATCGTAGGCGACCTCGAAGCCGCTGATCTGGAGGAACCCGCCGGAATTATCGGTCTGCAGGAGCATCCCGGTCTCCGAATCTTGCCCATCGATGTAGGAAGAGGAAATATCCATCATCTCGTAGAGGATCTTCGGTGTGATTTCCTTGAGGTAAAGGGTATTGCTATAGGGGAAGGCGGTGACGAGATCCCTCATCGTGGCCTCTCCATAGGGAAGGGCCCCTCTGATCCCACCGGCATTCTCGACGGCGATGAGCGGCATATCCAAATCGTTGGCCTCCATGTATTGGGAAGCGCTATAAGCGAAAGCATCAGCGACCAGGTCCCCGAGATTCGTCTCGACCAATCTCGCGATGGCGATGGAGCCGACGTTCCCGCCCCAAAGGGTGACTGGCAGCTCGGCGATCGTCTCGTCGAGGATGACGGACTGCGATTCGCTGATTTCTTCTAGCTTCTCTGCCGTCTCGGCATCACCATCGATGTCGGCGAAGTAAGTAATGTCTTTCAAAGAATAGGCGATATCGTCCAAGCCTTCCTCGAAGGATAGGGTCAGGATCCCGACCCCGGCCATGTAGGAGCCGGTCTGGACGATGAGGGTCCCGTTGACCTCTTCGTCTTCGACGGTATGGCTATGGGCATCGATGATGACGTCGATCGCGTCCTGATAGTCCCCGGTCATCCCCAAGGCGAACTCGCTTGAGGTCATGGAGGCTCCGCCCGTCTCGTCCCCGAGATGGGTGATGGCGATTATCGCATCGACGTCTTCTTCCCTTAGCAGGTCGATCTGCTTTTGGGCGGCTTCTATTTCGTCTCCGAAGGTCACATCTCCCAATAGTTCGGGATTCACCGCTTCTTGGGTATCCTTCGTCACGACGCCGAAGAAGCCGATTCTCTTGCCGCTGCATTCGATGATGGTATAGCCGCCGTTACCGCTATTGCCGACTCCGTCTAACAATAAGCCGCCGTCTTCATCATAGACATTGGCGCCCAATACCGGGAAATCGGCCGCTTCGACGTTATCTAAGAGGTTCTCGGTCCCGAAGTCGAATTCGTGGTTTCCAAGTCCCATGACGTCATAGCCGGCGCTATTCATGAGGCCGATGACGTCGGCCCCTTTCGTCAAAGACGCCAAAGGCAACCCTTGGGTCGCGTCCCCGGCATCGACGAGGATGCTATTCTCAATCGACTTATGAAGGGTCGCTAGCTGGTCGATCCCGATGACGGAATCCCCGTCTCCTTCCAGATACCCATGGGTATCGTTCGTATGGATGATGGTGACTTCCGTAGCGTCCGAGGAGATCGATGAATCCCCGATGGTGCCACCGCAGGAAGAGAGGAGAGCCCCGAGCAATAGGGCCACGAAGAAGCGCGTCTTTTTCATATGTTTTACCGAGCATTCATTATCCGATTTGCCGGAAAAAGAAAAAAGCCCCGCCGAGGGCGAGGGGCCAATGATCCATGTGGTGGCCCAAGGTGGAATCGAACCGCCGACACAGGGATTTTCAGTCCCTTGCTCTACCGACTGAGCTATCGGGCCAAACGCTGGCGGACCATACGGGATTCGAACCCGTGGTCTCCTCCGTGACAGGGAGGCATGTTAGGCCGCTACACCAATGGTCCAGCGCCCCGCTATTATCCTTGCCCTTTTCTTCGAAATCAAGGGGAATTAGACCCTAGCCAAGAGAAAAGGAGGAGGGTTGCCCCTCCTTCCTTATTTGTAGGCTTAGTAGTTCGTGGCCCTTAGTTCGAAGAAGGCCTTCGGATGCCGGCAGACCGGGCACATCTCGGGAGCGAACTTCCCGATGACCAAGTGCCCGCAATTGCGGCACTTCCAGACGGTCACGTCTTCGCTGATGAAGACCTTGCCGCCCTTGACTTTCTCTAAGAGCTTCAGGTAGCGCTCCTCATGGGCCTTTTCGATGGCCCCGACCATCTCAAAGCGGAGGGCGATCTCATCGAAGCCCTCTTTCCTCGCCGTTTCGGCAAAGCCGGCGTACATGTCGGTCCATTCGTAGTTTTCCCCGTCGGCGGCGTCCTTGAGGTTCTCCTCGGTGGTGGGGACCTCTCCTCCGTGGAGGTACTTGAACCAGAGCTTGGCATGTTCCTTTTCGTTCAGGCTCGTCTCGGTGAAGAGCTCGGCGATCTGCTCGTAGCCTTCCTTCTTGGCTTTGCTGGCGTAGTACTGGTACTTGGTGTGGGCCTGCGACTCGCCGGCGAAGGCGGTCAAAAGGTTCTGATAGGTCTTCGAATCCTTCAATTCCATCTGATGGTCTCTCCTTTTCCTAACCAAAAAGGATTATACATCCCCCTCTTTCCTAAGGTAACGGATGTGCTCGTAGTTATCGGGCTGACTGGCCGTTTCGACCATGAAGGAATAAGCCTCGTCCCTCATCTTATGGACCCTTTCCTTCATGTCCAAGGTGAGGTCCGGATAGATGATGGGTCCCACGTGGACGGTCATCAGGGGCGGGAGGCTTTTGAAGATCTTCCTTCGCCGGTAGGTGACGCAGAAAGGGACGGCCGGGGCGTTGTGCTTGGCGGGATAGACAAACGAACTGGCGATGAAGGGCCTGATCCCCGTATAGAAGGGCCAGATATGGGCCTCCGGGAAGATCGAGATGTTGTACTTCTTCTTGTTGAGCGTCTCGATGGTATTGAGGAACTTGGCCGTCTGGCCGATGGTCTCGGGGATCGGCAAGATGCCGACCAGCTTCATGAGCCAGACGAGGCCTTTTAGATCAAGGGCCTCGCGCCCGGCGATGATGTAGGTCCTTCTAGAAGGCGTGAGATAGGCCTGGACAAGGAAGGCATCGACGAAGTGGGTGTGGTTTCCGTAGAAGAAGGCCCCTTTGCCCTTGAGGGCTTTCTTGAGCCTCTTCTTCCCCTTGACCCTGACGCCGCGCCAGAGCTTACCGACGAGCCAAAGGATCGGAAGGGCGATCCCGAAATAGACGATGGCGCTTATGACCCGATAGAAGATATTCCCGCGGTAATAGACGTAATCTTCCTTCAGGTGCTGCTTGGTGAGATGGGCGGGCGAAAAATCGTCGTTCAGGGGATCGGTGTAATAGATGGTCTTCTTCTCTTTAGCCACCGCGCGGCTCCTTCTTGATCTTCGATGTCTCGAGGATCATGTCGTGCATCCTTTCCATGCAGGTCTCGAAATCGAACTCCTTGCTATAGCCGGCGTATCTTTCTTCGCAGGCCTTCTTCTCCTTAGGATGCTCGATCCAGTAATCGATCTTCCTTGCCAAATCCTTGGCATCGTCCTCGTCGAAGAGGTTGTTCTCTTCGAGTCCGAAGTAGCGGGTGGCGCTTCTTTTGGCGTTGTTGATGAGGGGGACGAGCCCGCAGGCGATGGCCTCCAGACAAGAAATCGCCTCGATCTCAACCGAAGAGCTATGGACGTAGAGATCGGCGATGCTGAGGATATCGACCAACTCGGCTCTAGAAAAGAAACGGAAGATGGCCGGGTTCTTGTTTAGTTTCTTCGTCATCTTCTGGAGTTTCCTTAGTTTCGGGCCTTCCCCGGCGAAGACGATCTGGATCTTGTCGTTATATTTGGACAAGCCGACGGCCTTGATGAGGACCGCTTGGTTCTTTTCCCTGGAGTACCTTCCGGTGCAGACGATGACGAAGCGGTCCTTCAAATAATCGGGCTTTTCGATGTCCTTCCTATGGAACTCCTTGTTGACCCCGTTGCTGATGACGTATCCCGGGGTCTTTTCCTTGATGGCCGTCTCGAAGGTATCCCTGATGAACTGGGTCGGATAGTGGATGGCGTCCACGTATTTGAACTGCTTGTTCCAGAAGTTCCAATAAACGAGTTTATTGATCCACTTGATGTTCTGGAAAAAGAAGAAATGGGCGGTGACGTTTTCGGCTTGGACATGGAAGCCGGCCGAAACGGGCTTGCCCAAATAATTTGCGACCTTCACGGCCTTACGGCCGAGACTAAAAGGCGTCATGACGTGGACTTCGTCACATTCCGACATGGCCCTCATGACGACGAGGGAATCGCCTTTGGCAAGGGAGACTTCGTTGGCCTCGACGATGAAGTCGAGGGGCCCGAAGGAATAGGTCGGGACGATGTAATAGTCGACCTGCCCGGACTTATCCTTATCGGGGCAGACGATGCGGACCTCATGGCCCTTGGCCTGGAGGGTCCTGATGAGATTGTAGGCGGCGATGGTGGTGCCATTGTTGGCTTTGCCAAGCACATCGCTAACGACGCAGACGATCATTTCTTAGGTGATTATAGCGCCCGGGGGCTCTTCCCTAGGCACGAAAAATGCTCCGGGCCTAGAGGGGGCTAGTCCCGAAGCGCCCATATTAATAACCCCCCCCGGAGCAATTGGCAACCGTTCGGAAACCAAAGGTTTCAGAGAGCCTTGCTGGGAAAAGGAAAGAAAAAACCCGCCATAGGCGGGATGTTTCCTTTGGTTGCGGGGGATGGACTTGAACCACCGGCCTTCAGGTTATGGGCCTGACGAGCTACCACTGCTCTACCCCGCGATCAGCGATTTTGGGTCGCCCGGTAACTCTACCACCTAAACGCAGGTTTGCAAGGGGCATTTAGCGGTACTTGGCCATGATCATCCGGGCGAGGATGGCATCCACGAGCCTCGATAGTTCGAGGACATAGCTTCTGGCCATATGGCCTTCGAGGGCCCGGAAGTAGGCGAGCGATATCTTGTCGATGAGGGCGCTTAGTTCTATTGCCTCCTGTCGCTTCGTGGCCTTCAAAAAGCCTTCCCTTTCGGTCAGCTCCTCATAGAGGAGCAATATATCGAGGAGTTCCTTCTTCTTCAAAGCCCCGGTCCCCGAGAGGGAGATCTCGTAGAGGCTTCTGGCTTCCTGGGTCAAAGGGAACATATCCGATTAGTGCGGGCATCTTTGCCAATGGGCTTTGTTTAGTATACCCTAGCGCCATGGACCGCATCAGCCTGAACCGGGGGTGGGAAGTCTCTTTAAAAGAGACTGACGGCTATAAAGGCGCCCTCCGCTTGGATGTTCCCTTCTACCTGAAGCACGAAGGGCATTTCCGGATGAGGAAAAGCTTTGCCTTGCCCGAGGGCAAAAGGCATTTCTTCGCCTACGAAGGGATCCAGGGCCAGTGCGGGGTTTATCTCAATGGCGCCCT
>CAYMRJ010000013.1:0-15837 GCA_964392865.1 uncultured Staphylococcaceae bacterium
AAGATCCTCTGGACGAAGATTTCCGCCTACGGCTTCAAGAAAGGCGACATCGACGAGGAGATCGTCACCTTCTTCGCCAAGCGCTTCTCCAATAACGTGAGGGACCTCGAAGGCAGATTGACCCAGCTTTTCTTCTACATGTCCCTGCACCCCGGCGAGAAGATCGGCCTGGACGAGGCCAAGAAGGCCGTCCAAGGCGAAATCGAGGCCAAAGAGGAGAAGGAAAGGCTCTCGGAAGAGAAGATCGTGAACGCCGTGGCCGACTACTACTACCTCGCCCCTTCCCAGATCCTCGGGAAGAACAGGACCGGGCAGATAAGCCTTGCCAGGCACGTGGCCATGTATCTCATAAGGGACGTCCTCGATCTCCCCTTCGCGAGGATCGGGGCCTACTTCGGAAAAGACCACTCGACGGTGATAAGCGGTGTGTCGAATGTGGAAAAATCCTTGAAAACGAACCCCGAGATGAAGAAGGCCGTCACGGCCCTCAAAGCCAAATTGAAAAGTTAGGGAATTCTATAGAATTCGGTTTAACGAGATAGGGCAGCAATCTATAATGGGCAGAGCCTGAAAAGCGAGTTATCCACCAAATCCACCGGGACTAATAATAGTAATCATCCGTAAAGGAATTAGAAAAAGAACGAACCAGTAATTAGAGGCGCGAATATGCGGTTGACGATAAACAAAGAAGAACTCTACAAAGGCCTGGCTACCGCCGGCCACGCCATCGGGGCCAAATCGGCCAATCCGGTCCTCATGACCTTCAAGCTCGAAGTCACCTCCAGAGGACTAGAAATCACCGGCACCGATAGCGACCTGACCGTCTTCACCCTCGTGCCCAATAACCTCGGAGACGTCCAGATCATCCGCGGAAGCGCCCCGGGCGCCATCCTCATCCCGGCCCGCACCTTCCTCGAGGCCGCCCGGAGGATAGACGGAGCCGAAACGACGATCGAAGTCGTCGACGGCGTCGCCCGCGTCAGCGCCGGCCGCGCCCTCTGGAACTTCCCTTGCATCGACGCCAACCAATATCCCGATATCCTTCTGGACGAGGGCGAAAGCGCCTTCGAGATCCCGGTCAAATCCCTGGCCGAGCTCGTCGACCAGACTTCCTTCGCCGCCCCTCTTAAATCATCCCGTCCGATCCTTACCGGCATCAGCTTAAAGGCCGCCGGAGGCGTCTTGACCGCCACCGCGACCGACTCGGCGAGGCTTTCCCGCAAAAGCGTCGCCGTCCCCAGGAACGTCGAATTCTCGGCCGTCGTCCCGGCCAAGACCCTTTCCGGAGTCGTCAGGATGCTAGACGGCTACGAAACCGTCCGCGTTTCCTGCGCGCAGGAGAAGATGGTCTTCGCCTTCGGGAACACGATCGTTTCCTGCTCTTTGCTCTCCGGGGAATACCCGATCGGCGACAGGATCATCCCGACTACCTTCAATTACCACCTCGAGGCCAACGCCCTCGAACTGCTCAGCGCCATCGAACGCATGAGCATCCTCAATTCCGACAAGGCCCCGGTCGTCAAGCTGACGATGACCCGCGATAAGGTCGAGGTCTCGACCAGGAGCGACCAGAACGGTTCGGGCGCCGAGTGCCTCCAGAACTTCCAATACACCGGCGAGCGCCTCGAGATCACCTTCAACAGCACCTTCATCTCGGATGCCGTCAAGGCCGTCCGCGGAGTCGACGTCCTCATCTCCTTCGTCGGGGAGATGAAGCCCTTCGTCATCAAGAATCCGACGGACGATTCGGTCGTCGAACTCGTGACGCCGATGAGGACCCGCTAGAAATAGGCCTGAAAACCCGTCTAGGAAGCGCCGAAAGGCGTTTTCTTTTTTACTACTATGTAGTAAACTACCCACATGGAAGAGAAGCCACAGGGCGTCTATATCGAAACCGGCTACATCGCCCTCGGCCAATTCCTGAAGCTCGTCGACCTGATCTCGACCGGCGGAGAGGCCAAGCCTTACCTCGCCGAGCATGAGATCCTGGTCAACGGAGAGAAGGAAGATAGGCGGGGAAGGAAGCTATATCCCGGAGACGAGGTAGAGATCGAAGGCCGCCTCTTCCGCTTGGCCGCCCGATGAAGGTCTTAGGCCTTAGGCTCCGCGACTATAGGAACCACGCGGACCTGAAGCTCTCCTTCGAAGGCGGGCCGAATGTCTTGCTCGGTCCTAATGGCGCCGGCAAGACCAATGCCCTCGAGGCCCTCTATGCCCTTAGCCTCGGGAGGAGCTACCGCGCCGACGGGGATCTCCCTCTCATCCGCTACGGAGAGAAGGCGGCCTACGCCGAAGCGACGGCCCTAAAAGGAGACCGGAAGACCCGGATCTCCGTCCTCTTTTCAAAGGAGGGAAAGAAGGCCAGCCTCGACGGAAAGCCCCTTAGCCGCCTTAGCGAGCTCCAAGGGCAATTAAACGTCACCCTCTTCTCGCCGGAAGACGCCGCTCTCTTCAGCGGGCCCCCGGGCGAAAGGAGGAACTTCCTGGACATCGCCATCAGCCGGGAAGATCGGGAATACCTGAAGGCCGCCAGTGCCTACGCAAGGCTCCTCAAAGACAGGAACGCCCTGCTAAAGGCCCTGGAGCCGGACCGCGAGGCGATATTCGCCCTCACCGAAGAGATGGTGAACCACGGCGCCCTGATGGCCAAAAAACGCGCAAGCTACATCAAGCGCCTCGGCCTAAAGGCCCAAGAGATCGCGAGTCTCCTTTACGGAGAAAAGCGAACCGTCCGCTTGGTCTATAAGCCCTTCGTGGAAGAGGCGGAAGACTATAAGGCGGCGGCCCTCAACTACTACCGCCTCACCCTCGACTCCGACCTAAAGAGCGGATCGACGGGCGGAGGCCTCCACCGCGAGGATTACCGGCTCCTCTTAGACGAAAAGGACGTCGGCCTCTACGGGAGCCAGGGCGAAAACCGCCTGGCCGCCCTTAGCCTCAAGCTCTCGCCCTATTACCTGGCCGGGAGCGAAGCAGCCCGCCCCGTCGTCTTGTTAGACGACGCGACGAGCGAGCTCGATGAAGAACATAAGCGCCGGCTCTACGCCTTAATGGAAGGCCTGGAGCAGTGCATCCTGACGGCCGCCGAAGACCCCGTGGGTCTAAGGGGCCATCGCATAGAAATCGGAAATAGCCAATAACGGAGGTCAAAATGGCAGAAGAAGAATTGGTAGAAACCCCCAAGAAGGAAGAGGAAGACGGCTACATCTACGAGAAGCAGGATGTGACCAACGAAAGGGAACTGGCCAAAGCCGACGCCCACTATACCGGCGAGAACATCCAGGTCCTCGAGGGCTTAGAGGCCGTCCGGAAGCGTCCCGGCATGTACATCGGGACCACGGCCTCGGCCGGCCTCCACCACCTCGTCTGGGAAATCGTCGACAATTCGATCGACGAAGCCTTGGCCGGCTACTGCACCCACATCGCCGTCACCATCAACAAGGACGGCTCCGTGACCGTCAAGGACGACGGGCGCGGCATCCCGGTCGATATCGTCAAGAAGAGCGGCCTCTCTGGCGTCGAAACGGCTTTGACCATCCTTCACGCCGGCGGCAAGTTCGGCGAAGGCGGCGGCTACAAGGTGGCCGGCGGTCTCCACGGCGTCGGCGCTTCGGTCGTAAACGCCCTTTCCACTTGGCTCGAAGTCACCGTCCATAGGGATGGGGGCGCCTATTTCATGCGCTTCGAAAATGGCGGCGTGCCCCTTGATCACCTAAAGAGGATCGGCGACGCCGACGACCACGGGACGACCATCACCTTCCTGCCCAGCAAGGAAACCTTCACCGAGACGACCGACTTCAATTACGAAACGATCAAGAACCACCTCCGCCAGATGGCCTTCCTGAATGGCGGCGTCGAACTCAAGATCGCCGACCTCAGGGGAGAAGAGCCGGTCGGCGAGACCTTCCTCTATAACGGCGGCATCCGCGAATACGTCGCCTACATCGATACCAACAAGGTTCCGGTGAACCAGGAAGTCATCTACTGCCAAGGAGCGGAAGAAGTCACGCTCCTCGACGGTGTCACCAAGGAAAGGATCTACGCCGAGGTCTCGATGCAGTGGACCGATAGCTACTCCACCGACGGGACCTATTCCTTCTGCAACAACATCTCGACCAAAGAAGGCGGGACCCACGTCGAAGGGTTCAACCTCGCGCTTAACCGCGTCATCAACGACTACGCCAGGAAGTTCAAGCTCCTCAAGGAAGACGAATCGAACTTCTCGACCGATGACTGCCGCGAGGGTTTGACCGCCGTCATCAGCGTCAAGCACCCCAACCCCCAATACGAAGGCCAGACGAAGACGAAGCTCGGCAATAGCGAAGTCCGCAAGATCGTCTCGGCCGTCGTCGGCGAAGGCCTCTCGCGCTATCTGCTCGAGCATCCCTCCGACGCCAAGAGCCTCATCGAGAAGATCCGCAATGCCCAGAAGGCCAGGGACGCCGCCCGCATCGCGAGGGAAAAAGTCCGCAAAAGCGCCCTCGAGATCACGACTCTGCCGGGCAAACTCGCCGATTGCTCCAGCCGCGACCCCGAAGTCTGCGAGCTCTTCATCGTCGAGGGGAACTCGGCCGGCGGCTCGGCCAAAAACGGCCGCGACCGCGAAACCCAGGCCATCCTTCCGCTCCGCGGGAAGATCCTCAATGTCGAGAAGGCCAGGGAAGATCGGATCTGGGCCAACGCCGAAATCGGCAACATGATCACGGCCATCGGAGCCGGGGTCAGGGACAACTTCGACATCTCGAAGATCCGCTACCACAAGATCGTCATCATGACCGACGCCGACGTCGACGGCGACCATATCCGCATCTTGCTGCTTACTTTCTTCTACCGCTTCATGCGCCCGCTCATCGACGGGGGCTATGTCTACATTGCCCAACCGCCGCTATATAAGATCGACCTCAAAGGCAAGGCCTACTACGCCTATAACGACGAGCAACTCGCCGTCCTCAAGAAAGCCCTGAACCTCAAGGAAGGCTACCCCTTCCAGCGCTACAAGGGCTTGGGCGAAATGGATGCCCAGCAGCTTTGGGAAACGACCATGGATCCCAAGGCCCGGAAGATGATTCGCATCAGCGTCGAAGACGCGGCCACGGCCGAAAAGGCCTTCACCGACCTCATGGGCGACGACGTCTTGCCGCGCAAGAACTACATCAACGAGAACGCCAAGTTCGTGAAGAACCTCGATATCTAAGGAGGCCCATATGGAAAACGAAGAACTGAAGACCGCCGAAGGCGGCCAGGAAGAAGAAACCGAAGAAGAGGAAACGACGGCCGAAGCCGTCGAAGGCATCGTCCCGGGCCTCATCGACCGCGACCTCACCAGCGAAGTCCAGACAGCCTTCCTCAATTACGCGATGTCGGTCATCGTCTCGCGTGCTTTGCCGGACGTCCGTGACGGCATGAAGCCCGTCCAGCGCCGCATCATCTACGGGATGAACGAAACCGGGATGCTCCCGAGCTCCCCTTACAAGAAGTGCGCCCGCATCGTCGGTGACGTCATGGGTAAATATCACCCCCATGGCGACTCTGCCATCTACATGACCCTGGTCCGCTTGGCCCAGCCCTTTAGCCTCCGCTATCCGCTGGTCGACGGCCACGGGAACTTCGGCAGCATCGATGGGGACGAAGCCGCCGCCATGCGTTACACCGAAGCCCGCATGAACAAGCTGGCTTTGGAAATGGTCCGCGACATCAACCAAGGGACCGTCGACTTCGTCGACAATTACGACGGCTCCGAAAAGGAACCGGAAGTCTTGCCCTCGCGCTTCCCGAATCTTTTGGTCAATGGCGCCGAAGGCATCGCCGTCGGCATGGCCACCAACATGGCCCCGCATAACCTTAGCGAAACGATCGACGCCATCACGGCCCTTGCCAAGAATCCGGAACTGACCCCGGCCGAAATCATGGGGAGTTACCTCCCCGGTCCGGACTTCCCGACCGGCGGCGTCATCCTCGGACGGCAGGGCATCCTCGATGCCTATCAGACCGGAACCGGAACCGTCACCATCAGGGCCCGCTACCACATCGAAGAGCAAGATAACGGCAAAAGCCGCATCATCGTCACGGAAATCCCTTACGAGGTGAACAAGGCGACGATGATCGCCAATATCGCCCAACTCGTCCGCGACAAGGTCATCGAAGGCATCACCGATGTCCGCGATGAATCCAACAAAGAAGGCATCCGCGTCGTCATCGAAGTCCGCCGCGACGCCGTCCCCGAAGTCGTGGCCAACAATCTCTTGAAGCACACCCAGCTACAGACCAACTTCGGCATCATCAACCTCTGCCTCGTCAATGGTGCCCCGAAGGTTTTACCCATCACCGACCTCCTCCAGAACTACATCGACTTCCAGGTCGACGTTTTGACCAGGAGGACCAAGTGGCGCCATAAGCGCGATTCTGATCGCGACCATATCGTCGTCGGCCTCATCAAGGCCCATGACAACATCGACGAGGTCATCCATATCATCAGGGATAGCGCCAATGACGAAGAGTCTTCCCGCCGGCTGAACGAAGCCTTTGGCTTCGATGAACCGCAGGTCAATGCGATCCTCGCCATGACCCTCCGCCGCCTCCAAGGATTGGAACAAGATAAGCTCCACGGGGAGCACGAGACCTTGCTGGCCAATATCGCCGAATATGATCGCCTGCTTTCCAGCCGCGACAACATCATCGATTTGCTCATCGAAGAGCTAAACGAAATCAAATCCAAGTACGGCGATAAGCGCCTGACCGAGATCACCGATTCCGGTGCCGACATCGATAACGAAGACCTCATCCCGCAGGAAGAGATCATCGTCATCCTCACCAAGAACGGCTACCTCAAGAGGATGAGCGACGATACCTTCCGGACCCAGAATAGGGGCGGAAAAGGCGTCAAGGGCATCTCGACCAATTCAAACGACATCGTGAGCATCATGCTCCACGCCAAAACCCATACCGATTTGCTCTTCTTCACGAGCTTCGGGAAGGTCTATAGGCTAAGAGGCTACATGGTCCCCGACTCCTCCCGCATCGGGAAGGGGATGCCGGCCGTTAACCTCCTCAATCTCGATAAGGACGAAGACATCGTCAGCATCGTCCCCTGCGACTCCTACGACGAAGGGAAGTACCTCTTCTTCGCCACCAAGAAGGGCGTCGTCAAGAGGACGGCCCTGACCGAGTTCCGTTCCATCCACAATAACGGGAAGATCGCTTTGGGCCTTAGGGAAGACGACAACCTCCTCGACGTCAAGCTGACCGACGGGAACGCCATCATCACGCTTGGCTCCGATAACGGGAAGGCCTGCTCCTTCTACGAAACGGACGTCCGGGCCATGGGCCGCACGGCCGCCGGCGTCCGCGGCATGAGCATCGAGGACGACGAGTCGATCATAGGCCTCACCACCTCCCTCGAAGGCGATAAGATCCTCGTTTTGGGCAAAAACGGCTACGGGAAGATCAGCTACGCCAAGGATACCGATATCGACGGCCGCCACTACGATGGTTACCGGCTCACCAAGCGCGGTGCCAAGGGCGTCATGACGATCAAGACGACCGAGAAGAACGGCCGCCTCATCGCCATGCGGGCCATCAACGGGGACGAAGACCTCATGGTCATCACCCAGCACGGCATCGTCATCAGGACTCCCTTGGAGCAGGTGAAGATCGCCGGGCGTGCCACCCAGGGCGTGAAGATCATCGCTTTGGAAGATAGGCAGCACGTAGCCTCCATCGCCATCGTCCCCCATAGCGAAGAAGTGGAAGAAGAGGCTCTCCCCGAGGAAGAGGCACCTGCCGCCGAAGCCCCGGTCGAGGCTCCCGTCACGCCGGACGAAGTCGAATAAACTAAATGCGCGCCTACGTCCTTTTCGCTCCGCAGGGCCCCGCCGAAATCCATGACGGGATCAGGCTACGGAAGAGCATCAAAGGCGCCTTGCACGAAGTCGGCGTCGACGTCGTCGAATCCTTCAGCGACCTCCCAGACATCGTGCATATACTCTCGCCCATACACGACCGCGAGGCCGTGGATATGAAGGGCCTAGGGACCAAGGTCGTCTCCTCGGCCCTTTATGCCGAGTCCGATCCAAGGGCCCGCTATCTCGAATACCCCGAAGAAGGCCCGGCCCGTTTTACCCCGAGGGCCTTGACCCTTCTTAAGCATAGCGACCTCGTCTTCGTTCCTTCGGCCTACGCCGAAAACATCGTGAAGAAGGCCTTGCCCGAGGCAAAAACGGAGATCCTCCCCTTTCCGGTCGATGCCGAGAAGCTAGGGCATCTTTCGGAGGCTTCGAAGAACGCCTTCTACCATTACTTCATGGTGAAGCCCGGGAGGCCCCACGCCTTCGTGAAGGGCGATTACGATGACGAAGAAGGGCTCCTCGCTCTTACTGAAGCCGCCTACCTCCTCCCGGAGATCGACTTCTATTTCTTCGGGATGTCTGATAGCCCGAATCGCTCGACGGGCGCCAAGCAGAAACTCAACCTCAAAGGGCCGGAGAACCTCAGGTTCTGCGATGCGAGGGCCGACGATTTGTATCTGAGCGGCCTTTCGACGAGCCTCTTTTACCTGAGCCTCTCCTATAGGCACGCCGACCCCATCGGGGTGATCGAGGCCTTCGCCGCGGGGATCCAGGTCTTTAGATTGGGGCCCGCCCCGATCGGGGACCCCTTGGAGAAGGACGACTTGGCCTATGGATGCCTCTCTCCGGAGGAGCTATCCCTCAAGGTCAGGCTATATCAAGGCGGGAAGCTCCCGCCTATAATGGCAAGGCAAGTGGCCTTCGATGCTTCCTATAAAAAAGCCGGGGAAACCATGAAGGAGGCCTATCACGCCTTGCTGAAAGGAGAAGAAGATGATCGATCCTAAGCTCATCGCCGAAAAGCCCGGCTACGTCAAAGAGGCTTTGTCCAAGAAGGGCTGGGACTTCGATCCCGAGCCGTTGCTCCGACTCTTCGAAGAGAGAAAAACCTTCCTAAAATCCGTCGAGGACAACAAAGCCGAACAGAATAAGCTTTCGGCCTCGGTCCCCCAGATCAAGAAGGAAGGCGGGGACGTCCAGAGTATCTTCATGAAGGTCAAGGAGCTGGCCGCCGCCAACAAGGCCGGGGAAGAGAAACTCTCCTTTATCGAGAAGGAAATCCAGAAAACCATCGAGGTTTTGCCGAATCTTCCGGACGAGGACCTCGCTCCGGGATATAAGGAAGGCAACGAACCGATCCTCAAATGGGGCAAGCCCCAGGAATTCAATTTCAAACCCAAAGACCACGTCGAACTCGCTGAGTCCCTCGGCCTCATCGACTACAAAAGGGCCGCCAAGATCAGCGGGACCGGGACCTGGATCTATACCGGCCTCGGGGCGAGGCTGGAATGGGCGTTGCTCAACTACTTCATCGATACCCATCTGAAGGATGGCTACACCTTCATCCTTCCGCCCCATCTATTGAACGAAGATAGCGGCTTCACGGCCGGCCAGTTCCCGAAGTTCAAGGAAGACGTCTTCTGGCTCGACGATGCCGAACCGGCCAAGTTCATGCTCCCGACCGCCGAGACGGCCTTGGTCAACCTCCACCGCAACGAAATCCTTCCGCTTAATGAACTTCCGAAGAAGTACTTCGCCTATACCCCTTGCTACCGTAAGGAAGCCGGATCCTACAGGACCGAAGAAAGAGGGATGATCCGCGGCTATCAATTCAACAAGGTCGAGATGGTCCAATATACGACCGAAGAAGGAAGCGACGCCGCTTTCGAAGAGATGGTCGATAAAGCCAGGGCCCTCGTGGAAGGCCTCGGCCTTACTTACCAACTCGATAAGCTTGCCGCCGGCGACTGCAGCCACTCGATGGCCAGGACCTACGACATCGAGGTCTATATCCCCTCGATGAATATCTATAAGGAAGTCAGTAGCGTCTCCAACGCCCGCGACTATCAGGCCAGAAGGGGCATGATCCGCTATAAAGGGGAAGATGGCAAAACCCATTACTGCCATACCCTCAATGGCTCGGGCCTTGCCACCTCGCGCGTCTTCCCGGCCTTGCTGGAGCAGTTCCAGCAGGAAGACGGCTCGGTCAAGATCCCCGAGGTCCTCCGCCCCTATATGGGCGGCCTCGAGTACCTCACTCCGAAGAAGTAAATCGTATATAATCGCTTTGCCATCGCGAGGAGAAGAGGGCGAACCGGGTCAGGCGGGGAACCGAGCAGCCCTAAACCCCCTTCCCCTGTGCGGTGGTTTTGCTTTATCTTGCGGAATATGGACTACATGGATTTGGCCTTAATGGAAGCCAGGCTTGCCCTAGAAGAAGGCGAGGTCCCGGTCGGGGCCGTCATCCTTAGAAACGGGGAAGCCGTCGGCAAAGGCCATAATCAAAGAGAAAAGAAACTCGACGTTTCGAGCCATGCCGAAATCGAGGCTTTGAAAGACGCCTCGAAGAAACTCGGAAGAGTCGACCTAAGCGACTGCGAGATCTATGTGACTTTGGAACCGTGCCTGATGTGCGCGGGCGCCATCAAGGCAGCGAGGATCAAGGCCATCCATTTCGGGGCCTATGACCCGAAGGAAGGGGCTATATCGGGCCCCGTAAAAGCCTTCGAGGATAACCGCGACCCCCACCACCCTTTGGTCTACGGAGGCGAGAGGGAAGAAGAGTGTTCCGAATTGCTATCCGCCTTCTTCAAGACCCTGAGACAGGACTATAATAATTAGGCAAACAAGAGAAAAAGCCCGCCCCTGCGCGGGTTTTTACATTGTATAAAAAATTCCTTTTTCATTCGGCCGTCTGTGCTTATTTCATGGTATATTATTGTGTCATGGAAGAGCTGCTTACCCTTCGCGCCGTTTCGAAGACCTACCTCGTCGAAGAGGCGGATTTCTACGCTTTGAAGAAGGTCGACCTTTCCTTTGGAAAGACTGGTTTCAATATGGTCTTGGGCCCTTCCGGCTGCGGGAAGACGACTCTTCTCAATATCATCGGCGGCCTCGATAAGGCCTCTAGCGGCACCCTTCTCATCGATGGCAAATCGACCGCCGAATTCAAAGACGCCGATTGGGACGATTACCGGAACAAGAAAGTCGGCTTCGTCTTCCAATCCTATTACCTGATTCCCCACCTTAATGTTTTATCCAACGTCGAGCTTCCTTTGGCCTTGAGGGGCCTAAAGAAAGAAGAGAGGAAAGAGAAGGCCTTGGAGGCCCTCAAGGCCGTCGGCTTGGAAGGCATCGCCAAGAAGAAGCCGAACGAGCTTTCGGGCGGGCAGGAGCAAAGGGTCGCGATCGCCAGGGCAATCGCCGGCGGGCCGAGCATCATCTTGGCCGACGAGCCGACCGGGGCCTTGGATAGCAAGACCTCGATCCAAGTCATGGATATCCTCAAGGAACTCTCGAAGGAGAGGGCGGTCATCATGGTGACCCATAACCGGGATCTGGCCGAGAAATACGCCGACCGCATCATCGAGATGAATGACGGCGAGGTCGTATCCGATCGAGTAATCCACGAGCAAAAGGCAATCGAAGGAACACCTGCTTCGGAAGAAAAAGGGAAGAAAGCTTCTATGGGGGTCGGGACGGCGGCCGTCCATTCCCTCAAGAGCCTCCGCACGAAGTTCGGTCGAAGCGTTTTGACAGCCTTGGCCTGCTCCGTCGGCATCATCGGGGTCGCCATGGTCCTTTCGGTCTCCAATGGCTTTTCGACCTATGTCGACAACATCGAATCATCCGTTGCCGGATCGATCCCGATCACCATCACGCCGACTTACTACAGTTCGAGCAGCAATACGGCCGACGTCGATTACACCGCCTATCCCGATAGCGACGAACTCTATGTCTACTACTCTTCCTCGACTTCCTATGTCGTCCATAGGAATGCCTATGACCAAGACTATTTCGATTACCTGGAAGCGGCGGTAGAGAAGGGCCTCGCCAGCAGCGTCATGTACACCCGCGAATCCTTCAGCTTCAACATCCTCACCGAGGATGGGGATTCGGGCGAGTACATGCTCGTTAACCAAGAGCAAAGCGTCTCGGGCATTTCCTCTTTGGTCTCCGGCTTGCCCTCCACCATCTTCCACGAACTCTACGGGAACGAAGAAACGTTGAGTGCCAACTACGACCTCATCTACGGAAGCTTCCCGGAAGCCGCCGACGAGATCGTCTTGGTGACGGACCGCTATAACAGGATCCAGCTATCGACCCTCCAGGGATTGGGCATCGTCGGAAGCGATGCCGACGTCGATAACGGAACGGCCATCTCTTTCTCCTCCATCGTCTACGACGGGGAAGGGGATACCGAATACAAGCCCTACAAAGCCTATCGGGTCAGCGACTTCTACTCGGTCGGGGAAACGGATCCCTATACCGTCACGATGGACAACTACGTCATCGACGATATCTACGGAGTCACCGCCGACGGTACGAGGATCAACACGGCCCTAGGCCTACTGACCGACACCCTCGACCACTTCGAAGTCGATAGCCACCCCGAGACGAAGGAAGTCACCTATTACGACTCCCCCTATTACCCCTATAGGGATGCCGCCGATATCTATAACGACGACGAGGAATACAATCCGATAAATCTCAAAATCGTCGGGGTTTTGCGCCCGAATTCCAACTCCTTGTTGACGATGATGCCGAGTTCCATCGGCTATACGCAGGAACTTAGCGATCTCTTGGCCGCCGATGTCGCCGAAGACGGACCCGGCTACCCCATTGCCTCTTTGGTCAACGAAAATTATGTCCTGGATGCAACAGGTCTAGCGACTCTCGAAGAATTCCTTTCGACTCCCATTAGTGAGCTAATGGCTCTTGAGGATACCTCGAGCATCCAGACCGTCATGAATAGCCTTTATACCTATATATACCCGTGGGCGTATAAAGGCACCGAGCCCGGGACCAGCCGCTCGGCCTCGACCTACATGTACTACTGCCGCTATGTCGGCGGCGATCCCGTGACAAACGTCGATATCGATTTCACCGATGTGACGTCTTTGCTCACGAGCTTCATGGACCCCGACTTCTATAACGGGCAAGGCGAGAACGGCTATGGCCTCTTCGATTTGATTGCCTATATCAACGGCTATAGCCTCGTTACCTCGATTTCGATATTCCCGGCATCTCTATCAACAAGAAGCGCCCTTCTTGCATACCTAGACGCCTATAACGACGGGAAGGACTCGGCCGACCAGATCCTCTATAGCGACCTCTTCGGCGACATCACATCGATGATCTCTGTCGTGACCACCGCCGTCCCGGCCATCCTCGTCGTCTTCGCTTCGGTCTCGCTCATTGTCTCTTCCGTCATGATGGCCGTCATCACCTACGTCTCGGTCTTGGAAAGGACGAAGGAGATCGGGATCCTCCGCTCCGTCGGAGCCAGGAAAAAAGACATCACGCGCCTTTTCGAAATCGAATGCTCCTTGGTCGGGCTCATCGCCGGGGCCGTCGGGATCGCCATCTCGGCCTTGCTATGCATCCCCGTCAATGCCCTGCTGACCTATTTCTTCCCGGACTTGGCGCTAGGAAGCATCGCCTCGATGAATGGATGGATCGCCCTATCGCTTATTGCTTTGGCCGTCGTCCTGGCCCTCGTTAGCGGCTTCGTCCCGAGCAAGCTGGCGGCAAGAAGAGATCCCGTAAGGGCCTTAAGGAGCGAATAAGATGCGCGTCAGAATCAAGAAGAGCCAGACCCGGAAGGTCCAAGAGGCCATCGACCAGGCCGAGCATTATCTTGCTAGCGTCGGCAATGGCCTCACCAAAGAACAGGTCGAAAGCCGCTACAAGGAAGGGCTAAGCAACAAGACCAAGAAGCCGGTCAACAAGACCTACTTCAAGATCTTCCGCGACAACTTCCTGAACTTTTTCAACGTACTTCTGATCGCCATCATGATCCTGATGCTCGTCGCCGGCATCAGGAGCCTCACAAGCTACATCTTCGCCTTCATCATGGCCCTAAGCGCCGGGATCGGCCTCTTCTTCGATATCAGGGCCAGGCGCCTCGTCGATAAGATGCGCCTCATCACCGACCCGAAGGCCAAGGTCATCAGGGACGGCAATAAGCAAGAGATCCCCGTCGAGGAAGTCGTCCTCGACGACATCGTCTATCTCGATGCCGGGGACCAGATCCCCTGCGACTGCGTTCTCCTAGACGGACGGCTGACCGTCGACGAATCGCTTCTGACCGGGGAATCGGATCCGATAGAGAAGAAAAGGGGCGATGGCCTCTATGGCGCCTCCTATGTCAAAGCCGGGCACGCTTATGTGAGAGCCACCAAGGTCGGCCCGGCCGCTTATTCGGAATCCCTAAGGAACAGCGCTCAGGAATTCCGCCGCCCCAAAAGCGAGATCAAGCGCTCGACCTTCGCGATTTTCCTCATCACCGGTCTATGCGCCGTCATCACCGGCGTCGCCGCCTTCATCGACTACTTCGCCTCCGGAGGCGAAGCCTCAAGGACCTTCTACGATTTCGTCACGAGCCTTTCGGGGATGATGGTGGCCATGATCCCCTCGGGACTCTATCTGCTTACCTCCATGACCCTGGCCGTCGGGATCGTCAATCTCGCCAAGAAGAGGACCAACGTCCAGGAGCTCTATTGCATCGAGATGCTGGCGAGGGTCGATACGATCTGCTTCGATAAGACCGGAACATTGACCGAAGGCCATTTGGATGTCGATGACATAATCCCCTTGGGGAAGAAGATCACCAAAGGGAAGGTCGGGGCCATCGCCTATTCCTTGGTCAAGGCTACGGGCGACAACAACGCGACGGCCGAAGCGATCCTCAGGACCGGAGAAGGACAGAAACCCATGCCCCATGGAGCCGCGCTCCCATTCGATTCATCGAAGAAATACAGCGCCGCCGACTTATTGGATGAAGGATGTTACGCCCTCGGGGCCTACGGCTACATTCCGAGCAAGCCCGATGCCTATCTTTCGAGCAAGATCAACGAGATGGCCGAGAAAGGCCAAAGGGTCTTGGTCCTCTACCGCGTGAAGAAGATCAAGGAAGGCGAAGTGATTGGCAACGGCGAGCCCGTCGGGCTCATCTGCCTAAGGGACGCCATCAAGAAAGACGCGGCCGAAAACATCAAGTGGTTCGTCGATAACGGCGTCGCCATCAAGGTCATCTCCGGGGATGATCCGATGACCGTTTCCCGCATCGCCGAGCAGGTCGGGGTTCCTAGCGCCCATAAGGCCATATCCCTTGCCAACATCCCCGTCGAAAAAGTCGGTGAACTCATCGACTCCTATAGCGTCTTCGGGCGCGTCTCGCCCGAACAGAAGGCCGCCCTCGTGGAAGCCATGCAGCAAAAGGGCCATAAGGTCGCCATGACAGGAGACGGGGTCAATGACATCTTGGCTTTGAAGAAGGCCGATTGCTCGATCGCCATGGCCAGCGGCTCCCCGGCCGCCCGGAACGTTTCCCATCTGGTGGCCATGGATAACGACTTCGGGCATCTCCCGGAAGTCGTGGCCGAAGGGAGGCGCGTCATCAACAACCTCCAGAGGACGGCTTCTTTGTTCCTGACGAAGACGACCTTTGCCATCGTCTTGGGCGTCTTCTTCCTGATCTCTTCCTGGTTCGGGGGCAGTCCCTATCCCTTCTCGACCCAGAACATGATCATCTGGGAGATCTTCTCGATCGGGGTCGCCGCCTTCTTCCTTTCGCTCCAGCCGAGCAAAGAAAGGCTCCAAGGTTCCTTCATCAAAAACGTCTTGTCCAAAGCCGTCCCGGCCGGGTTAGGGGCCATCTTCTGCGTCTTCGTCATCTACCTTTCCAATTACCTAGCCCCGGGCTATATCGATCTCACGACGGCCAGGACCCTTTCGGTCATCGCCTTCTCGTGCTTCTCCTTCGTCGTCC
>CAYMRJ010000013.1:15937-25672 GCA_964392865.1 uncultured Staphylococcaceae bacterium
ACGACGGCCAGGACCCTTTCGGTCATCGCCTTCTCGTGCTTCTCCTTCGTCGTCCTCTATAGCGTTTCCTTGCCTTTGTCGCGCTACCGCATCTTCGTCTTCGTCTCGATGCTCGTCTTGTCCCTCTTGGTCGCGGGGCTCGATGTCTATACCGCCCTCAATGGAACGGGGACGGGGACGGGGAAGATCCTCGGTCTTGATTACGCGGGCACGACGTTCAATATCGGGACGCTGGCCCTGCTCATCATTCTAGTCATAACGGTATCCGCCGCTTTCGTCTTCGGCGAAAGCTATGCCGAAAAGAGGCGCCTTAGGAAAGGGGAGGCAAAGCAATGATCATCAGGGAAGAAGTGAAGAAGGCTTTGGACGAAGGCAAGGCCGTGGTCGCCTTGGAGTCGACCATCATCTCGCACGGGATGCCTTATCCCCGGAACGTCGAAACGGCCTTGGCCGTCGAAAAGGCCGTCAGGGAAAAGGGAGCCGTCCCGGCCACCATCGGCTTGATCGACGGGGAAGCCGTCGTCGGCATGAGCCCCGAGCAAATCGAGGAATTCGGAAAAAGGAAAGGGGTTTGCAAGGTTTCCTACCGCGATCTTCCGATCGTCATGGCCAAGAGGCTTTGGGGCGCCACGACCGTTTCGGCCACGATGGTCATTTCCGAAAGGGCCGGGATCGAAGTCTTCGTGACCGGCGGGATCGGGGGCGTCCACCGCGGGGCGGAAGAGACCTTCGATATCAGCCGCGACCTAAAGGAGCTGGGGCTAAGGAACGTCACCGTCGTCTGCGCCGGGGCCAAGGCCATCCTCGACATCCCCAAGACCCTGGAAGTCTTGGAAACCGAAGGCGTGAGCGTCCTTTCCTACAAGGAAAAGAACTTCGCTTCCTTCTATAGCCGCGATTCGGGCTATCCGGCCGATGCCGTCTTCGATAGCCCGGCGGAAGCCGCATCCATCATCAAGGCCAAAAGGGCCGCCGGCCTATCTGGCGGGATCCTCATTTCCAATCCTCCTAAGGAGGAATACGCCCTCCCGAAGGAATATATCGAAGCCTATATCGAAGAGGCCATCGCCGCGATGGAGAAGAACAAGATCAAAGGGAAGGACTCCACTCCGTTCCTTTTGAAATACATTGCCGAAGCAACGGGCGGAAAGTCCTTGGATACCAACATCGCCCTCGTCATCGACAACGCCCGCCTCGGGGCCGAGATCGCCGCGGAGCTAGCCAAATGACGACCGAGGCCAAATTCAAGCACGCCCTCAAGGAAATGATGGCGGAGATGCCCCTTTCGGACATCAACGTCACGGCCCTCTGCCGCCGCTGCGGCTGCCACCGCCAGACCTTCTATTACCACTACCAGGATATCTACGATCTTCTTGCCGCCATCGTCATGAACGAGGACATCCCGGGCCTCGCGGAAGCCTCGACTCCCCAAGCCCTTCTTTATGGCTTCTTGACCTATGCCAAAGAGAACTTTGAATTCCTCCAGGCCATCTACTCTTCGGCGGCCCAGGACCTCGTCGACGATTTCTTCTTCTCGAAGATCATGTCCAACCTTTTCCCGATTCTGGAAAAGGAGAAGAAGTACCGCCTAAGCAAGCAAGGCTACCGGGTCGTTTCCCGCCGCTTCTCCAGATTCGTTGCCGACGAATATGCCTTCGCCTTCCGGAATCCGGCCTCCGATGCCGAAGCCTTCGCCCGCTCGATGAAGCGCTTCAGCGACCTTTCGATCAAATACGTTTTGCCTTCCTTGGCCGAAGCCGGAGCCCATGAGAGGACTACCCATTAATCGGCAATAACGTTACAATGTCTCCAACGAAGGAGACTTATGAATCGCGGAGCCTTTCCTTTAGTAACTTGTCTCCTCTTCTTGTTTTCGTGCACCGGAGGGCAAACGCTTTCCGGCGAAACCGGCATCGTAGGTTCCGGCGAGTCTCCGTCTTCTTCGTCTTCAATTAGCGATTCCGTCAGCGTCACCGACGTCGTGGGGGGCGAAGGTACGGTCTATCTTTGCTCTCTGCCTTCAGAAATCGAAGTGTATGGGCTGACTTTCCTCGAGGGAAAAGGAACTTTGAGTCTCGCCGAAGTCGGCGAAATCATCGGCTATTTGGTGCTCGAAGAACCCGATGAGAACGTGGATGAAGATCTCTTCTACGTCGTTACAAGCTTCGAAACCAGGCATAGCGAAACAGAGCTTCCCGTCTACTCGGTTTTAGGAACCCCGCCTACTGAAAAAATCGCCGTCCTTTCGGATGGGTTTTTATTTCCGTACATAGAGGAGAGTATCGCTTATGTTGATTGAGAGAATGATGTTTTGCCTTCCGCTTCTGCTTTCTTTGGTTTTGCCATCCGTCGGGTCAGAAGGTTTCGGTTCGGCCGTCGCTGCAACTGAAAAAGCCCCGGTATTGGAAGAGATAAACCAAACCTATTACGTTGACGGGGAAGAAGTCCTTGATGCCTCTTTGCTTGCGGCTCCTGCCTTGCTCGATTCGGATTCCGTGATTTTCCCCGAGACGCCGCCTTCTTCGTCTTGGAATATGATTTCGAAAAACCTTGTCGACGGGTCTGCCGATTTCTTCACTTTCGATCAAGACGATTACTATTACCGCCAATTTGCCTACGACGAGGAAGGCCAATCACTTGCCCTTTCGTCAAATGGGCTCGATCAGAGCGATTCCGTCGCCGCTTCTCTTGAGCCTACTTCCGTCGGCTTTAATGGAAACGGAGAGGAAATGCTGCTGACTGAAGGCGGTTCCGTAGACGCCGTGGCAGAAGCAAACCCCATATCCCCGCTCGTCGTCATCGGAGACGACGATAGGACGCTTGTCGAAAACACGACCGACTTCCCCTATAGGACAACGGGGAAGATCGTGATGGTCTTCAATGACCTCTACAACTACACGACCGGCAAGACGCAAACGCGCCGCACGATCGGCACCGGCTTCTTGGAAGGCCCCGATTTACTTGTAACGGCCGGGCATTGCCTCTACGGCGACGTTACTACCGAAGATTACGATGACGGCATATACAACCCGAGATTCCCGGACGAGGTTTATTTTTACCCGGCTCTCAACGGCGACGGAAACGAGCCGTATGGATCGGTCGAGGTCGAGAGGATTTATCTCGAAGACAGCTACTATCTGAATTTAGAGAAGGATTGGGGATGCTGCAAATTGGCTGACAAAATCGGAAACACCACCAGCTATATGGGGAAGATTTCCAACTTCTTCGTCGAAAATTACCCTCTGGTTTCGTTCGGCTATCCCGAATCGAAAGACGGTTACATGTACCAAGCCACCGGCGTTATGACGGGAATGAAAGAGAACGACGTCAAGTACATGACGACGCTTGACACCGAAGGCGGACAAAGCGGGTCGCCTTATCGGATTGAATGGAACGGTTCTTATTACGTCTGCGGAATCCATACATATACCGCGGGCGACGATTCCCATACCGGCGGTACGCGAATAGACAGCTTCATGTTCCATTTCATGAACAGCTTCGTGACCGGCGACATCCTCTATGACATCGCGCCGGAAGATTACGGCTTTGCCGATGCCTATCCGACCGACGACGAAACGGCGACGGTATTCACAACGCACGAATTGGATAACGGCCTTTCCTTCAGGACGAGAAGATACAGGACCGGCTACATCCAGCAGGAATACGTCGTCATGTCTCCGATCCGCGACAATATCCCGAGCAACGAAGCCTTCATCGAATATTCCTTCGATGTTCCGGTGAACAGGATCCAAGTAAGACTCGCCCGCTGGCGGCCCTCTTTCGTCGAAATCCTTAATAGGAACAACGGAGCGGCATATCTTCAGGTAAAAGACGGAGAAGGATGGTCGAATGTCTTCGACATACTCGCCTTCGACACGGATCTCCCCGAATATCGCAATTCTTCAAAACTATATACCATCGACTTTGAGACGCCGGTCTATGTATTCAGGTTTTTCTCGGAATATTACGGGGACTACTTCGTCAGCGGCGCCAACCGGGGGCGCATCTGCATCGGAAGCATGACGGTCTGGACGCAGAAGGACAGCTACATGCCCCTCAACGGCTCGGAACTCGAATACGAGCCCTCAAAATGGAATGACGGAGATGTCAGAAAATACAATTGCTATGCCTACGCCCTCAACACAAAGGCTTACGGTTATATGCAACCGGGCCAAAGCGAGGACCACAACATCTCCAATACGCCGGATTATTTGGAAAAAGAAACGCTTTTGAGCATGGTTGAACTCGATGCCGAGAACTACGGGTTTTCCTTCGAGGAAATAGGGAAATACGAGAGGTGCGACGAAGGATATTACAAAGTCGCGTTGGTCGTCGATCCCGGCACCGACTACCACTGGTACCGGCAGAACTACGACGGCACTTGGTCCCATAAGATGGGCAGCAGCCTCATCTCGAATACCGATTTTTCCGATAATGTCATATACGATCCCGAAACCTGCGACCGCACAGGCATAAGCCTTGACTACAGCGAATTCTATGGTTTTTACCAAATAGATGTCTCGCTGCTTGAGGGCCAGGTGTGAAAGGACGGAAGTTAGCCGCTTCTTTGCTCCTCCTGCCGTTTTTCCTTTCCGCTTGCGCCGGCACGGCAGGCATAAAAACATCTTCTCTCTTGTCGGATAATTCCGACGCCGTTTCCGAAAGTTCCATCTACCACCAGGAGTATTCGATGTATTACAGCCTTGGCATCTTCAAAGGCCTCGAACTCTATTGCTGGAATATCGAAGGCGATTGGTTCGGCGGCTTGATGAGCGGAACCAACGTCATCAAAGGGGCGAATCAGGTAGAAGAACTTCAGGATATCGCCTGCCCGATTTCGATACTCAGGGACATCCTCTGGACCTATCCCGAAAACACTCGCATCAACGAAGTTTTCGTTTGCGTAGTTTCCGTCCCGCCGCTTCAGGAGGAGTTGGACCATAGCGGGGAAAATACCCTGAGGAACGCCGAGGGCATCCTCTATCTTTGCGACTACTTCGGTATCGATCCGCCGGGACGGCTCTCCAGCGAATAACCAACCAACAAAGGCCAAGACCAGCCGAAAATCTATCAACATTTAAAAAACTATTCATTTGGTTAAGACGGGTGTGGTAAATTGATTTCAAGGAGAAGGCATGAAGACCAGTCCGCTTGCTTTGGCTATCGGCACCGCCTTGCTGTTTTCGTGCACAGGCGGGAACGTTTCTTTGAGCGAAACGGAGACTCCGATCGAAGATACAAGTTCCGTCCAAGAAGAATGCCTCGACATATTCATTCTCGACCTTCTGCCGGAGGAAATTGAAGCATTCGGTCTGACATTCATGCTTGCTGGCGGCTCCGTGGATACAAGCCAGCTCGATTCGCTCATCGGCTACATGGTCAGGGAAGAGCCCGAAGAACCTTATGGCGATGGCTTGCTTTGCGTAGTCGCCCGTTTCGGCACCCTGTGTCCGGCCCAAGACGAACTCCCGATTTATTCGTTCGTCGACACGCCGTATACCGAAAAATTCGCAGTCTGCGCTTCGGACATGTATTTCAAATATGTAGAGGAGGGATCAGCAAATGAATCCTAAGGCCAAAATTTTCTTCTTCTCCGCCTTCTTGTCTTTGGTTTTGCCTTGCATCGGAGACTCCGCCCCGGACTTAGGCCAATCGAACATAAGCAGGGAAATTCCCGTTTTGGAAAAAATAGACGAAAGCTATTACGTTGACGGAGAAGAAGTCGCCGAAGCTTCGTCCCTTCTGTTTGGCATAAGCACGCTTGATACAGATTCGATCGTTCTTCCCGAGACGCCGACCACTTCTTCTTGGAATATGATGACGAAGAGCCTCGCCGATGGAACGGCCGACTTCTTCACTTTCAATCCTGATCTCTACGCTTATCGGCAGTTTGCCTACGACGAAGAGGCCACGTCCCTTATCTTATCGGCCGAAGGGCTAACAAAAAGCGACGGTTCCTTGGCTCCGCTGGAACCCAAAACAGTCGGAACCGGCCTTAATGGCGAAGAAATGCTGACGACTGAAGGCAGCCGTTTCGAAGCGGGGACAGCCACGGCAGCTTCACCGCTTTCGGTCATCGGAGACGACGATAGGACGCTAATCGAGAACACGACCGACTTTCCTTATAGGACGACCGGGAAAGTATTGATGGTCTTTAACGACATCTACAACAACTCAACCGGCCAGACATCGACGCGGCGCTTTATCGGAACCGGCTTCTTGGAAGGGCCCGATTTATTGGTTACGGCCGGACATTGCCTCTACGGCGACGTGACGACGGATGATTATGACGACGGCATCTACAATCCCAGATTTCCCGACGAAATGTATTTCTATCCCGGCCTCAACGGCAACGGCAACGAACCCTATGGCTCGGTCGAGGTCGAAAGGATTTACCTCGAGGACAGCTACTATCTGAATCTCGAAAAGGATTGGGGCTGCTGCAAGCTTTCGGAAAAGATCGGCAACACGACAGGGTATATGGGGAAGATTTCTAATTTCTTTGTCGAAGATTACCCGGTTGTTTCTTTTGGCTATCCCGGTTCCAAAGACGGCTATATGTACGAGGCCGCCGGCGTCATTACCGGCATGACGGATGACGGATATAGCTACAAGACGACGCTCGATACCGAAGGCGGCCAAAGCGGCTCTCCCTATCGGATCGAGCGGAACGGTTCCTATTACGTTTGCGGAATCCACACCTATTCGGTCGGGACCTCTTATACCGGCGGAACGCGGATCGACAACTTCATGTTCCATTTCATGAACAGCTTCGTGACGGGCGACATCCTCTACGACATCAAACCGGAAGACTACGGATTCGCCGACGCCTATCCGACCGACGACGAAACGGCGACGGTATTCACCACGCACGAATTGGATAACGGCCTTTCTTTCAGGACAAGGAGATACAGGACCGGTTATATCCAACAGGAATTCATCGTCATGTCCCCCATTAGGGACAACATTCCAAGAAACGAAGCCTTCATAGAATATTCCTTTGATCAGCCCGTGACTAAGATGCAAGTAAGACTCGCCCGCTGGCGGCCGAGGAACACCGAAATCCTCGATAGCGACAACGGCGCGGCCTACATCCAAATCAAAGATGGAGAGGGATGGTCGAATGTCTTTGATATATTGGCTTCGGATACCGATCTTCCGGAATACCGCGACTCAGCGAAGCTATATACGATCGAGTTTGAGACGCCGGTCTATGTATTCAGGTTCTTCTCGGAATATTACGGCGACCTTTTCGTAAGCGGCAACAACCGGGGGCGGATCTGCATCGGCGACATGTCCGTATGTTTGACAGAGGACAGCTACATGCCCCTCAACGGCTCTGAGCTCGAGTACGAGCCTTCGAAATGGAACGGGGACGGCGTCAGAAGCTACAACTGCTATGCCTATGCCCTCAATACAAAAGCCTATGAATATATGCAGCCTGGCGGCAGCGAAGGCCATAGCTTCCGAAACACCTCCAACTATTTTGGAAAAGAAACACTTTTGAGCATGGTCGAACTCGACGCGGAGAACTATGGGTTCTCCTTCGAGGAAATCGGAAAGTACGAACGATGCGATGAAGGCTATTACAAAGTCGCCTTAGTCGTCGATCCAGGCGACGATTACCACTGGTACCGGCAAAATTACGACGGCACTTGGTCTCATAAAGTAGGCGGCAACCCAGTAACCAATCTTGATTATTCAGAAGAGGTCATATATGACCCTGAAACATGCGATCGTAAGGGGCCAACTTACAATTACACTGAGTTTTATGGGTTTTACCAAGTGGATGTTTCTTCATTAGCGGGGCAGGTATGAAGAGGCATAACCTTGCGCTTTCGCTAGCATCCCTGCCTCTTATTCTTTCTGCTTGCGCCGGGAACGACACCGCCGTGTACCACGAAGAATATTCGATGTACTACGGCATCTGGGATCATGCCGGGCTCAACCTTTATTGCTGGACGATAGACGAAGAGTGGTTCGCCGGCCTTTCGACGGCACGCAGCGGCGTCTATGACTCCGTAGAGGATGTAGAAGCCCTTCAGGAAATCGGCTGCCCGATATCCGTCATGAAGGACATCCTCGATTCGTACGGGGAAGAAATAGTCGCCTATCAGGTAACCGTCTTCGTCGCCTCCGTCCCTCCTCTCCAAGAAGAATTGATTCCCGGCAGCGAAAGCAGGGAGCAGTACGCCGAGGACATCCTCTATCTCTGCGAGTATTTCGGCATCGATCCCTACTACCAGAGCCTCTAACCCGGCCTATTTAACATTCCGGGGATTGTCCTATAATTACTCGGCTCTCGTTCCCGGGCCTTTGCGCACGTGCGGTGGCAAAACCCACCGGGAACCGGGCATGCCCGGTCTCCATAGAAAGGAGATATGACCTCTTATGAAAAAGAGCGACGCCGTATCGATAATCGTCTACATCATCATGCTCGTCATCGCCGTGATCGTCGGCCTGACGTCCGTCCAGCCCCTGAACGAAACCGTTTCGGGCGAACTCGCCATCCCCTTCGTGGGCGTGGTCGTGATCGCTCTCGTCATCGCCGTGATCGTCGCGGCGGCCCTCATCGAACTCGGACATCTCTGGGGCGCCAAGATCGGCGGCTACGAAGTCGTCGGCTTTTCGATCCTCGGCCTCGGGGCCAAGAAGGACAAGGAAGGGAAGTGGCACTTCGTCTTCGGGAAGTTCGACGGCCTCTGCGGCGGGACCGAGATCGTCCCGAAGGACCGCGAGAAATCTAGTGCCCGCGCCTATACGACCATCCCGTTGCTGTTCCTGCTTCTATTCATCATCGCCATGGCCGTCTGCATGATCTTCAGCGGCGGGAGCGACGATCCCAACATTCCTTGGCTCTACGTTTCTTCCCTCATCGCTTTGACCGTCGCCGGGCTCATCCTCCTCTACGACATCTTCCCGATGGAACTCGATTGCGCCAATGACGGCTACCGCTACGTCCTCATTTCCAACCCCAAGAACAAGGTTCCGTTCAATGACTCCTTGATTGCGACCAGGTGCACCGCCCTCGGCGAGCCCCTGCCGGAGATGGAACCCTATCAGGAGCTGACCGATTTCACCTTCACCATCAACTCCGCCATCCTCTATAGCGCCCTCAGGGAAGGGGACCGGAAGAAGGCCGTCGGCATTTGCGAAATCGCCATCAAGAACAAGGAAGGCATCGCCAAGAACAACTACGGGGAAGCCGTCGCCATGAAGCTCTCCCTCTTGCTACTAGTCGGAGACAAAGCCGAAGCCAAAGCCTACTTCGATAGCCTCGGGACCGAAGAGAAGAAGTACATCGCCTCGATGCCCTCGATGGCGGCCCTCCGCTCCTACTTGCTCGTCTCCGCCGTCCTCGACGGCAGCGAATCGGAAACCGAAGTCGCCATGGCCAGGCGCGTCTCTTTGATCAAGAAGGTCGATCCTTCGATCAAGGACGTCGAAAAGGCCCTCTACAAGGAATCCTTGGCCAAAGCCAAGGCCCTATATCCCGACTGGGGCATCTTCGCCGCCAGAGGCGAAGTCATCGCCCACGAAGACGAAGCCCCGGCAGAAGAAAAGCCTGCCGAGACCGAAGATAAGCCCGAAGAAACCAAGGGCGAATAAGACATAAAGAAAGGCACCAGATTATCTGGTGCCTTTTCATATACTTGAGGAACTTTATTCCCCGCCGATCGACATCTTCTTGATGTAGAGGTCGGGGCAGAAGGCCCCTTCGCCGTCTCTGGAGAC
>CAYMRJ010000014.1:0-1917 GCA_964392865.1 uncultured Staphylococcaceae bacterium
GTGGGAAGGATCTTCCCGATGTTTTCCCGGACCTGCTGCCAGGATTTCTTGGCCAAGGATTCCTTAGCCGCGGTTTCTTCTCTTGTAGATTTCATATAGGTCATGGATCGTCTGCCATAGCTCCTCTTTTTCGAGACGGGGAACGTCTTGCTTTTCGTAGCTTTCGACTGTTTCCCTAAGGCGGTTCAGAGGCACCAATAATGGACCTTCTTCCCGGTTTCTGAAAGGGGAAAGGAAGCAATCGCCGTTCACGGCGACTATAGCAACCATCAAAGATGGGTCGATGCCGGTCTTGGCCGCAAGCTTCGCAAGGACGCCTTCGGCGGCAATCAAAGGATTATCGATGTACCTCTTCCCTTCCTTGGTATAGACGATCCATTTGGCGTCGTCGGGTTCAAGCGATATCCCGCCTTGGCAGAAGAGATCGAAGATGAGATAGAGGTACTTGTCGCCGCCGATCAGATGGTCGATTTCCATCTCGTAGCCCCCTTCTTCGATCTTCAGTTCGTTGATGAGGTAATAGTCATGGTCCAAGACCATGGCGTTGATCTTCCCGTAGAAGAGCCTTGCGGGATTATGCCTATAGATGGCCTTCTTCAAAGGCTCGTAGAAAAAGAGGAGGAAAAGGCCCGCCGCCAGGATGACGGCGAGGACGATGAAAACGGTGAGGCGGACGCTACTTGGCATCAGTCGACGAAGTCCTCCGCCGTAAGGATGGCCACCTTGGCCAGATCGATAAGGCCGTTTTGCCTTTCTTCTTTGCTCAGCTCTTCGCTGCCGTAGAAGGAATTGGAGACCGAAAGGATGCTTAGGGCCTTTTTCTTCATTTCGGCCGCGATGGCGTAAAGGGCATAACTCTCCATATCGACCCCGAGGCAGCCCATATCGGCCCACTTCTTCCAAGTATTTCTATCGTGATCGTAGAAGATATCGCTCGAATAGATATTCCCGATGTGGTGGCCGATCCCGAGTTCCCTAGCGTGCTGGATGCTCTTTTCCATCAAGGGGTAACTGGCGATCGCCGAGAAGGTCCCATGCAGATCGTATTGGCCGAGGAAATTGGAATCGCTGCAGGCGCCCATCGCGATGAGGAGCTCCTTCAGCTTGATGTCTTTCTGATATGCCCCGGCAGTGCCGATCCTGATGATCGATTCGACGCCGTATTCGCTATAGAGCTCATGGGCGTAGATGCCGATGGAGGGCATGCCCATGCCGCTAGCCATGACGGAGATCTTCTTCCCGCTTTCGGTGAGGCCCGTATAGGCAAGGATGCCTCTGACTTCGTTTACGAGCTTGATGTCATGGAGGAAGGTTTCGGCCAGCCACTTGGCCCTTAGGGGGTCTCCCGGCATCAAGACGGCCTTGGCGAAGTCGCCCGGCCTAGCGGCGATGTGGTTGCTCATGCTTCTATCTCCTTTTTGTCCATATCGGCGACGTAGGTGCCGCTGATCATATCGGTGAAATCGTAGTGGCCTTTGCTAAAGAGAAGGCAAAGGGCCTCGGCCACGTAATAGAAGCCGACGCTGAACAAAACGAGGAAGACCAAGACGACGGCCCTGATCAATAAAGACGGAAGCGAGGGTTCTTCCCCGTCAAAGGAAACGATCTTGGCCCCGAAGAAGGCCGAGCCCAAGGTCCTGCCCCCGAACTTAAGGGGGATGAAAACCCTAAAGAAGATATCGAAAAGGACGCACAAGGCACCGGTAAGGCAGGCGATGACGTAGACCGAGATGGTCGTCGAGACCCCTTCGATGGTGATGGCCTGGAACAAAACAAGCAACGCCGGAATCGAAAGGACCAGATAGCCGATGGCCGTAAAGCCGAGATCGACCAAGCCGATAACGATCCGCTTAAGCGGATTGGAAGCCACGGAGGTTCTTTGAAGGGTCTCTTCCACGGGGCGATTATGGCACGGAT
>CAYMRJ010000014.1:2017-19176 GCA_964392865.1 uncultured Staphylococcaceae bacterium
AGGTTCGGGCGCCCTTCGGCGTTGATGATCTTCTGGCAGGCGATCAAATCGGCCGTCTCCCCGCTTTGGGAGATGAGGACGTAGAAGGGCTTCTTGCTTTGGACGACGGGGCGGTAGGCCCATTCGCTCCCGACGTAGGCGCTGGAGCGCTTGCCGAAGTAGCGCATGAACTCGACGCCGAAGAGAGAGGCGTAATAGCTCGTCCCGCAGGCGAGGAAGACGATCTCGTCGGCGTTCTTGATGGATTTGAGCAGCAACGGATCGAAGAGGTATTCCCCGGATTCCGGATCGAAATAGTTGTCGACGAGCCTGGAGATGACATGCGGCTCTTCTTCTATTTCCTTGAGCATGAAGTGGGGATACCCGGCCAAGTCGAAGGCATAGTCTTCGGGATTGCGGTCGGTATAGACCGGTTCGGCCTTCTTCCCTTTGTGGTAGAGGTTGACCGAATCGTCGGTGAGATAGCCGTAATCTCCATCGGAGAGATCGACGAAGCGGTTGGTCTGATTGATCATCGGGACGCAGTCGCTGGCTAGCAAATTCACGCCTTCGCTAGAACCGATGAGCAAAGGCGAGCCGTTCTTCATGAAATAGAGGCGATTGTCCCCTTCGACGATGATGGCGCAGGCATAGGTCCCTTCCAGATCGCCTTGGGCGGATTGGATGGCTTTGAGGAAGTCCTTTCCGTTCTTGAGGTAATGGAATTCAAGAAGGTCGGCGATGACCTCGGTATCGGTTTTGCTGACGAATGCGTAGCCCTGGCCCCTGAGCTTCGTCTTCAGGGCCCGGTAATTGACGATGACCCCGTTATGGACGAGATAGACCGTCTTATTCATCGAGAACTGGGGATGGGCGTTGGCTTCGCTCGGATCCCCATGGGTCGCCCAGCGCGTATGGCCGATGGCCATGCTGGCGCCGCTGAAAGCAGGGCACTTGGCATCGAGCATCTCGACGGTGCCCGAGGTTTTCGAAACGTTGATCTTGCCCTTCAGGCAATAGGCGATGCCGGCCGAGTCGTAGCCCCTGTAATCGAGCTTCTTGAGGCCCCCGATGACGTAATCGCGGAAATCGGCTTTGCCGATGCCGCCAACTATCCCGCACATGCTTGCTTTTCCTCCTCCAAAGTAGCGACGACCAGATCGATCGCTTCCTTCAGGATCGCCTGGTCCATATGCTCGCCCATCACGCGGATGAGCGATTCGGTCCCGGAAGTGCGCACAAGTAGGCGCCCGTCGCTTCCGAGCATCTTTTCGGCCTTCTTGGCCGCTTCCAAGTATTTATTTCCGGCAAGGATCTTCTCCATCGTCGCGCGGTCCCCGAAGGGGATATTCACGAGAATCTGCGGATAGACCTTGAGATTATCGAGTTTTGCGAAGATTTCCGGATGTTCCTGGTAGATCTTGAGGATATAGAGGGAGGTCAATATGCCATCCCCGGTATTGAGGTCATCGTAGACGATGACGTGGCCGCTTTGCTCGCCGCCCAAGGATAGTCCGGCTTCCTTGAGTTTGGCCTGGACGTACTTATCGCCGACCGGGACGATCTCGTAGCCGATCCCTTCTTCTTCGAGGGCTTTCCTGAGCCCGAAGTTGCTCATGACGGTGATGACGACTTTGTTTTGCTTGAGCTTCCCTTCCGCCCTGAGATAAAGGGCAAGGAGATAAATGGCGGCGTCTCCGTCGATGAGGCGGCCATCGGGAGCCACGCCCATGAAGCGGTCCCCGTCCCCGTCATAGGAGAAGGCGAGGTCATAGCCGCCCTTCTTGAACTCTCCTTCCAGATTCTCGAGATGGGTAGCCCCGCAGCCGGCGTTGATGTTCATGCCGTCCGGGACATCGGCGATGGTTTTTGTCTTAACGCCGATAAGCTTGAAGACATCCGGGGCCACGGCGGTCGTGCTCCCATTGGCCAGATCCAGCAAAAGCGAAATCCCCTCGGCCTTCGGGGCGTGCCCGGCGAGCCAGGGGATGTAGGTCTTTTCGTTATAGGCTTTTCCGTTTTGGTAGAGGCGCCCTAGTTCTTCATGGTCCTTCAAAGGAAGGTAGTCTTCTTCGCTATCGATGTAGGCTTCGATGGCTTCTTCCAGTTCCGCCCGGCACTTCTCCCCGGTCTTTTCGAAGATCTTGATGCCATTGTCCTGGAAGGGATTATGGGAAGCGCTCACCATGATGCCGTAGGAAAGCGATTTGCTATGCTCGACGTGGTAGCTGATGCTCGGGGTCGTGGTGACGGCGAGGTTGTAGACGTCGCTGCCGCTAGAAGCGATGCCGGCGATAAGGGCGCTCACGAGCATTCCGCCGCTAAGCCTCGTATCGCGGCCCAAAAGGATCTTCTTCTTGCCGTCATAGCCGCCCAAGTAGCGGCCGATCCGGTAGGCCATCTTGGCCGTGAGAACGGAGCCGGCGATCCCCCTGGCCCCATCGGTTCCGAAATATTTCATCGAGTACCCCCTTACTCGTCGGTTTCCTTGTCGCTCCCCTCCATGCATTCGCGGAAGATGCGCATGAAGTTATCGGGATTGACGCTGGTAAGGTCGCCTTCGTAGGCGATGGAAATGCGGCCGGTTTCTTCGCTTACGACGATGGTGACCGAGTCGGTCGTTTCGCAGATGCCGAAGGCGGCCCTATGGCGGCTACCGTATTTTCCGGTAAGCGGACGGTTGGTCGGGGTGAAATAGACGGAGGCGGCGATGATCTTGTCGCCACGAATGACGACGGCCCCGTCATGGAGGCGGGTGCCGGGATAGAAGATGGTTTGGAGGAGTTCGCTCGTGACCGGGGCGTTGACGGCGGTCCCGTTTTTGATGAGCTCGGTCAAATCGTCCCTCTTCTGGAAGGTGATGAGGGCTCCGATCTTCTGGCGGCTTAGCGTCATGACGGCCGTCTTGACCTTCTCGTAGACGGCTTCTTGGTCATAGCCGGAGCCCTCTTTCCCCTTCTTGAAGCGGCCGATGGGGCCGTTTCCTTTGCTGCCCGGGGCCGAGAAGAACCAGCGGAGAGAGCCGATGTTGCAGAAGATGACGCCGATGAGATAGATGACGCTCGTGGCGATGAGGATATAGAAGAGGAGGCTAAGGCCATCGAAGCAGGCCGAAGCGATTATCCCGGCATGGAGGACCAAGGAGGCCACCAAGACGGAGACCTTCTTCAATAGAAGGAACAAAACGAGGTCGAAGAAGAGCAGGAAGACGGCGCAAACGATGAGGGCCACGAGGCCGCTCGTGGTCGTGACGTCGACGATCCTCGGCAGGACTACTTCGGGCATTATCTATCCACCTTCCAGCGATGGGCGAAGCGGCTGGCGGCCGCGGCGGCGATGGCCCCGACGATGTCGTCGAGGAAAGTCATGCAGGTCCCGGTCCCCTTCCCCGCCTTGTTCAGGCGGTCAATGATCCCGTACTTGTACTTGTCGATGTAGCCGAAATTGGTAAGAGCGATGGAGCCGTAGAGGTTGCAGATGCCATAGGCCAAGACCTCATCGGTCCCGTAAAGGGGTTCGTCCCTAAGCAAGAGTTCCTGGAGCTTTTCGTCCTTCATCATCCCGGCCTCGGCGATGCGGTCGAGCTCGATGCCGGTCATGATGGCGAATTGGACTTCGCGCTTCCCTATGACGGACTTGACCGAATCCAAAAGCTCCTCGGTCTTAAGGTCGATGTGGTAGTCGCTTTGCAGATAGCGCGCCGCATCGGCGATGTCCTCGAGGGTAACGCCGCGGCTTTCTAGAAGGGCTACGGCGTGGGCGTAATATCCGGAGTCGATGATTTCTTCGTCCATAACTCTTTAGTTAGTTTAGGCCAAACGCCGGCCTTCTTAAACAGGAAACCGCACATAAAGACGGCGGATTTCCGAGCATAGTGGCCTTTTGCCATAGAAGGGCGGCTTTTGCGGGATTAAGAAAGACAATCCGCCCAAAAGCCGACTATCGGAAACGAAAAAGGCCATCGCGCGGATGGCCCTTGATCAGTCAGCTTTCTTAGGCAATGAGGCCTTTGATCTTCTCAACGTCTTCGTCGGTCCCGTCGAACTCGAGCTTGTAGAGGCAGGTGACCCCGTATTGCTCGGCGATCTTGTCCCCGGCCTGGCAATAGGCTTCCCCGTAGGACCTATCGCCCGAGCAGACGACGCCTTTTAGATGGGCGGCATTGCCGGCGAGGAAGGCTTCCACTTCCCCGGGGATATCCCCGTAGCCGTCGGTGTAGGTAAAGAGGATGTAGTCCTCGGCGATGGTTTCGGCGCCGCTTTCGATCTTGAGGGCGTCGGCCCCGAGCTTACCGACGAGGGCCTCGACGTTCCCGGTCCTCGAAGCATAGGCAATCTTCATATCTTCTCCTTTGTTAGTTATGGCTAACATAATTCTTCAAAGGATCCCTTTTGTCAAATGGGAGAATTGCCCGAGCAAGAAAAATCCCGGCCTCCGGCCGGGCTATCGTCAGTGGAGCATCTGGCGGGAATCGAACCCGTATAGCCAGCTTGGGAAGCTGGTGTTCTACCACTGAACTACAGATGCGGAAGTGGTGGGTGCAAAGGGATTCGAACCCCTGACCTTCTGTACGTCAAACAGATGCTCTCCCAGCTGAGCTATACACCCAACCGCCCCGCAATTATAGCCACGCCATCTAGCCCGTTCAAGAGGCTAAAGGGGCCTTCTTCCGGCCTTTCTTCTCGATGATTTTCTCGCCGATTGCCCAACAGGGCAAAGCCAATATGGCGATGATGCTAATAGGCGTCATGATCTGGCTCACGACGGGGCCGGGATAGGTAAAGGAAAGGGTGTATGTCCCTTCAGGGATGTAGGCGGCGACGAGGCCATCGGCTTCCCGGACTTCGCATTCGACGGCAGTTCCGTCTTCATAGGTCGCGACGCATTCGTAGCCGTCGTAGTAGATCTGGGGGATCTGGAGGAGCGAGTCTTCGTAGGCGGTTATTTCGAAGGTGACTTCCGGGGTATTCACGAAGGTGACGGTGACTTCCCCGGAGCCTTCGACGAAGACGGGGGTGATGTAATCTTCGAGGCCAAAGGGAAGATCCCCTTTCTTCTGGATGATGTAATAGACGGCTTCGTCTATAAGGCCATCGGGATATTCGGCTTCCACTTCCCCGTAGTAGTAGTCATAGAAGACCTGGGGCAGGTATTCGTTAGCGGTCCCCCAGCTCCTATAGGACTCGTAATAGGACATGTCGGGGTCGTAGTACTGGGACCTATTCCCTTCGATGGCGTAGATCCTCTTGTCGATCGGGCCGGCCGAAAGGACGAAGGCGAAGGTCCCGATGGCGAGGGCGGCGATCGTCGCCCCCTTGTACTTGGCGAAGGGCTTGATGGCCACCATCAGGAAGAACATGGTGCAGAACATCGATAGGCCCCAGAAGCGGAAGGGGAATTGGCCCATCCGTAGGAACGATGGGGCGTCCTCCCACATGAAGTCGCAGTAGAGGAAAAGGAAGGTCAAGACGATCAAAGCCCCGAAGGCATAGAGATCGGGATTGAGGAAAACGGACTCGGCCATTTCCTTGGCGGGTCTGGAAGGCAGCTGATACGCCGGATCGCTATTTCTGACCAAACGGAAATAAAGGAAGGCGACGAGATATACGAGGGCCGCCAGATACATCTCGATCCTCTGCTGGCAGATGGCAAGCGGAACGATCATGATGGCGATGGCCACCAAGGCCCTCGTGATATAGGCCAAAAGGCCCTCTTCCATCTTCTTCTCCAAGGCCCAGTCGACAAGATAAGCGGCGATGCATAAAGCCGGATATAAAGCCAAGCCCAAGGCCCAAAGGAACTGGGTATCCGGAGCCGTCCCGGAACCGTAGGTTTCTAGCCACGAGAAATTGATGATCCCCGAGAACTGGTCGGTTTGGTAAAGGCGGTAGATGAGGTCTTCGACCGTCGTCCACATGGCGTCTTCGTCGCTTAGGCGGTAGTAGCCGCTGGTCTCGCCTTTCAGCATCGGGACGAGCCAGCCGGCGGTTATGAGCAATATGAGGACGACGCTCACCCCGGCGTAGACGATCTTCTTCCAGTCCTTGAAGAGGTTGATGACCCTGAGGATGTTGGCAAGAAGGAATATGACGGCGGCAAGGCACGTGATAAGCGCCGTGAAGGGATGGCAGAGCAAGAGGCCGGCCGCCCCGATGACGATCGCGATATAGGAAGAAGCCTTGGCCTTTTCGTCATGGAGCATCGAATAAAGGCCGTAGAAGAAGATCGGAATGAAGCCTTGGGCGATGGCCTCGCTATAGGCGAAGCGGTAATAGAGGCAGAAAAGGCGATAGGGCATGAAGACGTAGAAGATGGCGAAGCCGATGGCCACGCCTTGGCTCTTGGTGATCTTCTTGGCCAAGAGGTACATGTAGACGCCCGAGAAGAAGAAAGAGACGAGGGCGACGAACTTGATGCCGTCGATCGCCCCGGCCCCCATCCACGAGAAGAGATAGGCGAAGCCGGCGGCCAGGAAATGGGGCAAGTGCCCATAGAACATGTAGGGGTTATAGGCGAAGTTCCCGAAGATCAGGTGGCCCGTCGAAGAGAAAAAGCCGTTTTCGAAGCCGTAGAGGATATCCCCGACCATGGCTCGGTGGACGGCGACGTCGTCGCCTCCGACGATGTATTCGTAGAAGAGCCAGACGTAGAGGGCAACGACGCTTGCGATGAGGATGCAGATATAGGGAAAAGCCTTGCGCAACAAGGCGCGCGCCCTATCGAGGGCGCTGGATTTTTCTATCTCCCCGACCGCTTCCATGCTCCGTTGGGCTTTCTTTTATCACTCCTAGAGCCATTTATCACTCCAAAATGTTACGAAAGGGCCTATTGGGCCCCGATGGAAGAGGGGGCGACCTTCCCCTATAATGGGCAATCGATGAGATTCGGGACCTTCAATGTCAACGGCATCCGAGCCATTCTCGGCAAAGGCTTCGAAGATAGTTTCAGGCAACTAGACTGCGATCTTTTCGCCTTGAACGAAACCAAATGGTCTGACGATAGCCCTCTCTCCTTCCCCGCCCAATTCGGGGATTACATCCTCTACTTCACAAATTCCAAGGAGAGAAAGGGTTACTCTGGCGTCGCCGTCTACGCCAAGAAGGAACCCCTTTCCGTCCATTACGGGTTAAAGGACGGCAAATACGATGACGAAGGGCGCGTCATCACCCTCGAATACGAAAACTTCTACTTCGTCGCCGCCTACGTCCCCAATAGCGGCGAAGAGCTCAAGCGCCTCAATTTCCGCATGGTCTACGAAGAAAACCTCAGGAACTACCTGAAGGAACTGGATTCGAAGAAACCGGTCATCTATTGCGGCGATTTGAATGTCGCCCATAATCCGATCGACCTCAAGAATCCCAAGACCAACGAACACAACGCCGGGTTCACCAAAGAAGAAAGGGAAGCCTTCGGAAAGCTCTTGGACGAAGGGTTCGTCGATGCCTTCCGCTACCTATATCCGGAGGAAGTCAAATACTCCTGGTGGAGCTACCGCTTCCATGCCAGGGAGAAAAACGCCGGCTGGCGCATCGACTACTTCGTGATCAGCGAGCGCCTCAAAGACAAACTGCAAAACGTAAATATACATAACGAGATCTACGGAAGTGACCACTGCCCCGTAACAATGGAGATGGACATAGATGCTTAGCAAATTCTTCAAGTTCGAGGAAAGGGGCGCGACCCTCAAAAACGAAATCATCGGAGGCCTCGTCACCTTCGCCTCCATCATCTACATCCTTCCGGTCAACGCCTCCTTGCTCTCCTCTACCGGGATGGACGCCGGCGGCGTCTTCTTCGCCACGGCTCTGCTTAGCTGCATCTGCTGCCTCTTGATGGGCCTTTTGGCCAATTACCCCTTGGTCCTCAGCGCCGGGATGGGCATGAACGCTTATCTCAGCTACACCATCTGCGGCTCCATGGGCTTCAGTTGGATCGAGGCCATGATGCTACTCACCATCAATGGCCTTCTCTTCTTTGTCCTTACCCTAACGCCCGTCAGGGCCTGGCTCATCAACGCCATCCCGAAGGGCCTTAGATCGGCTATATCCGTCGGGCTCGGGGGCTTCCTTCTCTTCGTCGGTTTGCAGGGCGCCGGAATCATCGCCGATTCCTCGACCCTGGTGACTTTGGGCGACCTCTCTTCCCCGGGCGTCATCCTCGCTCTTGCCGGCATTGCTTTGGTTTTCGGCCTCATGGCCTTCAAGAAATCGCCGATCGTCAAGCAGCTCGCCATCCCCATCGCCTTGGTGATTACCGCGGTAATCGGGGTCATCGCCTCTCTATGCCTCGGCGATGCGGCCGTCGATAGCGGCCTGCCCATCGCCCCTTGGAACGATACGAGCGTCTCATGGGGCGTTAGCGGCTTCGAAAACGTCATCTTTTGGGGCGCCTTCAGCGGAACCGAAATCGACTATGGGGAGACAATCGTAGGCTTACTCTCAAATCCCCAGACCTATGTCGCCTGCTTCACCCTCCTCTTCGTCAATCTCTTCGATACGACGGCCACGATGATCACGGCCTGCCGCGGCTGCGATTTGGTCGATGAAAACGGCAACATGATCGGCGGCAGGAAAGCCATGATCGCCGATGCGACCGGGGCCCTCATCTGCGGGCCTCTGGGCACTTCGACCGTCACGACCTTCGCTGAATCGACGGTTGGGACGTCTCTAGGCGCCAAAACCGGCTTCAGCGCTTGCCTGGTCGGAATACTGTTCCTTCTTTCCGGCTTCGCCTTCCCGATCTTCTCCGTCTTCTCCTATTCTTCCGTCAATGCCGTGGCATTGGTCGGAGTCGGGGCCATGATCATGACCGGCTCCTTGCCGGACATGGTGAAGGAAGACGCCACGACTTTGATAAGCGGGACCCTCATGTTCGTCATGATGATCCTCACCTACTCGCTATCCAATGGCTTGGCCATCGGGATCATCGCCTATATCGTCATGCGCCTCTTCGAGGGCAAGGCCAAAGAGATTTCCATTCCCGTCTACGTGATGGGCGTCTTGTTCCTCGTCAGCTTCGTCGTTTCGGCGTTATAAAGGCTCAAACCAGTGACAGAAAAAGCCCGGTCGTCGACCGGGCATTCTTCTTGTCTGGTGACCTGTACGGGATTCGAACCCATGAATGTATCCTTGAAAGGGATATGAGTTAAGCCACTTCTCCAACAGGCCATCCGTGGCGCTCACTGTAGGATTCGAACCTACAACCGATCGGTTAACAGCCGATTGCTCTACCGTTGAGCTAAGTGAGCAGCGCCCGAAAGCGCATTGCCGATTGTATTACCCCCGAAGGGGGCTTGCAAGGCAAGATATTGCCTATTCGGCCTTTTCGAGCTTCTTGCCGAGGACGGCGAAGAGATCGCCGACGGTCTTGAGGCCGGCGAGTTCCTCGGTCTGGAAGGTCACGCCGTACTTTTCCTCGAGGCTAAGGCACATATCGACGACATCGAGGCTATCGAGGCCGAGTTCCTTGAGGCTCAGATTATCGTCTATTTGGTCGGTGTTGGTCTTGGCGGCCAGCATCTTTCTGATTTCTTCGATTTTGTCCATGGTTCTATCTCCGGGCGCATTATAACTTATCTTTTTCGCCCGCAATAAGGAAAAGGGGCCTAAGCCCCTTCCCCGCTTCTATTTGAGCGAATAGATCGGCTGCCCGTCTGCGATGAGCAATCCCGTATCGGCGACGGTGGTGATCTGGTCGCCGATGGCTTGGGCGCTCGTATAGAACGCCGAGACCAGAATCGTCCCGATGACGGCGAAGACGGCGATGACCAGGATGATACCCAGCAGCTGCCCCTTGAACTCCGACATCTTTTCCTCCTTTCCTTTTTTTCTTTAGAAATAGCCGACCACCGCGCTGCGGCGGACGGTAATCCTCATCGTTTCGCTGCTGATGAAAAGCGGATCGTAATAGCGGTAGAGGTAATATTCGTAGGCGCTTCCGACCTTGACGGCTTGGTTGGGACTATAGATGTAGGTCTTCCCGTCTTTGGTGGCGAAGCTTTCTATTTCGCTCGTGATGGTGCCGCTATAGCTGATCATCCGGGAGACCGTGATCGAGATAGCGTCCAGTTGGCTATGGATGACCTGGATGGCGATGAGGTCGCCCGAAAAAGCCAAGGCCATGACGATGAAGCCCATCGAGATGATGAGCGCCAGCTTAGAGCCCACCGATGTATCCTCCGATCAGTTGGACGATGGCGAGGGCCACCATGGCCAAGGCCACGGCGCTACCCACAAGCGGGAAGACGCAAAGGGACTCCAGCCTCTTCTCTTCCCTGATGGTCGCTTCCCTTCTTCTGGCGCTCGATAACGAGGAGAAGAGAGTCTGGAACCTCGTGACGTAGGAGCCGCTATAGCCTTCTTCCACCATCTGGTAGACGCAAAGCATCACCTGCCTTATGGCGACCGAGCCGAAATGGCTGCTGAAATCGAGATAGGGCTTGAGGCTCTTGTCTTCGTCTATCTGCGAGAGGAGGTCATCGACCATGCCCGAAAGCAAAGGCGAGGCGAATCTCTTCGATTCCTTGAGGGCTGTATAGACCGGGTAGCCCGAATCCATGTAGATCCCGAAATAGGTGAAGTAGCGGACGAAGTCGTCTTCGAGCTTCTCCTTCTCCCCTTTCTTCTTCGGGGCGTAGAAGGCGGCGAGATCGATGGCGAGGGCCCCTAGGCCCGTCGTCAATAGGACGAAGGCCCCTTCGTAGAAGTAGTAAAGGGCGATCCCGGCTCCCAGTAACAGGAGATTGGAAAGGATGAGGATCGTGTAACCCTTCCCGATCTTCGAGAAGAAAGACTTGATCTTACTCATGGCTCTTCCTCCGGAAGGGGCTTTCTCCCGTCATGGCGCTTGCGAACATGAAACTCGAGACATAAAGGATCGGCAGGAATAGGAGCGACGATAGGCGGTAGGAAAGAAGGCTTTGGAGATCGTCGTAGAAGCCCGATAAGGCGAATCTAAGAGTCAGCATGATGAGGCAGGCCATGCCCCAAAGGAGGCAGAATTCCCGCAAAGTCCGCTTCCCGGTCATCTCTTTCCTGTTGTTCTCCTCTTCGGCCCGGCTCGATTCGTTGAGTAGAGGCGAGGCCATCTTCAGAAAATCCCCGCCTTGCTCCTGATAGAGGGAGAAAAGGCTCACGAACATCTGGTAGGTATCGCTTCCGAAATAGCTGGCCAGATAGGAAATCCTTTCTTCGATCCGGCGGTCTTCGAGGCCGGAGGCGATGGCCAATAGTTCTTCGCCCGCCCCTTCGAGGGCGGTGTTATAAGCCGTCTCGAGGCTCCCCGTCGTCGATAGAGATGCGACGAAGGAAAAGATGAAGCGGTAGTCCTCGTGCTCCTTTTCCCGACGGCTTGCGTATTTCCTGAAAACCGTAAGGAAAAGGAAGAGATAGACCAATAAGGCCGAGAGGCCGACGGCTAGGGAAACGATGAGGTCCTCGAGTATGACGAAATACATGACCCCGAGGGCGATGGCTAGCCCGAGGGCGATGACGGTTCCCTTCCCTATTGCCTTTCGCATGAGTAAAGGGTCTCCATCTTCGTTTTGCTGAGCCGGGATATCTTGGCGATCCGCCTTTTGATCACTCCGTTCACCGTCTTCCTTTCGAGATAGACGTAGTAGCGGAAGTGGCCTTTGATATCCCTAAGCAAATCTTTCGTATCCAAGCCCTCATGGCTCTTGATGGCCATGTTGGCGATGCGGCTTGGCATCTCGGCGGTGCCTCTGGCGTGTATGGTCATGATGACGGGATGCCCCGACATCGCGCTTTGGAGGGCCTCGAAGGCTTCGCTTCCCCTGGCTTCGGCAAGTATGACGTAGTCCGGGTTGCTCCTTAGGGCGTTTTTCACCAGGCGCGCATAGCTTTCTTCGTCTTGTGAAGCCAGCCATGTCGTCATGTCTGTCTGGCAGTTTTCGATCAAAGAAAGCTCTTCGACATTGTCGATCACGATGGTCTTGCTATGGGGCGGGAGTTTGCTAAGCATCCATTTCTGGAGCTCCGTCTTCCCGGTCCCGGTCTTCCCGCCGATGACGACCGATTCTTCTTCGGCGATGGCTTTTAGCAAGATGTCCTTGCTCTTCCCGCCGAAGAAGTACTTGTCCCCTTCGACTCTGGATTTCCGCGATTCGATGCGGAGCGAAAAGGAATAGGACTTTTCGTTTTCGACTCTTACCAAGGAGGAGAAGACGGCGTTGAGCCTGTACTTCCCGAAGGAAAGGTCGAGGATCGGCTCGCTATAGCTCCATTTGCGGTCTTCCATGTTGGCGATTTGCCTAAGGAAATCGCCGACCGTTTCCTTGTCGACTTCGATATCGGCTTTCTTGCGGCCGTATCTATTCGACATGAAATAAAGGGCCTCCCCGTTATAGGAGATGTCGGTGACGTCTTCCTCGCCCAAGACGGGTGAAAGGAAACTGTTCTCGAGGAATTCGATGCTTTTCTCTTTAGCCATTGTTGCTCCTGATGTAGAAAGTCGCGGATTCGCTGTAGGTGATCAGGCTATTGATGTCGCAAAAGAAGGTGAGGTCGCAGGCCGTGGGATAACTAGATCCTCCGGCATAGGACTCGTGGTCGCGGTAAGAGAGGCTGATCCCGTATTTCCCGGAGTACTTCTCCTCCAGATGGGTCTTGAAATAGCTATAGGTTTCCGAAGTGAAGACGCTTTCGTCGAAGCCGACGTGGATGGCCCCGTCTTCGTAATAGGCGAGGGCCGCGATTTCCGGGACGGCCTTGATGTAGCCGTTATAGACGTTGGCGACGTAGTCGAGGTTGTAGGTGATGCTCCACATCCCCGTGACGAAGGAGAGCAATATCGCCGTGAAGAGAAGGGCGCCCATCAGAACTCGACCCCCACGCAGTAATCGCTATCCTGGCAATGCCCCAAGGTCGGCTTGGCTTTGCCGTCGACGCTCATCGAGGCGGCGATGCTCTCCCCTTGGCTTCTTCCCTCCTGGGCCCAATAGAGATCGAACTGGAGGATCTCGGTTGAATCGCCACCCGGCGGGAAATAGAGCTTCTCGGTTTCGATATAGCCGCTGGGGACATTTCCACTGAACTCGATCATTTCTTTTGTCTCGAGGTTCAGGGCCCAGCGGTTCAAGGGCTTGAGGGTATGGTAGCTGCCCTCCTTTTCGTAGCGCATGTCGATGATGACCGAATCGCCGTTTACGGTTCCTATTCCGGAGTAGGCGCTCGCGAGTTCCCCGGTGACGGTCAGGGTCAGGCCCTTCTTGGCATCGCTATCGGGGATCGTGTTTTCTGTGACCGTGCTTTGGTAATAGAGATCGAAGTTCTCCAAAGGCACGGTCCCGTCTGAATTCATCGAATCTTCCGATGCGTATTTGGGCATCTGGTAATAGGGGTAGTCGTAGAAGATCTTCATCGAGGAAGGATCGTAGTAGGCGTAGTTGGTCCTCCCCATCCTGATGGAGGTGCGGCTGGTGAAAACGATCTCCGAATACTGGTAGGCCGCATAGATGATCGAGAACTCGATGGAGGTGTGGCTCACCAGGTTCGTCCCGAAATGGAAGTCGATGCGGCAATAGGCGCCTTCGTATAGGTATTCCGAAAAGTTATAGACGGCGTACATGACGATCGGGACCTTGTAGGTCCTTAATAGTGAGGCCGAGATCTTGCTGCTCGTCTCGTTGGTCAGGTAGTTATAGACGTAGCAGTAGTTGTTGTAGAAATTGTCCGAGACCGAGGTGAAGGTCGGTTCGAACTCGATCATGACGAGGGAGAAGTTGGTGCCGCCGTAATAAGGCCCCAATGTGAAGGCGTAGGGCGGGGCGCCGTAGGAGACGCTCGAAACGGTCGCCCCGACCATGAGGGGAAAAGCCGAGAGCAAGCCAAGGGCCTTATAGAGCCTCCTTTTCATAAAAGGCACCTCAAGGCCCAGGCCTTCCGATATTTCCGATACTCATCGGGCGTGTAGTAAGCCAGCCACCAGAAGCGGTAGTGCCTCCCTTTCTCCAAGACCTCGATGAGGAAATACCTCTGGGCTTCCTTGTCCAAGGAGTTGTATCTATGCAGGATCAATCGGAGGAAAAGGGAGGAAGCGCCCAACTTCCTCGCCAGTTCCCCGTCCCTAAGGTCATAGACGTGGGCATCGGGGCTATAGCCCAGATGCTGGAGCGCGTGCCTATACATCGCACGCAATAGTTTGAAGACCCCTTCTTTGACGTGGTCCACCTCGAGGCAATAGCCCCATTCGCTTTCTAATAGCGGCCGATAAACGTTCACCATATGCCTTCCTCACTAATCTGTAGGGGCGTTTTGGGGTAGTTGGTCCCTTTTTTCTGCTGAAAAATTTCTGAAAATTGTTTCAGGCCGTTTTCAAATAGAGGACAATAAGGCAATGATTTTGCTCGTCGGACCTAGCGCTTCGGGGAAAACCGAGGCGGCCAAAATGCTCGCGGAGCGCTACGGCATCAAGAAAGCCGTGACCCATACCACGAGGCCCCCTAGGACCGGAGAGCAGCAAGACATCGATTACCATTTCGTCAGCGAAGAGGAATTCCTCCGCCTCGAAAAGGAAGAAGCCTTCGTCGAGACGACCTGCTATAACGGGCGCCACTACGGCTGCTCGAAGAAAGAGATCGGCCCTGCCAAGGCCGTCGTCGTCGATCCCAATGGCCTTAAATCCTTCCTGGCCTTGAACGACCCCAGGATCGTCACCTTCTATCTCGAGGCCAGCGACGAAACGAGGAAAAAGAGGATGGAAGGCAGAGGCGATTCGCCCGAGCTCATCATAAGCCGCCTCGAAAACGATCTGATTTCCTTTGCCCCCGAGGCCGTCCCGGAAACCGAATACAGGATCCAGACCGATAGGCGTCCTCTCATCGATATCGTGAGCGAAATCTACGAGCGCTATCTCGTTTCCCTAAAGGAAAGGGGCCTAACCGTTCCGGCCCTCTAGGCTTCTAGAAACTCAATAAGACTCTTGGCCTGCTTCTCATCGTGGAAGCGGGCTTTTTTCGTCTTGGGATAGCCGCTCAAAGCAAATAGGCCCCTTGGCTTTACTTCTTCCCCGCTTTTGGCAACTAACAAAGCCTCGACCTCCGTCAAAGCGGCTTTGTCGACATGGTGGAGGAAGACATATAAGAAGGCGTTCCCGATTTTCTTGATGAGCGGGGCGTAGCCCCTGATGATCCCGGTCTTCGTGACCCCGGGATGGCAGAAGGCCGCCTCTTTTCCTTGGCGGCACCTTTCTTCGAATAGGAGGCGGACCGCCGCCTTAGATAGGGCGTATTCCCTTTGCCTTCCTATTTCCCCGAGGGTCTCCTTGTAACCTTTCCCTTTCACGAACTTCTGAGCCAGCGACCCGACAAAGACTTCCTTCATCTCCGGGTGGGCTTCCTTGAGTCCTTTGGATAGGAGGTAGGTCCCTAAGGCGTTCGTTTTCCAGGTCAGCCCTTCCCCTCCCTTCGGCGGGAAATAGATCCCGGCGTTATAGATCACACCATCTATATGGTCTTTGGACGTCTCAATGACGAACGTGTTTATCGACGCCTCATCTGCTTGGTCGAGGACATGGACATCGATCTTGGCGTTGGGGAATTCGCTTAGAAGCCTTTCGCGGGCTTCTAGGAGTTTATTTTCCCTTCGGCTAGCCAGAATCACGTCCGCGCCCAAATAAGCCAAATGACGGGCCGCGTAATAGCCTAGGCCCGAAGTGCTTCCGGTCACGAGGTAGCGCTTCCCTTCTTGCCTAGGATATTTATCTAGATGCCTATCAATCTTCATGCTTAGGAAAAGGGAGCCCAGACGGGCTCCCTAATAACCAACTTGCCCTTAGTCTTCCTCTTTGGAGTTCTGGGGCTTGTAGTCGAGCAAATCCTTGACGAAGTTCTCGTCGGGGATCTTGCCCTGTTCAAGGTTATCGCGTTCGCAGACGTCGGCGATGAGCTGCTTCGCGCGCCTGACCGAGAGTTCGCTTCTGACCTTCAGGACGGTCGGGATGTCCTTGTAGATGTTCTTCTCCGAGGCATCGTAGACCGGGATCGGCGAATTGGCGTAATCCTGCGGGTTAAGGGCAAAGTAGAGCTTCAAGCCCTTCCCGGCGATCGTGATCTTCACGTAGGTCTTGGTGTGGAGGCGGAAGGTGTCGCCGGAATTTGAGACGCGGGACTTAAGGCCGTAGCTAAGGCATTCGGCCTTCAGTTCGTTGTAGTTCTTCTGCAGCTCCTTATCGGCCCCGAGCATCCTGGTCGGGAAGGGGATGCGGATGATCTTGTCGTGGGGGGCGAGATTGGGATTCACCATCCCGACGACCCGCTTGGTCTTCCCCTTCTCGAAGGGTTCCGGGAAAAGGGGCTGGACGGCCGGCTGGGGCGCAGGTTCGGGTTCGGGCTCGGGTTCCGGAGCAGGTTCAGGCTCGGGTTCCGGAGCCGGTTCGGGTTCGGGTTCCGGCTGGGGCGCAGGCTCGGGTTCGGGTTCCGGTTCCTTGACCGGGACGATGATGATCGGCTCTTCATCGTCGGCGACCTTGATTTCTTCTTTGGCGGCCGGGGTTTCCCCGAGGTTGATGATGATGGTCTGCGGAGCCTTTTCGGCCGGGGCTTCCTCGGCCTTTTCTTCCTCGACCGGGGCCGGCGGGACTTCGGCCAGCTTCTTATCGAGCTCTTCGCGGACGATGGTCCGGATGGTTTCGGCGATGTCGAGCTTCGAGATCTCTTCGCTTACGACCTTGCCCAAGGTATCGGTCAGATCGGCGGCTTCGATCTCTTCGCCCTTGGGGGCGGCGCTCGAGAGCTCTTCGCGGACGATCTGGCGGAGGTCTTCGCTGGTGAGGTAGCTATCTTCGTCGAGCCTTTCGGGCGCGGCGGCGGGGACGTCCTTATCGTGGGCGGCCAGCTCTTCGCTGATGAGGCGCTTGAGGTCGTCTTCGGTCAAGACCTCGGCCGGGGCTTCCCCGGCGGTCTCGGCCTTGGCCGGCGGGACGCTGGCCACGACTTCCTCGCGGATGAGGGAGCGGAGGTCTTCTTCCGTCATCATCTCGGTATCGGGTTCTTCTTCCTGGGCCTTTTCCTCGAGCTTGGCGATTTCCTCGCTCACGATCTCGCGGAGACGCTCTTCGGTCAAAGTTTCGGGTTCTTCCTCTTCCTTGGCCTCGGCCGCTTCCTTGGCGGCTTTGCTGTCATCGACGGCGATGACTTCCTCGCGGACGATGCGGCGGAGGTC
>CAYMRJ010000014.1:19276-23014 GCA_964392865.1 uncultured Staphylococcaceae bacterium
TCGACGGCGATGACTTCCTCGCGGACGATGCGGCGGAGGTCGTCTTCGGTCAAGGGTTCCATCCTCTCTTCGACGGGATGGACTTCGGTGACGACGGGAGCCGGGGCAGGGGCCGGGGCCGGTTCCTTGTTTTCCTTGACGGCTTCGGCGACGATGGCGCGCAGATCATCTTCCGTCATCATCTCGGCGGCCGGGGCCGCGGTCCGGGTCAAACCGGTTTCTTCGCGGATGATGCGGCGGATATCGTCTTCCGTCATCGGGCCTTTGCCCGGAGGCGGAGTGGGGCCGCAGGGGGTGCTATTGATGTATTGGACGATGAAGGGGGCATTCTGCTTGCCGTCGATGCTCCAAGCCGGTTTCTCTTCTTCTTTCTTGGCTTTGTTCGCGTCTTCCTTGGCGATCTGCTTCTTGGTGCAGGAAGCGATGCCGGCGATGCCGCTAACGACGACGAGGATGAAGGCGACGGCCGCGAATAGATAAGGAAGGTACATGATGACCGTCAGGGCGATGGAGACGAAGCTTACTTCTTCAGTTCCGAAATAGTTTTGGACCGATCCGCTGATGGCGCCGGAAACGGTGCGGTACCAGAGGCCTTCGCCGGCCTCCCAGACCGGCCAGAAGGCCAAGACGGAGAAGAATAGGCAGATAAGGCCAACAACGATCAGGGACAGGGTGACCCAGATCCTATGCCTCTTGCGGACGATCTGGGCAATCAGAATGGCGAGGAAAAGCAGAACGACGATAATGGCGCAGGCCCTCACGAGATAGCCGGCGGGGCAGGTGCCCATATGGATCGTCGCATCGGCGGCGTCACCTCCCCAAAGGCCGGGTAGATTTTCGCTATTGAAAACGTCCTCGATGCCAGCAACGAATACCGAGAACCCGTCTACCCCGGCTTTGCCGGTGAAATAGCCGAAGAAGGACGAGGCCGCTTCTTCGCTCGTCGTCAGGGCATTGCAGATGGTCGGCGTCAGGGCCAAAAGGGCCAAGGCGACGATCGCGAATACCCAGGCGACTATCGATAGGACATTTGCGCTTTTTTTCATGTTTCTCCCTCCCTTTATCGGGGAATGCGTTCCTTTTCTTTGAAATATTGTAGGCAAATGAAAGGAAACAAAAAAGGGACATAATTGCCTTTTGCGGGGTTAATAGGCAAAATCACCGCTTTCTTCGGCAATAAATCCTTAATGCATTCGGATGGCAGGTGATTGTTACGGCCCCCAAGGGCCCGATTTCGCCGTCCAAACACCAAGGTTTTTCGTCCGGAGTGGGCTTGATGGTCAGCTTCCGGCAGGGGATGACGTCGACCCGCCTTTTGGTCGCAAAGGACAAGAGGCCATTGAAGGCCTTGCCCCTAGTGACATAGCACTCCATGACGCCGTCATTGTGGCTGCTTTTCTTGTTGATGCGGAAGCCGCCCACGGCGGTCCCGTTTAATATGAGGACGAAGGGAACGCTTCTTTCGATGAGGACCCCGTCTTCCCCGGTAATGGAAATCGATAGCTCGGTCTTCTCGAAGACGTCGTGGGCGGCCTTCTTGTAATAGCTGAGCCTCCCGAAGCGCTTCTTCTCGTGCTTGGGGACGGCGTAGGAAATGTCGCTGAAGCGCCCGTAGGCCGCCATATAGGCGAAGTAGTGGCCGTCGCATTCCCCGACGTCGAAGGGCTCGGAGTATCCGTCGGAGATGACCTTGAGGGCGCGGGAAAGGCTTTTCCCCACCCCGAAGTTCTTGCCGACGTCGCCCAGGGTCCCTTCGTTGATGTAGCCGAGGATCGGGGCGTCTTTCTGGCAAGCAAGCGCGTTAACGGCCGTATTGAAGGAGCCGTCTCCCCCGCAGACGATGAGGCTATGGTATTTGCCGATGGCCTTCCTCTCCGTCTCGAAGGCCTCGTAGGCCGATGTCGGGACGGCGATATCGAGCCGATCGAAAGACATCGAGAGGGCTTTTTTGACAATATCGAGCTTCTTTTCGAAGTCGCCCTGCCCGGCATCGCAGCTATAGATGAGAAGGCAGTTGTTCATTGCTTCTTGCCCTTGATCGAAGCGGCGACGAATTCCCTGAACATCGGCGAGGGCCTTAGGGGCCGGCTCGTGAATTCGGGATGGAATTGGCTGGCGATGAAGAAGGGGTGGTCGCTTAGTTCGACGATCTCGACCAAACCGTTATCAGGGTTGGTGCCGCTGAAGACGGCGCCCTTGGCCTCGAATTCCGCCCGGTAGGCCGAGTTGAATTCGTATCTATGGCGGTGCCTTTCGTAGATGAGATCCTGCCCGTAGCACTTATAAGCCAGGCTCTTGGGCTTGATCCTGCAGGGGTATTCCCCAAGGCGGAGGGTCCCGCCCATCTTGATGCCGTCGTATTGTCCCCGGAGCAAATCGATGACGGGGTAATCGGTACTGGGGTCGAATTCGGAACTGTTGGCTTCCTTATGTCCCAAGACGTTCCTAGCGAATTCGACCATGGCGAGCTGCATCCCGAAGCAGATCCCGAGGAAGGGGATCTTGTGGGTCCTGGCGTATTCGATGGCCTTCATCTTCCCTTCGGCCCCTCTTTCCCCGAAGCCGCCGGGGACAAGGATCCCATCGGCCTTCGAAAGCCTTTCTTCGGGATTGCCTTTTTCTAGATCGATGGCCTTGATCCAATCGATTTCGACGTGGTAGCCGTGCATGTAGCCAGCGTGGCTAAGGGCGGCCGAGACGCTGAGATAGGCATCTTTCAGTTCGACATATTTCCCGACGAGGGCGATACGGACGTATTTTTCGTTCTTCTTGGTTTCGTAGACGCGCTTGACGAGCTTGTTCCAATCGTCCAGATCGATGTTCCCGGGGTTGAGACCGAAGTGCCTAAGAACGTATTCGTCGAGGGCCTGCTCGTGGAGGCGAATCGGCAATTCGAAGATGACCTGGCAGTCGAGGGCTTCGAAGACTCCTTCCCTTTCGACGTTGCAGAACATCGAGATCTTTTCCTTGGCCCCTTCGGGAAGCGGAACTTCGGAACGGAGGACGATGGCATCGGGCTGGATGCCGATGGACAAGAGGTCCTTGACCGAATGCTGGGTCGGCTTCGTCTTGCTCTCCTCGCTCGTCTTCAGATAAGGGACGAGGGTGTTATGGAAGAACATGACGTTCTTGGAGCCGAGTTCGATCTTCATCTGCCTCATGGCTTCGAGGAAGGGAAGCGATTCGATGTCCCCGACGGTCCCGCCGATCTCGCAGATGACGATATCGGCCCCGGAGGCCCTTTCGGCCTCGTGGAGGCGCGACTTTATCTCATTGGTGATATGGGGGATGACCTGGATGCAGGCCCCGAGGTAGTCCCCGCGCCTTTCCTTGTCCAAAACGGCGGAATAGACCTTCCCCGAGGTCACGGACGATTCTTTGGATAGATTGACGTCGAGCCACCTTTCGTAGTGGCCGATGTCGAGGTCGGTCTCCGCCCCGTCCTTGGTGACGAAGACCTCGCCGTGCTGGTAAGGGGACATGGTCCCCGGATCGACGTTCAGATAGGGGTCGCATTTGATCATGAAGACCTTGAGGCCCCTTTGCTTAAGCAAAAAACCCAGCGAGGAGGCGAAAATCCCTTTTCCCAAACTGGAAACGACGCCTCCGGTAACAAAGACGAACTTACTCACGGGCCCTAATTCTAAACGCTCATGGCGCCCTCTCGATAGGCCCAAAAAAGCAAAAAACTGAAATCTGCACATGAGTGGTGAAGATTTCAGCGGCCATCGGCTCTTT
>CAYMRJ010000015.1:0-7482 GCA_964392865.1 uncultured Staphylococcaceae bacterium
TATCTCTTCACTTGCTATACCTCTCGGCCTTGGCCTCGATGATGATATCGCGTAGCTTGGCTGCCGTTTCGAAATCATAGAGGCGGGCCGCCTCTTTCATCTGCTTGGTCAGATCCTTGATCTGCCTTTCGAATTCCTTCTCCGATATCGTCCCCTTGGGTTTCAGGAGTTCGTCGATATCGTCCTCCATGTTGCTTAGAGGCGGACGGATGTCCTTCTTGATGGTGACGGGGACGATGCCGTTTTCGTCGTTGTAGGCCTTTTGGATTTCGCGCCTTCTCTTGGTCTCGCTTATGGCCGCTTCCATCGACTCGGTGATCGCATCGGCGAACATGATGACGAGGCCGTTTTGGTTCCTCGCCGCCCTACCGATTATCTGGATGAGCGAGCGTTCGCTTCTAAGGAAGCCTTCCTTATCGGCATCCAAGATGCAGATGAGGCTTACTTCGGGGATATCCAAGCCTTCCCGTAATAGATTGATGCCGACCAAGACATCGTATTTGCCTTTGCGCAGCTGATAGATGATCTCTTCCCTCTCCAAGGTCTTGGTCTCGTTATGGAGATAGGCGACCTTGATGCCTTCGTTTCTGAGATAGGATGTGAGGTCTTCCGCCATCTTGATGGTCAAAGTAACGACCATCGTCCTTTCACTAGCCTTGATCCTCTTCTTGATCTCATCGACCAAGACATTGATCTGGCCCATCGTGGGCCTCACCTCGATCTCGGGATCGAGGAGGCCCGTCGGGCGGATGATCTGCTCGATCGTTTCGTGATTGCATCTATCGAGTTCGTAATCCCCGGGCGTGGCGGATGTGCAGATGACATTGGAAGGCATCATCTCTTCGAACTCCTCGAAGCGGAGAGGACGGTTATCCAAGGCGCTCGGCAATCTGAACCCGTATTCGACCAGAGCGGTCTTCCTTGAGTGATCCCCGTTATACATGCCGCGCAGCTGCGGGAAGGTGACGTGGCTTTCGTCTACCAGCAATAAGAAGTCCTTCGGGAAATAATCGAGGAGGCAGAAGGGGCGTTCCCCTTCTTTCCTTCCGTCGATGTGCCTCGAGTAGTTCTCGATCCCGGGGCAACGACCGAACTCCAGAAGGGAATCGATATCCTGAAGGGTCCTGTTCCTAAGGCGTTCCTCTTCGAGGAATTTGCCCTCGCCATGGAAGTAGCGAAGCCTCTCCTCCAGTTCCGCTTTGATCGATTCAGTTGCCCTTTCGATCCTCTTCCTGGAGGAAACATGGTCATAGGCCGGATAGATGGGATAGGTATGGTACTTATTGATGACCATCCCGCTTAGGGCTTCGATCTCGTATATCGCTTCCAAGGTATCTTCGAAAAAATCGAGACGGACGAACTTCTCGCTGCTGGTTAAAGGCATGATGTCGATCGTATCCCCGTGGACCCGGAACTGGCCGGGGGCGATATCCATCGGATTCCTTGTGTACTGGCTTTCGATCAAACGGGAATAAAGCTTCTTCCTATCGACTTCTTCTCCGGTCCTTAATTCGAAGGTCAGGCCCCGATATTCTTCGGGGTCGCCTAGGGCATAGATGGCGGCGACCGAGGCCACGACGATGGTGTCCCTTCTCTCCAAGATCGAGTTGACGGCCGAGGTCCGTAGCATCTCGATTTCATCGTTCATGACGGCGTTCTTCTCGATATAGGTATCGGTCTTCGGGATATAGGCTTCCGGCTGATAGAAATCGAAGTTGGAAACGAAATATTCGACCCGGTTATGCGGGAATAGTTCCTTGAATTCGGCATAGAGCTGAGAGGCCAAGGTCTTGTTATGGACGATGACCAGGGTGGGCTTATTGACCGCGGCGACGATGTTGGCGGCCGTGAAGGTCTTGCCCGTTCCGGTCGCCCCCAGGATGACCTGGAGCCTCTTCCCTTCTTCGATGCCCTTAAGCGCCTTCTCGATCGCCTCCGGCTGATCGCCGGTCGGCTTATAGGGGCTTACCAGTTCGAAGGGATGGGAATCGTCAATCTTCCTGTCCATCGCCTGACCCTTCGCTTCCCTTATGTGATCTGGGCTTCCTCAAAGGCTCGAAGCCTTCCCCGTTGATCGATTTGGCGCTCATGAAGGAAACGAAGGCCTGGGGATCGACTTCGGAGATGAAGTCGGTAAGCTCCGCCCTTTCTCGTCTATAGATGACGACCCTGACCAAGGTCTTCTTCTTTCCTTCGTAGCCGCCGACGACATCCATGATGGTGGTCGCATGGCCCATCTCATCCATGATGAAGTCGGCGATCTTCTGATGCTCATCGCTGATGATGTCGGCGACCAAGCAGGAATTGCCTTCGACATAGACGAACTGGATCATCATGGCCGCCACGACGGCAGAGACGATGCCGATCATCACGACCGGATAGTCCTGCAAGGCGATAAGACCGGCAAGGATCGTGCAGGCATCGACCAAGAAGGAAGCGATCCCCTGCTTGACCCCCGTGTACTTGGAAATGAGCAAGACGAGGATGTCGAAGCCCCCGGTCGAGCCGTTCCCAAGGAAGGTAAGGGCGACCCCGAAGCCCGTGAAGAACCCGCCGAAGAGACCGGCGAGGAACAACACCATCAGTTCTTCCCCTTCGAGGTAACTGGCCAAGGATTCCGTAATCGCCTGGCCGACCCCCAAGCGGTAGAAAAGCGAATAGAAGACCGGGTAGGCGATCGTCGCTAGCAAAGTCCGGGCGGCGAATTTCTTGCCCAGGAATATGAACCCGATGACGAAGAAAAGGATCTGGACCGCGGCCACGACGATGTCGCTGACCAAAACCGAATCGCCCACAAAGTGGGAGACGATAATCCCGACGGTGACCGCCCCGCCGGAGACGATTTCGAAAGGAGTCAGGAAGACCGCTCCCCCGAAGGCCAGTACGGCTGAACCCAATAGAATCAGGATGACGTTCCTGACGTCGTGCCAAAGCTTCTTCTTATTGGCTAGCGCCCACCTCTCTTTGAGGCTAGGCATTGTTCTTGGCCTCCATCTCGAGGTAGGCGTAGATGAAGGGATCGAGGTTGCCGTCCATGGTGCCGTTAACGTCGCTTGTTTCGCATCCTGTGCGGTTATCCTTGACCATCGTGTAGGGGCAGAAAACATAGGATCTTATCTGGCTTCCCCATTCGATGTTCTTCTGCTCCCCGATGATGGAACGAAGTTCCTTTTCGCGTTCTTCGATTTTCTTCTGCATGAGCTTGGCTTTAAGCATCTGCATGCAGGTTTCCTTATTGAAGAGCTGGGACCTTTCGACGGTGCAGGAGACGACGATGCCAGTAGGCAAGTGCGTGATGCGGACGCCGCTAGAGACCTTGTTGACGTTCTGGCCTCCGGCGCCACCCGACCTGAAGGTATCGACTTTGAGATCCTTCGGATCGATTTCGACCCCTTCCACTTCCTTGAATTCGGGGACGGCCCCGACGGAAGCAAAGGAGGTATGCCTCCGGGCGTTGCTATCGAAAGGCGAAATGCGGACCAAGCGATGGACGCCTTTCTCAGACTTGAGCATGCCATAGGCGTTGCGGCCGCTGACACGGACGGTCGCCGACTTGCAGCCGGCTTCTTCGCCCGGTTCGTAGTCGAGGACTTCCCATTTGAATCGATGCTGCTCGGCGAAGCGGGAGTACATCCTTAGAAGCATTTCGGCCCAGTCCATGGCCTCCGTCCCTCCCGCGCCCGGATGGATTTCGAGGAGGGCATTGAGGCTGTCATAAGGGCCGCTGAAGAGCAATGAATTGCGCAATTCCTTGATGTCTTTGAGTAAATCGGTCTCTAGAGAATCGGCGAGTTCGAAGGAATCCGGATCTTCTAGCATCTCCATAAGAGCGAGGAGATCTTCGTGCTGCGAAAGGATCTTCTTGTAGGTGTTGACCCTATTCTTCAGGTCGCTAAGTTCCGACATCAAAGAAGAGGCTTCCCGATGGTCATCCCAAAAGCCTTCTTCTTCCTGCTTTTTCTCTATTTCAGAGATGCGGGCTTCTAACTTAGGTAGGTCAAAGTGAGCCGCCGAGGCTCTTGATGTAATCGGCTATCTCGGCGGCGGTATTCTTCAAACTGACGAGGTCGCGCATTACTTCTGCTCCTCGCCCTTATCGTCCTTTTCCTTGGCTTCGCCCTCGATGGGTTGCTCGGAGGGAGCCTCGGTCTTCTTGACGAGGCGGACGTTGATTAAGTTGAAGGCGACATCCACGGCGATGTTATCGCTCATCTCCTTGAAGAGGTCATAGCCTTCGTTCACGTAATCCTGAAGGGGATTGGTGTGGGCATAGGAACGTAGGCCGATGCCTTCCCGGAGGTGGCTCATCGTATCGATGTGCCTTTGCCAGTTCCTATCGATGACGGACAAAGTTACTTGCCTTTCGGCCTTGTCGATCATGTCCTCCGGCCATTCCTTCCTCTTTTCGAGGTAGTGCCTATAAAGCATTTCCCCGAGGTCTTCCCCGGCTTCGTCTTCGGGCGCCCCGTCATAGGCGGTGACGTTCAAAGAGCCTTCCGGCAGGAAGCGGGGCTCCACCATCCGGCGGAGGTATTCGCCGGCGATGGTGCCGTCGGCCCTATCGGGAGCGAGAGCCTTATGGGCCAGCATCTTCCCACCCGACTTGAACATGTCGTAGACGATATCTTCGATATCATCGGCCATGAGGATCTTGTCGCGGCGGTCGTAGATGATTTGCCTTTGCTTGGCCAAAACGTCATCGTAGTCGAGCAGATTCTTGCGGACGTCGAAGTTCTTCCCTTCGATCTGCTTCTGGGCATTGGTAACGGCGTTGGCCAGCATCTTGGATTCATAGCTATCGCCCTGGAGCTGGCTGCTGAATAGCTGCCTGATGTTCTCCGGAGCGAAGCGCCTCATCAGTTCGTCGTCGAAGCTGATGTAGAAACGGGTATAGCCGGGGTCTCCCTGACGGCCGGAGCGGCCGCGGAGCTGATTGTCGATGCGCCTGGATTCATGGCGTTCCGTGCCAAGGACGCAGAGGCCGCCGAGTTCCTTTACGCCTTCCCCGAGCTTGATGTCGGTGCCGCGGCCGGCCATGTTGGTGGCTAGCGTTACCGCGCCCTTCTGCCCGGCCTTTGCGATGATTTCGGCTTCTCTCGCCTGGTTCTTGGCATTCAAGACTTCGTGGGGAATGCCGGCCTTTTCGAGAAGGTGGCTGATTTCTTCGTTTGATTCGACCGAGACCGTGCCGATAAGGACCGGCTGGCCGCTTTCGTGGCGCCTCTTCACTTCTTCGACGAGGGCGTTGAGCTTGGCGTCATGGGTCGCGAAGATCAAATCCGTATCGTCCTTACGGATGACGGGCCTATTCGTCGGGATGACGATGACCTTCATGTTGTAGATCTTCTCGAACTCTTCTTCTTCCGTCTTGGCCGTACCGGTCATGCCGGAGAGCTTCTTGTAGAGCCTGAAGAAGTTCTGGTAGGTGATGGTGGCGAGGACGACGGTCTCTTGCTTGATCTCGACACCTTCCTTGGCCTGGATGGCTTGCTGTAAGCCATCGTTGTATTCACGTCCCTTCAGGACGCGGCCGGTGAACTGGTCGATGAGCTGGATGGTGTGCTCGGCATCGACCATGTATTCGACGTCCCTGGCCATGATGTAGTTGGCCTTCAAGGCCTGATGGATGCGGTGGACCAATTCCTGGTTTTCGGGATCGTAGAGGTTCCTGACCCCGAACATCCTTTCGGCTTTGTTATTGCCTTCGTCGGTAAGGGAGGCCGTCTTCGTCTTGATGTCGATCGTGAAGTCGCGTTCTTTCTTCAGCGACTTAACGAAGCGGTCGGCGACTTGGTATTGGGAGGCGGCCGCCTTCTGGCCGCCGGAAATGATCAAAGGAGTCCTCGATTCGTCGATGAGGATCGAGTCGGCTTCGTCGACGACGGCGAACTTGAGGCCCCTGAGGACGCGTCCCTTCAATGAAGGGGCCATGTTGTCGCGGAGGTAGTCGAAGCCGAGTTCGGAGTTCGTCGTATAGGTGATGTCGCAAAGGTAGGCTTCCCTCTTTTCGGTGGCCGTCTTGCTATGGAGGTTGCAGCCGACGGTAAGCCCGAGGAAGCGGTAGATCTGGCCCATCCATTCGGCGTCGCGCTCGGCCAGGTATTCGTTGACGGTCACGACATGGACGCCCTCGCCCTTGAGGGCGTTTAGATAGACGGCCATGGTGGCGGTAAGCGTTTTGCCTTCGCCGGTTTTCATTTCGGCGATATCGCCGTTATTGAGGACCAAGGCCCCGATGATCTGGACCTTGAAGGGGAATTGGTTGAGGACGCGCCTCGCCGCTTCGCGGGCGACGGCGAAGGCCTCGTACTTGATGTCGTCGGTGGTGAAATCGCCGTTTCTTAGCCCTTCTTGGTATTTCTTGGTCATCTCGCGGAGCTCGTCGTCCGTCTTGCCCTTCATCGTTTCCTCGTAGGAAATGACGCGGTCGGCCTCACGGGCGTAGCGGTTGAGCTCCTTTTGCTCTAGCTTGAACAGTTTTTCGATGATGTTTGCCACAACAAAACTCCTGAAGTCGGGGGTAATTCTACCATTTCATTCCCCTTAGGGAATAGAAGCCCGGATGTGCCTTCCGGAAATTTGCCCGGCCCTGGGCAAAAATCCGGTTAGACGATGATAGAACTCGGTGTTTGTCATCCATTTGGTTTTCCTCCGATTGGATCTAGGCTTTCTTCCTTCTTCTCGGTCTTGGCCAGGAACAAGGCTTTGAGGCGCTTGGGGCCTTGCTCCTTCAAGAGCTTCAGGCAGGCCTTGGCCGTGGAGCCGGTTGTCATGACATCGTCCACGAATAGGATCTTCTCCCCTTTTAAAGTTGGTCCTTTCTCGAGGGCGAGGCTTTCGCCGATCCTCATCCGGTCTTCTAGTGAACGTCCTGCTTGTTTTACGTCTTCGGTTTTCCTAAGGACCTTGAGGATCGGTAGGCCCAGAGTTTTGAAGATGGCCTCGACGTGGTTGTAGCCTCTTTCCTCGTCATGGGCGTGGAAACTGGGCGCCGGAACTATTTTGTAGCCGTTGAACATGGCCTTCAGAAAGGCGTTTTGATAGGCGAGGAAGACAGGAGCCATCTCAAGGTCCTTTTCGCCTTTGAGGGCGTAAAGCCTGCTTCTGAAGGCTTCGGAATAGGGATATAGGGAGAAGCAAGTGAATCCGTCCAATTTAAAGTGCCTGAAATCGGGCTTGAACATCTGGAAGCATTTGGGACAGATCGCTTCGTCGCCTTCGCTCAAGAGGGTCGCGAAGCTATAGGGCCTGATGTCCTTGAAACAGCACTTGCAGATGGGCGTTGCAGGATCTGATTTCCCCGATCGATTCCCTGACTGGCTCCGTAATTTTGTCGCAAAGGAAGTAAACCTCTCCTTTAGGCGCATCGTATTTCCTCCCTGCTCGACCCGCTATCTGGGTCAAACTTGCGGCATCGTAGATGGGATGGTCGGCCCCATAGACGATGACCTGCAGGTTCTTGATGGTGACTCCCCTTTCCAA
>CAYMRJ010000015.1:7582-19673 GCA_964392865.1 uncultured Staphylococcaceae bacterium
TAGCCCAAGAGTTCCTTGGAGACCGGGACCGGAATTGGCCTTTTGTGGAACCGAGTCTTCAGTTCGACGATGGCCTTGCCTTCTTTCTTATGTTCTTCGATCGCTTCCTTACTGGCGGTGGCGCTCATCTTGACGTAATGGCCCCTCAGGGACTTTTTGAACATCGCTTCCAAGACGTCGTTCCCTTTGAAGGGAAAGGCATCCACTTCGTCCATGACCAAGAGATCGAAGTAATCCGGGTAGCGGTATAGCTGATGGGTCGTTAGCAAGACGATGTCCCCAGCTAGGTCATCGTCATGGCCTCCGTAGACGGCGACGACCTTAAGATCCTTGAAGGCTTTCTTGATCCTCTCTTCCAGTTCGATGACGACGTCGCGCCTCGGAAGGGCGAAGCCGACATTGAGGCCTTGGGAGACGGCATAAGAGATGACTTTGTATGAGAGTTCCGTCTTCCCGGCCCCGCAGACGGCGTAGACCAAGGTATCGAGTCCGCTTACGAAGTTATCGAGGATAGCGCTCGAGAGTTCTTCTTGCTCCCTCGAGAGCCGATAGTCCAAAGTCAGGACGACGTTCTTATGCTTCCTCAACGGCCTTTCGGCCATCCGCCCCGAAAAGCCGAGGCACTTGCGGCAGTAGAGTTCAGCGCCCCTATGGCCTAGGTATCTCGAGTCGGCATTCCCGCAGACAGGGCAAACGAAGGATTCCACATATAAATGTAGGGGGATTTTCCGCCTTTGGTCCCTTTTTCGTCGGTTTCATTAAAAACGGACCGGGGATTCCCCGGCCCGCCAATCAATTTTGACGACCTACTTTATTATTGGTCTTCGTAGTCGAGGATCTCTCCGACCCTCCTTTGGTGCCTCCCCCTCTCGAAGTGGCTGGCCAAGAAGATATCGGTCCTCCTGATGACATCTTCGAGGCTCATGAAGTTGGCCCCGAAGGCGATCATGTTGCAGCGATTGTGTTCGCGCATAAGATGGGCGACATCGTCATTGTAGCCAAGGCCGCAGCGCACCCCTCTGACCTTGTTGGCCGCGATGGCGATCCCTTCGCCGCTGGAGCAAACGAGAATGCCGTAATCGGCCTTGGCCGATCCGACGGCCTTCCCGGCCTTGAAGGCATATAAGGGATAATCGCAGGATTCTTCGGAATCGGTCCCGAAGTCCTTGACCTCGTAGCCGTCTTCTTCCAGATGGGCCTTGATGGCTTCCTTGTACTTGTAGCCGGCATGGTCGCTACCGACGGCGATGATGATCTTCTTATGGAAGCTGTCCTCAAGGCACCTAAAGCTAATCAAACCTTCCCTGACCAGCTTGATTTCGCCTTTCTTAGACATATCGACGATGGTGGTCGGGACGCCGCTAAGGGCATCGTCTCCGCCTATTACGGCGACGTTTTCGTTATCAACGAACATGTTGATGGCGTCGATCGAATTCAAAGCCGGGCTTTCCCCGGAAACGTTGCAGGAAGTAACAAGGCAAGGCTTTCCGACTTCTTCCAGAAGCGTCCTCACGAATTCATTTTCGGAGACCCTGATCCCGACGACCCCGGTCCCGAAGTCGATTTGATGGGGGATGTTGTCGGCGCTCTTAAGCAAGAACGTGACTTCCCCAGGAAGGAAGCGGTCGAGGACAAGACGGGTCCTTAGATCGCTTTTGATGAAGCGGAAGACATCGTTCAAAGAGGCGCACATGAGGGCCAAGGGCTTATCGGCCGGACGCTTCTTGGCGGCTATGAGCTTTTCGAAGGCTGCCTCGTCATCATAGACGCAGCCAAGGCCATAGACCGTCTCGGTCGGGAAGGCCAAAACCTTTCCGCTTTTGAGCCACTCCGCGGCTTCTTTGATTTCCTTGTTCCCGAATACTTTCATATGAGCAATCCCTATTTCAGATATACAAAGAGGAAGCGCGGCACCCTGCCGAGGTCATCGACGAATTCGAACTCGTAATCGGTCAGATACCGCTCCATATATTTTTTAAGATTATCGACCAGCCACGGATCGATTTCAAAAACCATCAACAAGGAGCCCTTTTTGACCTTATGGCAATCGCGGAAGATCTTCTCGTAAACCGAGAGGCCTTCCCCGATATAAAGGGCTTCCTTGGGCTCGTTCTTCCTGACCAGTTCATCGGCCGCTTCTTCGTCCTTCACGTAAGGCGGATTGGCGACTATCACATCAAGCGCCATATTGGCCTTGATGTAAGGCTCCAAGGCATCGCCTTCCATGAGGTTGATCTGGGCCCCGTATTTGGCGAAGTTCATCTTGGCGACTTCGAGAGCGCCCTTGGAGATATCCGAAGCACTCACAAGCCAATTGGGAAAGAAGTTCTTCAAAGCCAAAGCGATGCAGCCCGACCCCGTTCCGATATCGGCGGCCACCAGGTAATTCCTCGCGTCGTAATAGTCGTCGATCCTTTCGCTAAGGATGGCGACCATCTCCTCGGTCTCGGGCCGAGGGATCAAAACGCGATTGTCGACGAAGAGATCAAATCCCAAAAAGGGGGCGGAATTGCAGGCATATTGGGCCGGGATGCCCGATTTCCTTTTCTCGAAGTAAGAACGGAAAACGGACTCCGCCCGCATCTCCTTGTCCTTGTAATAGATGACATCGGCCGGCGAGGAAAAGCCTTCGGCCACCATGATGAGGAAGCGGACGTCGGCCCCTTCGATATCGAGGGCCTTGGCTTCGTCCAAGGCTTCTTTGTAGATTTCTCCGACCTTAGCCAAGGTTGCTTTCCTTCTCGAGCCTTTGCTGCTGATCGAAGTTGATGAGGGCGTCGATGATTTCTTCAAGGTCACCTTCCATCACCCGATCGAGTTTCTGGACGGTGAAGCCGATGCGGTGGTCGGTCACCCGGTTCTGGGGATAGTTGTAAGTCCTGATTTTCTCCGACCTTTCGCCGGTACCGACTTTCAGCTTGCGTTCGGCCGCCCTTTCGGCCTCGGCCTTCTCCTCATAGAAGGCATAGAGTTTGGCCCTAAGCATCCGCATGGCGATTTCCTTGTTCTGGAGCTGGGCCTTCTCGGTCTGGCAACTGACGACAATGCCGGTCGGGGCGTGCGTGATGCGGACGGCCGACTCGGTCTTGTTGACGTTCTGGCCTCCCGCGCCTTGGGAGCGGTAGGTATCGATCTTCAGATCGGCGGGATTGATTTCGACTTCGACCTCTTCGGCCTCGGGCATGACGAGAACGGTCGCGGTCGAAGTATGGATGCGGCCCATGGCCTCGGTCTTCGGGACCCTTTGGACGCGGTGGGCACCGGACTCGAACTTCAATTTGCTATAGACGTTTTCGCCTTTGACCATGAATGAGACCAGGGTATAGCCGCCCATGGCGCCTTCGGCGAAATCGTAGACCTGGATCTTCCAGCCTTGCTTCTCGGCGTACTTGCTATACATCCTAAAAAGGTCGCCGGCGAAGATGTTGGCCTCGTCCCCTCCGACCGCGCCCCTGATCTCGACGATGATGTTCTTCGAATCGTTGGGGTCTTTCGGCAATAGTTCCTTCGTAAGAGAAGAAACAAGTTCTTCCATCTCCCCTTCGAGGCGCTTCTTCTCGCTTTTGGCGAGTTCTTCCATTTCGGGATCGCCGGAATCCAAAAGGGCCTCGGCTTCTTTGAGATCCACTTCGGCCTTCAGATAGGCGTTGTACTGCTCGTAGGGCTTTTCGAGTTCCGCCCTTTCCTTGCCCAAAGAAGCAAGTCTCTTGAGATCGTTTCCGACGTCTTCCTTGGCAAGTTCAGTTTCGATATCCGCGTAGCGCCTCTTAATCGCTTCGAGGCGCTTCTTCATGCTCTCTTCCATGCAACCGGGATTATACCCGTTGGGAGGGCCCATACCCATATGGTATGAGCCCTGCTGGCAAAGGCCTTATTGGCCGAGTTAGGGGTAGTTTTTCGAAATTTTGAAAGTTTTATCCCCTAACTCGCCAAAAAAGGACCCTTCCGAATTCCCTTCGATGAACCCTAATCGGACCCCGAATTCGACTTTCTTCCCCTAGGGGAAAGTTAGCCCGATGGCTATAATGCAGGGGATGTCCTACAAAGCCCTATATCTGACCTATCGGCCCCAGACCTTCGACGAGGTCGCCGGCCAAGAAGCCATCGTCCGGACCCTCAGGAATTCCCTAAGATCCGGGCGCATCGCCCATGCCTATCTCTTCGCCGGTCCCAGAGGCACCGGCAAGACGACGATGGCGAGGCTTCTCGCCAAGGCCCTATGCTGCGAAGACGGGATCGGGCACCAGTGCAACCACTGCAACAACTGCGTCGACATCTCGATCGGCGAGCACCCGGACGTCGTCGAAATCGACGCCGCTTCCAATAACGGGGTCGAGCAGGCCAGGGACCTGATCGAGAAGGTGCGCTACGCCCCCATCAGGTCGCGCTACAAGGTCTATATCATCGATGAAGTCCACATGATGACCCCCGGGGCCTTCAATGCCCTTTTGAAGACATTGGAAGAGCCGCCCGAGAACGTCGTCTTCATCCTCGCTACCACCGAAGTCCATAAGGTCCTTCCGACCATCCTCTCGCGCTGCCAGCGCTTCGACTTCACGAGGGTCGATGACCTCGAGATGGAAAGGAAGCTCCGCGAGATCTTGGCCAAGGAAGAGGCCGATTTCGATGACGATGCCGTCAAGGAAATCGTGAGCCTCGCCGACGGCGGCGTCCGCGACGCCCTTTCGATCATGGACCAGGCCCTTGCCTATTCCGGCAACCACCTGAAGCTCCAAGACATCCTCGAAATCTACGGCTTGGTCGACAAAGGCGAGAAGATCGCCCTTTTGGAATCCCTTGGGGAAGGCGATGCCAAATCGGTCCTCGAGACCTTGGCCGACTACCGCGACAAAGGCATCGATATCAGGCGTCTGAATGACGATTTGATTGCCATGCTGAAGGACCTTCTCATCTACCAGGAAACCAAGGAGCCCAAACTCCTTAGCGTCCTGACCGGAAACGAGGCCAGCGGCATCTCTTCCTATATCAGCCTAAGCGAGGCCAAGCGCTTCCTTGCCGCCTTGCTCAAGAACGTCGGCGACTTCAAGGCCAGCTCTTCCGTCACATCCCTCTTCGAAATCTCCCTCCTCAATCTCATCGGAGGCGATGACGAAGTCGCCGTTGCCCCGGCACCGAAGCCGGCACCGAAGGCCGCTCCCGCTCCACAACCTGCGCCTGCTGCAGCACCGGTCTTCTCGGCGCCCGTAACGCCCGCTCCCGCACCGGAACCGGTCGTTGCTCCAGCCCCGGAAATCCCGCAAAAGCCCGTTCAAGAAACAGTTGTCCGGCCAGAGCCTGTCGTCAAACCCGCTCCCAAAGCCAACAAGGGCGGCGAACCCCCGGCCTTCCTCTTCGATAACGATCCGGAGGAAGAAGACGGGACTCCGGAACAGAAGCTCGATGTCTCCGGCGTCACCGATCTCAAGATCGCCACGAGCGGCGATTCCTATGAGCTTAGCGATGACGAACTCATCAAGATCATGGTCATGGGGGACAAGGCCGAAAGGACGGCCCTCCAAGACAAATGGAAGTCCCTCGAGCCTTTGAAGTTCGATCTGAAGATGGGTCCGCTTGCAAGCCTTCTTAGCCAAGGCAATCCCTTCTGCCTTTGTCGCGATGCTCTCATCCTCACCTACAGGCACAAGAACCTGAAGGAGAAGGCCAATATCAAAGCCAACCAGAAGCCCCTCGAGGAACTGCTCGAAGTCCTCTTGGGTAGGAAGGTCTTCATCTTCGCCATCGACCATACCGACCAAAACCGGGTCTGGAGCACCTATACCTCGCTCCAGCAGGTCAAGAAGTTGCCCAACAAAACGGAAATCGTCCTGAATCTGCCAAAGGACTAAGCAAAGGAGAATAAGCATGAACCAGATGCAGCAGATGCTCATGCAGGCCAACAGGATGCAGCGCGAGCTGACCAAGGCCCATGAGGAACTCGAGAAGAAAAGCTTCGAGGCCGAAAAGGCCGGGATGGTGAAAATCACCGTCCTCGGGAGCAAAGCCATCGAGAAGATCGAAATCGCCCCGGAGGCCCTCGATCCCGAAAGCAAGGAGATGCTCGAAGAGGCCATCGCCATGGCCTACAACGAAGCCCTCGAGAAGATCAAAGCCGAGGCCGACGCCATCGATGAGCGCATCACCGGAAAGTCCGGATTGCCTTTCTAATTGACCCATGGATCTTCTTCCTTCCATCAGCGCTCTCGCCGAATCCTTCGCTAGGCTACCAGGCGTCGGCCCCAAGTCGGCCGAACGGATGGCCTATGCCGTTTTGGAAATGGACGAAGAAGCGGTGAGGAAGTTCTCGGAAGATCTCCTTAGAGTCAGGCAGAACATCCATGTCTGCCCGAGATGCGGCCTTTACGCCGAAGGCGAAGGCTGCGAAATCTGCGATAGCCAGGATAGGGATAGGGAAACCATCATGGTCGTGAGTTCCTTCAAGGATGCCCTCGCCATCGAGAAATCCGGGTCCTACAAGGGCCTCTACCATAGCCTCAATGGCATCTTGGCGCCTAGCAAAGGCGTCTACCCGGAAGACCTCAACGTCGATTCATTGCTCGCAAGGCTTGATGGAGTGAAGGAAGTGGTCCTCGCCATGAATCCGAACATCGAAGGCGAGACGACGGCCCTATACGTCGCCAAGAGGATCGGAAACCGCGAAGGTCTCAAGGTAACAAGGCTGGCCTATGGCCTTTCGATGGGGAGCAGCCTCGAATACAGCGACGCCATCACATTGGAAAAGGCCATCGAAGGGAGGAAAGGGATATGAAAGGCAAGTTCATCACGCTGGAAGGCGGAGAAGGCTCCGGGAAGTCGAGCATCATCGCCTATCTCCAGAAGAAGCTAAGCGAAGAAAACGTTCCCTTTTTATTGACCCGCGAACCGGGCGGCACTCCCATAAGCGAAGAAATCCGAAACGTCATCCTCGATAAGAAGAACGTCGAGATGGACGCCATGACGGAAGCCCTTCTCTATGCCGCCTCTAGGAGGCAGCACCTCGTCGAGAAGGTCTGGCCTTCTTTAGAAAAGGGCATCAACGTCATCAGCGACCGCTTCCTCGATTCTTCCCTGGCCTACCAAGGCGGGGCCAGGAAACTAGGGATCGACAAGGTCTATGAACTGAACCAATACGCCACCGAAGGCTTCTTGCCCGACCTCACCCTTCTCTTCGATCTCGACCCGACGAAGGGATTAGAAAGGATCGAAGCCAACTCCAACCGCGAAGTGAACCGCCTCGATTTGGAACAAATCGAATTCCATCAGATGGTGAGGAAGAACTTCCTTTCTTTGATCGACCGCTTCCCCGACCGCATCAAGGTCATCGACGCATCGATGAGCAAGGAAGAAGTCGCCGAGGCCGCCTACAAGGCCATCAAGGCCATTCTCTAGATGAAGATCCGTCCATACTTAGAAGCCACTCAGAAAGTCGCCCTCCGCTCTTTTAGCAGCGCACTCGACAACAACCGCCTTTCCCACGCCTACATCCTCGTCGGCGAAGAAGGGGCGCCTTTGATGGAGACGGCCATATATCTCGCCAAGTCCATCCTTTGCGACTCCCCCGATCCCCTTGCCGACGAAACCTGCCGGACCTGCCAGAGAATCGATAACGGGAACTATCCCGATCTCAAGATCATCGACGGTTCATCGGACACGATCAAAAAGGAAGCGGTTACCGACCTATTGGCCGAATTCCGGGCCACGCCTTTGGAGAAGAAAGGCGTCTTGGTCTACGTCATCAACATGATCGAATCCATGACCCCGCAGGCCGAGAACTCGCTTCTGAAGTTTTTAGAGGAGCCGGCCGACAATACGTATGCCATTTTGACGACGGCCAACGTCACCAAGGTCCTCCCGACCATCCTTTCAAGGGCCGAAACCCTGAGGCTCGTCCTGCCTCCGAAAGAGAAGCTCGAAGCCGAGGCCCTTGGACTCGGAGTGGACAAGGCCGATGCCTTCCTCCTCTCTCCCTTGGCCGGCACCGCGACTCTTCTGAAGGAAATGTCCGAAAGCGACGAGTACCTTTCGGCCAAGGCGGCCCTGGAACTCTTCATCGAGGAAAACGGCAGAAACCGGCCGGATTATGCGTTCCTTTTCGCTTCCAGATTCACGAGCGAGCAAAAAGGCAGCAGGGGCATCTTGATGCTGGAAAAGAAAGCCAAGAAGACCGCCCTATTGTTCCTAAGCCTCCTGGAGTGGCTGTTCCGGAACTGCCTCCACCACAATTTGGGGGAAGAGTCCTCGCCTTTGGCGTATGATATCTACCGAGGCTACAAAGGGAGCCTCGATCCCAAAAAGGCCTTGGGCCTTTTGCCGGACATCAGGCGCGCCATCGATATCGGCGTTTCGCCGTCATTGGCCCTAGATGCCCTCGGCTTCCGTCTCAATCTCATCAATGGAATCCAATAGCTACGAAGAGAAATATTTCGTCGGCGTCCGTTTCGAAAGCGGGGGCAAGATCTATTACTTTGCCACCGACTACGGGGATCTGACCCAAGGAGACTTGGTTGTCACGGATACGGTTGGAGGCGAAGGGATCGGAATAGTCGCCAGCCGCCTCTTCCCCATTTCCGAATACCGCGGGGAACTGGCCCTCAAGCCCATCTTGAGGAAGCCCAACCGCCACGACCTCAAGGAATACAAGGACAACATCGAGCGTTCCAAAAAGGCCCTTCAGGCCGCCGAGGAAGAGATCAGGAAGCTCGGCCTCCCGATGCGCCTCTTTGAGGCCAATTACTCGCTCGATGGAGATCGCTGCACCATCTCCTTCTTCAGCGAGAACCGGGTCGACTTCCGGGAACTCCTCAAAAACCTCAGCCACATCCTCCACTGCCGCATCGAACTAAGGCAGATCCCGCCGAGAGACAAGGCGAGGATGGTCGGGGGCATCGGCATCTGCGGCCTCCCCCTATGCTGCTCTACCTTCCTGAAGGAATTCGACGGGATTTCCATCGCCAGGGCCAAGAACCAGATGCTGACCCTCAATATCCCCAAGCTTTCCGGTCCCTGCACCAAGCTCATCTGCTGCCTCCGCTACGAAGACGATGCCTATACCGAGGAAAAGAAGCTCTTCCCGCCGATGGGCAAGGCCATCAAGATCGGGGACGGCGAATACAAGGTCACCGGCTATAACGTTTTGAGCCGCACCGTCAAAGTCCAAAAGGATGCCGACATCCAGAACCTGACCCTCGAGGAATACGATTGCTACGCCGCCGGGAAGGTTCCGCCCAAGAGGCTGGAAGATGACTTCGTCGCTTCCCTATCGGGCACTTCTTCTTTGGCTCTTCCCGAATCGACTTTCCTAAAGGAAATCGAGAGGGAGCGCAAAGAAGAGCTGGCCAAGCAGCAACAGAAGCAACAGCAGAACCAGCAAAAGCACCAGAACCAGAATCAGAACAAGCACCGCCACGGCAACAACCAAAACCGGAACAACAACCAGCAGCAAAATAAAGGCCAGCAGAAGCAAAACAACCAGCAGAAGCAGAATAGCCAACCTAAGCAGAACAACCAGAACCAGCAAGGCCAAAACAGCCAGAACAAAAACCGCAACCGCAGAAGGCGGCATCGCGGCAATGGCCAAAACAACAACAGCCAGAATAACGGAAACAAGACCAACTAAACCATGAGACGCCGCTCCAGTTACACCGAAACGACGCCTCTTTTGACGCTGGTCGCCACCCCCATCGGGAACCTCAAGGAAGTCTCCGTTCGCGTCATCTCGGCTTTGAACGACGCCGACCTCATCGGCTGCGAAGATACGAGGGTCACCGGAAAGCTACTTAGCGTCCTCGGTGTCGAAGGCAAAGCCCTCATCAAGGTCGAAAAGCATAATGAAATCGAAGGGGCCAACAAGCTCCTCCAGGCCACCAAAGAAGGCAAGAAGGTCGCCTATGTCTCCGATGCCGGATATCCCGGCCTTTCCGATCCGGGAGAACTCATCGTCAAAGCCTACCTAGAGGCGGGCTACAACGTCACTTACGTCAACGGACCGAACGCCTTATTGCCGGCCCTTCTCGGCTCCGGCTTCGATACAGATCATTTCTACTTCGAAGGGTTCCTCCCAAGGACCAAAGGCGATAAGAAGAAGCGTTTGGAGGCCATCGCTCCCCTTCCCTGCACCAGCGTCTATTACGAATCGCCCAAGCGTCTTTCCGAGACCCTAAGCGACATGCTTAGCGTCTACGGCAATAGAAAAGCCTGCATCGTCAGGGAACTCACGAAGATCCACGAAGAGTACATCGACGGGACCCTCGAGGAACTCGCCGACTTCACCTCCAAGGAAGAACTGAAAGGCGAATGCGTCATCGTCATCGAAGGGGCTTCGGAGACGAAGAAGGAATACTCTGACGAAGAGATAAAAGAAGCCTTGAAGACGGCCCTCGCCTCCTACCGCGGAAAAGAAGCGGTCGAGGCTGTCTCAAAGGAACTAGGCATAAGCAAAAAGAGGGTCTATGCCCTCTATGTAGCCCTTAAGGGCTAGGTATCAGGAAGCCGCCTCGGCTTCCTTTTTCTTTTTCCGGTTGTAGCCGACGTAGATGGAGACGCCGTTGAAGCCGATGAGCAAAGCGATGCCGATGATCGATAAAGGCACCGTTAATTCCAAATAAGGCGTCACGTATTCGAGGACGTAATAGACCTCGCCCGAAGGGGCGTTGAAGCCGACGAGGCCGCCGTCTAGCTTATAGATCTCGACTCCGTCGATCTCATTGCCCGAGGCATCGTAGGCAGTGATGTCCCAGCCTTCGTCATAGCCGAGTTCGGTGACGACCATCTTGGCCTCTTCGTAGTCGGTCATGAAGGTGAAGTAGTCGTTGTTGACACTTACGACATCCTGGAGGGCGTATTCGCTTGAGGTGTACTTCTCGTAGATCCCGTCGATGTAGTCCTTCTCGATCATGTAGAAGTAGACATTGCTGGTGTTGAAGTCGTCGACGGCGTCGCCCCAGCCGTTCTTCGGGCAGATGACGATGTATTTGACCTTCCCTTCGGCGTAAAGGCCGAAGAGAGGAGTCCCTTGGTCGTCATTGTCGATGTAGTTGTAGATGAGCCGGTACTCATAGGAGAGCAAAGCGTCTTCTTCTACCACGTTCCCATCATCGTCTAGCTTATCGCCGATGAGGTAGATGCGGTTGGCCGCATCCTTGCTGTAGTACATGGCGATGTAGGCCCCGTCGCTATCGTTGAAGTAGGTACCGGACTTCGGGCTATAGACCAATTTCCCATGGTCCTGCTCGATATCGATGGTGCCCGAGACGGTGACCGGTTCCTCCGCCCAGGTCGAAGAGTCGTGGAGGAAAAGGCCGGGATCGGAGGGGTGGTAGCCCCCGTACTCTTCTGTCGTGACGTAGTAAGTCGCGTTGGTCGATAAACGGGTGTAGCCGAAGTTCGTATAGGAAGGAACCGTGTAGACGGTGCCGGCTTCGTTTAGGATGGCGAAGTTCTCCCCTTCCGGGAGCCTTTCGACATCGTCGTCCTCGACGACCGCGGCTTCGAGGAAGAGGCCTTCGTTGCGCATGACGTATTGGTAACCAAGGGTCGCGGAAGCGCCGGCCGTATAGAAGTCGTTCCCGTTTTTGGTGGTGTCGTTGCTATTCATCTGGTAGAGGGTATCGACCCCGTGCCCCAGATCGATATAAAGCCCGGATTCGTAGATGCGGTAATCTTCGGTCATATCGACCAGCGTGGAGTTGAAAGGAACGTTTACCCCCGCAAAATCCTCGTATTCGAAGTTGTAATAGCCTTCGTCCCTGATGATGTAGTACTTGGTCCCGGTCACCATGTCGAAGCCGAGGCGCTTGTTGTTGTAGTTGGCGCTCCAGACCTTGCTGCTATAGGTGTAGCCCCCATAGGTTTCCTTATCGGCCGACTCGTTCCTGGTGATGCCGGTCATCCTCGCGAAGTCCACGACGTCGTAGTTGAAAAGGCTATGGAAGTGGCTGGTCCCGCCGTAGCCGTATGTGAGGCCATCGTTCTTCACTTCGTAGTAGTCGCTATAGACACGGTAGAAGGAATCGTCCAAGTCGTTGATGGTATCGACGGCCCTTTGGGCTTCGCTATGGGCCGTCGTCCCGCCTTCGAACCAGCGGTAGTAATTCCA
>CAYMRJ010000016.1:0-16570 GCA_964392865.1 uncultured Staphylococcaceae bacterium
CACCCGGTCTACGCCGTCCCGGAAATCGGGCAAGGAGAGGAAGGGAAGATCGCCGCCATCACCGAAGGCTATCGGCGGCTCAGCCGCGAAATCGCCTCCTACGCTCCCGATACCATCGTCATCTGCTCGCCCCATACCGAGTCCTATAGCGATTACTTCCAGTTTGCCGAGGGCGATGTCGGAATCGGCTCCTTCGGCGATTTCGGGCATCGGGAAATCAATTTCCGCTTCCTCTACGACAACGAGCTGGCCGATGCCATCGCCGGCATCGCCAGCCGCCAATACTTCCCGGCCGGCTACGAAAACGCCGGGGAGATGTCGCTCGACCACGGGAGCATGGTTCCCCTCTATTTCATCAACCAGAATTACACCTCCTACAAAGTCGTCCGCCTCGGCATCAGCGGCCTTTCGTATATGGAACACTACCAGGTCGGGATGATCATCAATAAGGCCTGCGAGAAGCTCGGTAGAAGGGCCGTCTATATCGCTTCCGGGGACCTGAGCCATGTCCTCGCCGAAGACGGCAAATACGGCTATGCCGAAGAAGGGCGCCTCTATACCGAAAAGGCCGTAAATTGCCTCAAAGAAGGGAATTTTGCCGAGTTTTTGGAGATCGAACCTAGTCTAGTCAGGGCGGCCAAAGTCTGCGGGCACCGCTCGTTTTTGACGCTTCTTGGCACCTTCGAAGGAAGGGCGGTCGAGACCGACTTCTTCGGAGAGGGCGAGTGCAAGGGCGTCGGCTACGCCATGATCGGCTATCGGGCCAAAGGGAAGGACAACGAACGCCGCTATTTCCATGACTTCCTGGAAGCGGAAAAGAAGAAGGCGCACGAAATTAGGGAACATGCCGATCCCTATGCCAAGCTTTGCTATGAGGCCCTCGAAACCTATCTGAAGACCGGGAAGGTCATAAGGGTCCCCAAGGATTTTCCAGAGGAAGGCAAAAGCCGGAAAGGCTGCTTCGTCACCATCAGGAAGTGGGGCAATGGCCGCGGCTGCATCGGAACCATCCAAAGCAGCAAACGGAACCTTGGGGAAGAGATCATTGCCAACGCCATCGAAGCAGCAACCGACGATCCGCGCTTCCCGGTCGTCAAAACTAAGGAACTCGACTATCTGACATTCGAAGTCGACGTCGTCGAGGATCTGGAAGCTTGCTCGAAGGAAGATCTGAATCCGAAGGAGTTCGGGCTCGTGATTACCAGCGGGACGCGCCGCGGGGTCTTGTTGCCGGGCTTATCGAATATCCGCGATGCCGAAACCCAGTTCGAAGTCGCGAGGCGCAAGGCCGGTATAGAAAAGGGTTCCAAGTACAGCCTTTCGCGCTTTAGGACCGCCAAGCACGTTTAGCCTTCTTATAGGCAATTGTCTTCGATAGGTAGACCTTGCCGTCTTCTATTTCGCCGTCCCCGCTAGGGCGGTAACCGCACTTCCTGAAGAAGCCGATTAGCTCGATGGGAGAATAGACGCCCATCTTGAGAACCCCGATGCTTTTGGCCTTTGTCTCGAGGAAGAGGAGAAGATGTTTTCCCATCTTCTGTTTTCTGACTTCCTTCCGGACGCCGATTTCGATGATCCGGTATTCGGTCGGCGTTTCTTCCTCCATGGCGGCGATGCCTAGAGGCACCCCGTCCATTTCAAGGGTCAGCCGCCAGATGGGGAAGAGGCCGTTTTCCTTCGGCGTCAGGCCGAGGGCGATGGAAAAAGCCTTGTAGTCCTCGGTCAGCGAAGCGCTCCAGCGGGGGATGATATTCATTTCTTTTCGCAAATTGTTAAGCGTTGATTGATAATAAGGCCCATGCGGCGCATCTCAAATTATCTAAGTACCGTCTGGAGCCGGAAAGAGCATCCCTACAAGATCCCGGCCTTCTCTATCGGCTTCCTCGGTCTGGTCCTCTACCTCATTTGCTTCGTCGACGACATCGTTTATTCAATCGTCTACGCCGGGTATTTCGATCTCTCGATGGTCATCGATCTGATCTTCTATGGCCTCGTCTTCTATTACCTTCTCTATTACAACTACATCGATAACACGAGGGCCATCTCGGGCATCCTCTGCTATGTCCTCTATGTCGTCTTGAACGCCATCATCAACGCCTTCTTCGGCGGCACCCTTTCGATCATCTCCGTCTTCCTCTCGGGGTCGGTCTGGCTGATCGTCCTCGAGGCCATCAGCCTTGCCATCCTCGTGATGATCGCCGTAAGCGGCTTCCATCTATATAAGCGCTCGCGCTCCTACGTCTACGGCGTCTTCCACAACTGGAAGAACCTCCGCAATTGGGCCTTGGCTTTCACGATCCTCAACGTCCTCTACCAGTCGACGAGCCTCGTCTTCCTCATTACCCTCGGAAGCGGATACATCGGCTGGGATTGGGCCCTGGCCGCCTTCAGCATTCTGACCCCCATCTGCATCACCCTTTGCTGCTTTTTCACCCTCCTCAGAATGAAAGGGTTTTAAAAAACCCTCCTTCGTGCTAACCTATCGCCCGACTAAGGGGAGTAGCTCCTGGGTTCCATCCGACAGCACGCCGAAAGGCCGGATGGGCCGGGCCTAGCCCAGCAAGACCTTGGCCTTATCGAATAAGGAGACGCCCCATGTACGAAACCATGTCGGCCGCGGCCGCGGCCAAAGAACTCGACGCCGACCTCAAGAACGGGCTTTCTGACGAAGAAGCCGCCAAAAGGAAGGCCGAATACGGCCCCAACAAATTAGCGGAGAAGAAAAGGCCCTCGGCCTTCATGATCTTCCTCGGCGAATTCAAGGACCCGATGGTCATCGTCCTTTTCATCGCCGCCATCATTTCCCTGGCCCTCGCCATCGTGAACAACTGGGGAGCGGAAGAAACCGATTGGACCGAATACATCGACGTCGTCATCATCTTCGCCGTCGTCGTCCTCAACTCCACCATCGGAACCGTCCAAGAAGTCAAAGCCGAAAAGGCCCTCGAGGCCCTGAAGCGGATGTCGGCCCCGACGGCCACCGTCCGCCGCGGCGGCAGGATCCTCCAGAACATCCCGGCCGAAGACCTCGTTCCCGGCGATATCGTCATCTTGGAAGAAGGCCGCAACGTCCCGGCCGACCTAAGGCTCATCAGCGCCCACTCCCTCAAAGCCGACGAATCCTCCCTTACCGGCGAATCCGTCCCGGTCGAAAAAGACGCCTCCATCATCCTTACCGATGCCGTCGGCGTCGGCGACCGCGTGAACGAAGTCTATATGTCCACCCCCGTCGTCTACGGGCGCGGGGAAGGCCTCGTCATCGCCACCGGCATGAATACCGAAATCGGCCATATCGCCTCGTTGCTGCAAGGCGACGAAGACGAGATGACGCCCCTTCAGAAAAAATTGGCCCAGCTTTCGAAATTCCTAGGTTACCTGACCCTTGGAATCGTCATCCTTATCTTCGGCGTCCAGCTCATCTATAGCGCCATAGAGAATTCCATCGCCAGCGAATGGTCCGAGGCCCTTCTTACTTCCGTCGGCCTCGCCGTCGCCGCCATCCCCGAAGGCCTTCCGGCCGTCGTTACCATCGTCTTGGCCCTCGGCATGCAGAAAATGGCCAAGGTCAATACGATCGTCAGGCGCCTGGCTTCCGTCGAAACCCTAGGTTCCGTTTCCGTCATCTGCTCCGATAAGACCGGGACCTTGACCCAGAACCAGATGACCGTCGTCGCGGCCTACGCCGACGGGAACTACGAAGAAGAGAATCTAGGCAGCCACGACTCCATCAAGCTCCTCGCCAAGGGCATGGCCCTTTGCAGCGACGCCTCCATCGAAAACGGCGTCTACGGCGATCCGACCGAAGTGGCCTTGGTCCGCTTCGCCAGCGACCTCGGGATGCCGAAATCCTCTCTTGAACAAGAAACTCCCCGCATCGGCGAACTTCCCTTCGACTCGGTCCGCAAGATGATGTCGACCAAGCACCAGGAAGGCGATAAGGAAATCGTCTATACCAAAGGCGCTCTCGACTTGGTCCTTGCCAAGTGCGGCAAGATCCTCAAGAAAGGGAAGGCCGTCAAGATCACCGAAGCCGATAAGGCCTCTATCCTCGAAGCCAGCAGCAAGATGGCCAGCAAGGCCCTCCGCGTCCTCTCTCTTGCCTACCGCACCGATGGCGTCCTCCAAGAGGACAATCTAACCTTCATCGGTCTGGTCGGCATGGTCGATCCACCAAGGCCGGCCGCCAAAGGCGCCGTCGAAACCCTCAAGGGCGCCGGCATCACGACCATCATGATCACTGGCGACCACAAGGACACGGCCTTCGCCATCGCCAAGGAACTCGGCATCGCCGATAGCCTCGATCAGGTCATGTCGGGCGATCAGATCGACGCCTGCGCGCCGGAAGAGCTCCAGAAGAGGGTCGAGACGGTCCGCGTCTTCGCCCGCGTGAGCCCGGAAAACAAAGTCTCCATCGTCAAAGCCATCAAGGCCAATGGCCATATCGCCGCCATGACGGGCGACGGCGTCAACGACGCCCCGAGCCTCAAGGCCGCCGATATCGGCATCGCCATGGGCATCACCGGGACCGACGTCGCCAAAGGCGCCGCCGATATGGTCTTGGTTGATGATAACTTCACCTCGATCGAAAAGGCCGTCGAAGAAGGCCGCGGCATCTATACCAACATCAGGAAGACCATCTACTTCCTGCTAAGTTCCAATATCGGCGAAGTCATTGCCATGTTCGTCGCCATCGTGATCGGCCTCCCGGCCCCGCTCATCGCCATCCACCTGCTTTGGGTGAACCTCGTGACCGACTCACTTCCTGCCATCGCCCTTGGCGCCGACAAGAAGCCGGACGACATCATGCACGACCAGCCGCGCGATCCGAACGATAGCCTCTTTGCCCACGGCGGCTACTTCACGATCATCGTCTATGGCTGTGCCATCGGCCTAGCGACCATTCTGGCCTTCCTCATCAAGCCTTGGCAGGAAGGGTGCTTCTCGATTTCCGCCATCAATACCTATTTCGCCGATGAGACCAAACTCGAAGAAGCCCAGTCCATGGCCTTCTGCGTATTGGCCATGAGCGAACTCTTCCACATGCTCGGCATGACCGATACGAAGCATACGTTCCTGCGCGTCTTCAAAGACAAGAATCTCATGCTCTGGCTCGCCTTCTTCGTCGGCTTCGCCCTCCAGCTCTTCGTCATCGAGGTTCCGGGGGTCAATACCGTCTTCTCGGTCTATACCCTTTCCGACAACCCGATCGACTACGCCATCGTCTTCGGCTTCGCCCTGATACCGCTATTCCTCCACGAAATCATCGTCTTCGTCCTTTGGATCAAGAACAAGGTCGGCGGCAAGGGAAATAGGCCCAAGCAGCTCAAAACGGCCAAGGCCAATTGAAATTAGCCGTGGCTCTTGCCCCGAAACGCGTTTATAGTTAGGGGCGCTGCCGCCTTAGCTCAATCAGGCAGAGCGGCTGAATCGTAATCAGTAGGTTGGCGGTTCGATTCCGTCAGGCGGCACCACATCGCTATCTAGCCCCGCTTCGCGCGGGGCTTTCCTTTATACTGGCGGAGTATGGAAAAGACATTGGCCTGCCTCTTTGAGGATGACTATCTCAAAGCCCAGCTCGATTGGCTGCCGATCACCGAGGAAAGCATCGATATCGAAAGCCTGGGCGAGGATGATTGCCTTAGGGTATTCGGGTATGACGTTGTTTTTTTGGAAAGCGTTTTAAAGAGCCTCAAGAAACACGAGGGGAAACCATACTTTAAAATCCATCGCTACGGACACCGTAGAGCCTGCCTGGCTTTCATCAAAGATCCTAAGTCCCCAACCTGCTTCATCATGCCCGGAGGCGGATACCACATGGTGAGCCTAGGGAATGAAGGATTCGATATCGCCGAAGGGCTTTTCGAAAATGGTTATAACGCAGTAATCGTTAAATATCGTGTAGGGCAATATTCACATTACCCGAATCCCATCGAAGACGGTATCGAGGCCGTTTCCTTGATGGAGAAGCTCGGCATCGAAAACCAGGATTACGGCCTTTTTGGATTCTCCGCGGGCGGCCATTTGGCCGGCTACATGCCGATCGAACTGAACAGAAAGGGAATGAAAGCCCCTAAGGCCATCGTTTTGGGATATCCGGTGGTCAATTTCCTCGGAAACGATTCGTTAGGCGGAACCAGAAAGAACTTTTTGCAGGAAAAGGCTGATGACATCGACCTTAGGATGTATTATTCGATACCAAACAACATTAAGGCGGACTATCCTCCTACGTTTGTCTTTTCTTTCAAGAACGACTGTGTCGTTCCCTTTCTCGAGAATACTTCGCAATTGATAGCGAACTTGGCGCAAAATAATGTCGCCTGCGATTATCGCCTTTATGAAGGCGATCTACATGGAGTGGGCTTGGGCTACGGGACCCCGGCCGAGGATTGGTTCGGCGGGGCTCTGGCTTTTCTAAGAAGGCACTTGAACTAGGATGGATTCCCGCGTCGTCGATTCGCTGAAGGATCTCAAAAGGAATGTCTTCCTCGGGATTTTGAATTCCGGAGGAGGCGATCTTTTGATCCATGGGCAAGTGGGCTTTTCCGATGTCATCAAGGTTCTGCACGACGAGTTGGACGATGTGGTGCCCAGCCCCTTTCCGTTCATAACCTTGGCTACGAGCAACAAAGGGATCCTGGTCGAAATCCAAAAACCCTCGGTTTCCTTCTATGTAAGGGGAGCGGCCGGGGCAAAACCGATACTTAGGCACGATTCCTACCTTTTGGAAGGCACGTCCGACATTTCAATGCCGAGTTTCCGGCTTTTGAGCCGGATGTACGCCGAAGCGGGAAATGCCCTCGGGGAGAAAGGATTGGCCGGATATCTGCCTTTCAAGAACAAGAAAGGCCAATGGAATATCCTTTCGGGCCTTCTTAGCGATCATAACCGCAATAGCCTCCAGGTCCGCGATTTCCGGCCCGATTTCCTCAAGGTCAAGGAGTATGGGCAGAAATGCCTATTAAGCGGCCTACGCGAATTGCTCGACGATTTTAAAGGCGAGGTCTACGGACCACTTGGAATTCCTTTCGATAACCTCAAGGAACTTTTGGTCAACGCCATCGCCCATAACGCTTACGAACTCGGCGACCCTTATATCGAGGTCCGCGAGGGCAAAATCGAAATCATCAATAACGGCTACGAAAAACCGCTTCTCGGAGTTTCTTCGCCGCTTAATCCGTCCTTGTTCTCCGTTTGCAAGGATCTCGGCCTAAGCTACGGGGCCGGACTTGGGAGCTCCATTCTTTTAAAGCCTTCTTCCTCGTCAACTATTGCCTTTAACGAGGGCTTAGTTGTCCTCAGTGTCGAAAACCACTTGTTGATTACTGAGGAAAAACCCCTCATTGGCGAAACAAAGATTGAGCCTGATGGCGAAATAAAAACCCATGTTGACGAGGGTATTAAGGCTGAAGTCTTAAAGTTGATTCAGAACAACGTCCGCATCAAAAGGAACAACATCGCCAAATCAGCAAAGATTTCCTCTAGGACGTTAGACCGGGTCATCAAAGCCCTCAAAGAAGACGGCAAGATCCTCGGACGCACAAGCAACAAGAACGGGGAATGGGTTCTGCCTGAGTGATCTAAGGACTTCTAGGACGTTTTTGAAAGCGAATCGGAATAACCATCCTTTATCCTGTTGAAGTTAAGCCAAGGGGAGAGAATGGCTTTTTTTAAAGGCATATCGACGCCAACATAGAAGGGACACTTGGTTGCTATAAACTGAACCCGTTCGGATATGGTGTCTATTGGGTTCATTCATATGAGGTCAACATTTAAGCCTCGTTTTTGTCTCTGTTTATTAACTCCCTTTTGTAGCAGCTAAGCTCAATTAACTAGAAATAAGTTCGGCCTTATACAAAAACGGAATTTAACTATTTATTTATCAAATGCCTTGTATTCAACATAAGGCTGATCAGCGTCTGCCAAACGGGTTGGTATAATTTCGTTCGTGGATCGGAAAGAACTAAGGGAAGAACTGCAGAAGGCCAAAAGCCTCTTCTTTTTGGGAGGCGCCGGAATCTCCACCAAAAGCGGCATCCCTGATTTCCGTTCTCCGGAAGGCCTTTACCAAATGGAAAGCGAATACGGGGTTACCTATGAGGAAATGCTTTCCAGCGATTACTTCTATAGCCATACCGAAACCTTCTATGACTACTTTTTCAAACACATGCTTTATCCCGAGGCTAAGCCGAACAGAGCCCACTTGGCCCTAGCTAGATTCGAGGCCGCAGGCCACGACGTTCATATCGCTACCCAGAATATCGACGGTCTCCACCAAAAAGCCGGATCCAAGAAGGTCTACGAACTCCACGGCAATGCCTATCGTTACTACTGCACGCGCTGCGCGGCCCGCTACACGTACGAAATGATCGACCATTCCGGCGTTCCGCATTGCCATAAATGCGGAGGCATCCTCAAGCCGGCCGTGACGCTATATGGGGAAGAACTGCCTCCCGTCGCCATGTCCAAGGCCCTCGAGGCCGTGAAGAATGCCGATTTCATGATCGTGGCCGGCACTTCCCTCAGGGTCTTTCCGGCCAGCGCTCTCCCCAGTTATTTCAAAGGGAAGGCCAGCATCCTCATCAATCTCGAGGAAACGCCTATGGACCGCCATTTCGATTACGTCATCAGGGAAGAGGCCGGCAAGGCCTTGGAGGAACTCCTATGCTGAAGATGTTCAAGCACTTCGTGACCATCACGAAGCATCGTAACCAAGTGATAAGGAACGGATTCCATATGGGGATCTTCTTCCATTGCCTTAGGCACGACCTAAGCAAATACGGTCCATTGGAATTCTTCACGAGCGCCAAGTACTATGCCGGCGACCATAGCCCGGTCTACGAAGAAAGGATGGCCAACGCCTATTTCTCGAAGGTCTGCCAGCACCATACGAGGCGCAACAAGCACCACTACGAATATTGGACCGACTTCTTCATGGGCAGGGTCATGGCCAAAAGGATGCCTTATAAGTACGCAACCGAGTATGTCTGCGACGTCCTATCGGCCTCGAAGACCTATCACCCCGACGAATTCGCCGGGGAGAAGGCCCTCGAATACTTCAAGAGGCATAGCCAGCGCTACTTCATCAACAGCGCCACCGTCGAATACGTCACCTGGTGCTTGGAACAATACGCCGAATCGGGTTGGAAGAACCTCAAGAAGAAGACGACCAAGGCCAAGTACGAAGAGATCGCCAAGAAGCATCCCGACGTCGAACTCTTCGTCGATATGCCGAAAGGGACAGCACTGCCAAATCTAAAAAGCGACAAGGGAACATTCAAGGAAGTGAGTTTCGATGAGCGCATGCCCCATAATGGGAAGGAAGGAGAACTCGAATGCTGATAGATGAAATCAAGAAGGCCTCCATCGAGGCCATGAAAAGGCGCGACGACAACGCCAGAAGCGCCCTTAGCCAGGTCATAAGCCGCTACGGCGTCCTTTTGACCAGCGGCCAAAACAAGGAGCTTACCGATGCCGACGTCATCAACCTCATCGTCAAGGTCGATCGCGAAATAGACGAAGAGATCGCCTCCTTCAAGGAAGCCGGCAGGGAAGAGAAGGTCAAAGACCTGCTGCTCCAGAAGGAAGCACTCGCCCCTTATATCCCGAAGATGCTTGGGGATGACGAGATCAAGGACATCATCCTCAAACTTGAAGATCGTAGCGTTCCCAATGTCATGAAGCACTTCAAGGCCAACTACGCCGGAAGCGTCGACATGAAGAAGGTTGGCGAGATTCTCCGTTCCCTCTAAGGCCCGTGAAGTCCTCTCTTCCAAAAACGGAAGGCTAAGCCTATCATCATGGGGCGCCCGCCCCGTCAGCGGACGCCTCTGATGAGACATAGACGGGGGCTTGGTTCAATGGCAGAACAGAGGTCTCCAAAACCTTTGATGTGGGTTCGATTCCTTCAGCCCCCGCCAGAAAGAAAAAGACAGGGATGCGGCGAAAGTGCCGATCCCTGCTTTTCTTTTTAGGAAGTTCTGCAAATTTGGAGTAGCAGTCCAAAAATGTCGGTATAATAAGGCCGTGATTAAGAGGACGATCGCCAAAGCTTTGGCCGAGGGCATTGCGACTAGACCCGTTACCCTGCTGACCGGAGCCAGGCAAACAGGGAAGACCACGCTTGTGGCCGAATACCGGGACAAGGGCTTTTCCTATCTCACCCTCGATGATTCCGGAATCGCCATGACGGCCTCCGAAGATCCGGATGTTTTTCTCCAACTGAATCCGCACCCCCTCATCATCGACGAAGTCCAAAGGGCGCCTGGCCTTTTCGCCTCCCTTGAGTATGTGGTCAATAAAAGGAAACTCGACGGATTCGAGAACCGCGGAATGTACATACTGACCGGTTCCCAATCTTACCTTCTGATGAGGGGCGTAACCGAATCCATGGCCGGGCGCATCGCCATTATTGAGATGGCTCCGCTAAGCCGGAGCGAAATCCTAGGGCGCGCCGAGACCCCGTTCATCGACCTCAACTTGGTCGAAATCCAGCAGAGGGCCAACGAGGCACCCTGGAACGCAGATGACCTCTTCAATTCCATCTATAGGGGGTTTTTCCCGGAACTATACGCGGATCCTTCTATTAGAACCGAGAGGTTTTACGAGGACTATGTGAGTTCCTATTTGGAACGTGATATTTCCCAGCTGATAAAGGTCGGCAATATCTATAAATTTCGGCGTTTCCTCGAAATGTTGGCTTGGATGACGGGGCAGGAACTTGTCGTCGACAAGGTCGCGAAAGCCGTTGAGATCGACAACAAGACGGTTTCCGAATGGCTCGGTTTCCTTGTGGCCGGCCATCTTGTCTGGCTCCTTCAGCCTTATAACGAATTTTCTGCCGTCAAGAGGGCCAGGAGGAGGCCGAAGCTTTACTTCGCCGATACGGGTTTGGCCTGCCATCTGGCCCGCCTCGACTCAGCCAAAACCCTCAAGGCAAGTTTCCTGGCCGGCCCGATGGTAGAGACATACGTGGTAAACGAAATCGTAAAATCACTTAGAAACAACCAGAAAAACTGCAGTTTCTACTATTACCGCGACCAAGAGCAAAACGAAATTGACTTCGTTATTTTAAAGGGTGGGACCTTGTACCCAATTGAAATCAAGGCCGGAAGCATGTATGACAGCCGGGCAGTAAAATCCTTTTCCAAACTCAAGAGCCGGTATCAAATAGGACGGGGGACGCTATTCTGCAACGCCACCACGATCTATCCGATAGGGGATAATGCTTTTGCCATCCCCATTTCCGCATTGTAGTTGCATAAATCGTCCCGATTTCCCTTTAAGTTCTTTCGATATCGGATAAACTCTTTCATTCCTTTGGAGAACCTATGAATAAGAAAAGAATCTGGAATCTAATGGCCATCGCTGCCGCCTTGGCCCTAGCAGGATGCGGCGGAGATGACGTCTCTTCCTCCGAAACGGGTGAGAGTTCCACGGATATAACCTCCGAAACGAGCCCGGCGGAGTCTTCTATCACCGAAACCTCGTCTATTGAAAATACCATGGACGCGGTCTTAGCCGCTCTTCAAGGCACGGTTTTCGCGCAAAAGGGCGCTCTTTATGTCGAAGGCGGATATACGGATGGGTCTTCCTCCGATTCCTACGAGGCCGAGATCGAATCCTATTGGGACGGAGAAGCTTTCTATCTCCTGCAGACCTACGACGACGGGTCGACGGCCAAGGCCGAGGTCTATAGGGCAGCGGACGGAACGGCCGTCAACCGCTACTACAACCACGACGGGTCGGTATATGAAGATCCTCAGGCCTACGACGAAGATAACTACGTCCAATTCGATGTCGAATACGGGAATCCTTTCTTGTCCTACGGACTTGAAGACCTTTCGGTCGGAGAGGACGGAAACGTCATCCTCGCGATTGCCGAGGAAGATGTCGAGATGGTCAGCTATTTCCTGACCGGCCACGACAACATCCCGCTCGAAGAAATCGCCTTCACTGTTTCAGGGGAAACCATTAGCGGCGCCTTCGAAACCTATTCGGTAGACGGAGACGAATACGCCAAGACTTCTTATTCCTTCGCTCTCGTCGATGGCGATGAGATCGGCTTCGAGAAGATCGAAGAAGGGGATGTCCCGGAGGAACTAGCACCCCTTCAGGATTTGTTCACGTCCCTCCAAGGGCAGAACTACAGCATGCACGTCGTAAGGACCGGCGGCTACCTCGGCCTTTTCGAATACGACACGATCGAGACGGCCGATACGAGCCTTAGGTCCAATACGGATACCTCCGGCAATACCTATTACCAAGGCTACTACCAGGCAGAAGAAGGCCTCTACTACGTCGAAACCGACGGGGAGTACATGATTCCGGACGGTTACGCCACCACGGCCTATACCCTTGACTCCTTAAGGAAGGACTTCAGCCTCTCGGCCATCCTCTTCGACAAGACCGCCGAGAATACCTTCGTCCTCAAAAGCGAGTACACCTCGTATTGCGAGTACGGGACGCCGGACTACCGCTACCACAGGACTTATCTGCTTTACATTACCGCGGGAACCTTCACCGTCACGTTGACCGATCAAGGGGCCATCTTCTCGTATGACTATTCCTACTACGATTACGGGAACCTCATCGAAGGGACGGTGACCCTTACCCTCACGAATATCGGAAACACGACCGTTCCGTTCACCTTCGTTCCCTACGAAGAGATCACCCATAGCAGCTGGGACGAGACGAACGACACCATCGTCGCAATCCTTCAGAAATACCTTGGCGACGAATACGGCGACATCCTGCCTTTCATCGATTTCGACTACTATTCGAACGCTTTTGATGGCGAATCATACGGGACGATCATCTACCGGGCGGGTACGGATGTCTTCGACGAATTCATCGCGGAGCTCGTGGAACTAGACTGGGAATTGGTCAAAGAAGACGGCTACTATCGGCACGAAAAAGCCGATGGCAGCGGGTACTACAATATCCGGGCCTTTACCTCGGCTGCCGGCACGAGCAACTATATCTATCTCCGTTTCTACGCCATGACCGCCGAGTGATTCCGGCGCTGCTTAACAACTAAATCTTAATAGATTTAGAAAACCCAAAAAAGGCCGAGAAAATCGGCCTTATTTTGTTTGGTCCGAATCCCTATAATGCCTCCGGAGAAACCTATATGAACAATAAGACCAAGAGCATACGACTGGCGGCCCTGGCCGCGGCCGGCTTGATGCTTTCCGGCTGCGGAGGGACGACTAGCGATTCCGCTACCCTCAGCAGCGATGACTACGAAAACCCGGGCGACGTCCTCGGGGGCGGGGGAGAAGTCGATAGCACTCCGACCGAAACCGATCCCGAGACCTCGGGCATCACCGATGTCGTAAGCAGCGACGAAGAAATCAGCGACGGAGTCCCGGAAGACGCCGTCCTCATTTCCGAAGAACTCGGTAATCTCGAACTCGAGGAAGCCGGAAATTACTATGCGACCGGAGAGATCGGGGATCAGATCGAAATCACCGCCGACGGGGTCCATCTTTATCTCGAAGACGCCACCGTCACCAACGGCAAGAAGGTCATCAAAAGCGATGACTATGGCGTAACCATCACCCTCATCGGGGAGAATAGCATCTACAACACCAACACAAGCGATCCGAAGGACGCTATCGATGTCGGCGGCACCCTCGTTTTGAATGGTTCCGGCAGTTTGGATATCGTTTCCCAGAAGCACGGAATCTCCGCAAACGCCATTTCGATTTCCGGATGTTCCCTGAACATCGAAAGCGAGAAAGACGGGCTTCATGCCGAGATCCTCGCTTATGACGGTCTTACCTCGGAACCGACCCCTTCATATGACGATGGCGGTTACGTCTATATCGACGGTGCCTCTCTCGATATCGAAAGCGCCGATGACGGGATCCAGGCCGATACCTTCGCTTACCTGACCGGCGGTAGCCAAATCGCCATCCTCGCCGGCGGAGGCGCGCCTGCTACCGTTACCGAAACCTCTTCCGACAATGCCTCCGGCAAAGGCATCAAGGTCGGCCTCATCGATTGGGAAGACGAAGACGGAATTGCCTACGACATCGAATGGGACGGCTATTGCCTTTGGATCGACGACGCCACCGTCGACATCGATTCCAACGACGATGCCCTCCATAGCAATTACGAAATGCTCGTCGACGGCGGGACCCTAAGCCTTTCTAGCGGGGACGATGCCATGCACGCCGATGAGCTGATGAAGATCACCGACGGCAATATCGATATCACCAAGTGCTACGAAGGGATCGAAGCCGCTAAGGTCGAAATCTCGGGCGGCTATATCGAAGTCGAGTCCTATGAGGATGGCGTCAACGCTGCCGACGGAACGGATACCACGTACCAACAAGGCTATAACGAAAATTGCCACATTATCATTTCGGGCGGCTATCTATCCGTCAATTGCATCGGAAGCGAAGGCGACGGCATCGATTCCAACGGGACGATGCTAATTTCTGGCGGCGAACTCTATATCGCCGGGAGCAGCAGCAATTCCGATGCTGCCCTCGATAGCGACGGCGGCATTCTTGTCAACGGCGGCTATCTCTTTGCCGCCGGGCAGCTCGGGATGGTCGAAACCCCGGCCAGCAATTCCGGACAGTACGTTGTCTCCTACGCCAGGAATCAGAGCATCTCGGCCGGCACTTATCTTTACCTCACCGATTCCGAAGGGGAGATCATCATGTACTTCGTGACTCCGAGGAGCTGCCAGTCCTTGATCCTTTCCTGCCCCGAATTCGAAAGGGGCGAAAGCTACTCGATCTACGCCGGCGATAGCGTCCTTTCGACCTTCACGATTTCCTCCACTATCACCACGGTCGGCTCTTCGAGCAACATCAACGACCCGACCGGAAATCCGGGCGGAGGCGGCCCCGGCGGCAACACTCCCGGCTTCGGAGGCGGTAGCGGCGGACGCCGGTAATTTATCCAAACTAGGCCCGTTCGCTTGGACGGGTCTTTTTTTAGCAAGCCAGAACTCCTAGTTCGCAAATGGGGAAGGTTGCTTAGGCCCTTCTTCGAGGCTTATGATTTCTCCCTTGCTGCGTGGGCAAATCAAACCTTTTCTCTTGGTAGGCAAAAATTACCCGCTCCCTAGAGTCAGGGCTTAAAGGAAATTGGATTGAGTTATGTTTCCCCGGTAAGGGGACTCTCTATGTAGTCCGATCCTGTTAACGGTTGCCCGAACTGCGCTTGGAGGAGGAACCAGCAGCTATTTGCCTTTCGGTCTATTTGCGTCGAATGGCAGTACCTTTGGGCGCGTAATGTATTGGACCCATTCCTATACGTCAAATAAAGCCCTACTCCAGGATTCCTTTAGCGGGAAATCACTTTCTGTTCGAACGAACCTGAGGTTAGTTTTCGTTCGTTTTCTGCTTGTCCCTTGTCTGGGCTTATTGCCGACGTTCATCGTTTTCGAAGCGCTGGGGAAATGAAGTTCCAAATAATGTTATTTAATTTGAGAGACGGCTTTAATTATTAATTAAGCAAATAGATTTTCTTTCTTTGAAATTCAACGCCGCCTAGGGAATATCGTTTGACATCTCTGCTTCTCTTTATAGAAATAAGGACGTACCGCGAAGGAGGAGCGCATGAAACCAAAAGTCTATTTCACAAGGGAAATCACCCCTGAGAAGATTCTCGAAGCCTACAAGATTCTTGGAATCGAGTTGCCGGGGAAGGTTGCCGTAAAGGTCCACTCGGGCGAAGAAGGAAACAAGAACTACCTCGGACCCCAATGGTTCAAACCGACGGTCGAATATGTCAAAGGGACCGTGGTCGAATGCAATACGGCCTATGGCGATGCTTCCGGCGGAGTCCGTGACCACACGGAGCGCCATCTTCAGCTCATCAAGGATCACGGCTGGTCCACCAATTTTGACTTCGATCTCATGGACGCCGAAGGCCCGGATGTCGTCTGGCCGATCGAAAACGGCAAGGTCCTGAAGCAGAACGTCGTGGGGAAGAACATCCTCAACTACGACTCGATGCTCGTCCTCGCCCACTTCAAAGGCCATACGGCGGGCGGCTACGGCGGAGCCCTCAAGCAGCTTTCCATCGGCTGCGCTTCCAGGGCCGGCAAGGCCTTGCTTCATTCCGGCGGCGTGAGCGACGACCGCTTCGAATGCTGGAAGCATCATGCCACTAACGTCGTTTTCCCGGAAGCCATGGCCGATGCCGCCAAGTCGGTCGTCGACCATTTCAAAGGGAAGATCGCCTTCGTCAATGTCATGAAGAACCTCTCCATCGACTGCGATTGCGACGGCCATGCCGAGCCGCCCTGCATGAAGGATATCGGCATCCTCTCTTCGCTTGACCCGGTCGCCGTCGACCAGGCCTGCATCGACTTGGTCTGGAACTCCGATGATCCCGGAAAGGAGCGCTTCCAAGAGCGCGTCAATACCCGCAACGGCATCCACACCATCGAAGCGGCCGCCGAACTCGGGGTCGGTAGCCGCGAATACGAACTGATCGAGTTCTGATTCTTATATAAATAATGCAATAGGGCCCTATTAAAGGGCCTTTTGCTTTGAACTGAAATCTGCACATGAGTGGTGACGAAGGGCTGCGAATGCCGCATGTG
>CAYMRJ010000017.1:0-5855 GCA_964392865.1 uncultured Staphylococcaceae bacterium
AACCGCATGGCGGATGCCTATAACCTCTACCAGCAGGAGTACTGCGGCTGCGAGTATTCGATCCGCCAAAAGACCCCTGAAGAGGCTAATTAGACCCCTGTTTTTGATAGATTTTTGCAATTGATTTTTGTGCACCGTGCATAAAGTTTTCGTTTTTCGTCAGATCCCCGAACCGAAAAATTCCGAAGGCATCGGGGCCTTTGCGAATGTTAAGTCGATAACGGCATTTTCTGCGATTTTTCCCTTTACGCGCGGGACGGGGCGGGCGTATACTTGCCAACGCTGGCGCGGGCGTTGAACTGCGAGGTTGCCGATACACCGACAGGCGTTGTCATGAACGGTCATCGGGGAATTCGCCTAGGGAGCACGCGTCCAGAAGCCTGATACGGAGGAAAAAGGAAACTCATGGCAAAAGACAAGATCATCCGGGTAAGGCTGCAGGCCTACGACCACAAGGCCTTGGATCTCTCGGTCGAGAAGATCCTCGATGCAGCCAAAAGGACCGGAGCGGGCATCAAGGGCCCGATCCCCCTACCCACCGACAAGCAGGTCTACACCCTGCTAAGGGCTACCTTCAAATACAAGGATAGCCGCGAACAGTTCGAAATCCGCACCCACAAGCGTCTCATCGACCTCGTGAATCCGACGAAGGAAACGGTCGAGACCCTCAGGAAGCTCGACCTTCCCAGCGGCGTGGACATCGACATCAAGCTCTAAGGAGGCGACCCATGAAACAAGTCATCGGAAGAAAAATGGGCATGACCGAGGTCTTCGCCGAAGACGGGACGATGTATCCCGTCACCGTCATCGAAGTCCAGCCGAACGTCGTGTTGGCCAAAAGGACGATCGAGAAGAACGGCTACGAAGCCCTCCAGGTCGGCTACGAAGAAGGCCGCGCCAAGAGCCTAAATAAGCCCGAGAAGGGCCTCTACGCCAAGGCCGGCGTGAGCCCGAAGCGCCATATCGCCGAACTTAAGGGCGATGAGATCTACTCCAAGAACGTCGGAGAGAGCTTCGGGGCCGAACTCTTCAATGCCGGGGACGTCGTCGACGTCATCGGGACCTCGAAGGGCCACGGCTATAGCGGCACCATCAAGCGCTACCACCACCACATCGGGCCGAAGGGACACGGGTCCGGCTATCACAGGCAGATCGGTTCCTTGGCCAATAACGGGCGCTGCAACAACCGCGTCATTCCCGGGAAGACCATGAGCGGCCACTTCGGGAACCAAAGCGCCACCGTCTTGAACCTCACCGTCATCGAGAGCAACGGCGAAAAGGGATACATCCTCGTCAAGGGCGGCATCCCGGGACCCCGCAAGGGCCTTGTGAAAGTCAGAAGCGCCGTCCTCACCCAGTTCAAGAAACCCAAGGTCGCTCCGCTCATCGACCGCACCCCGAAGGCCGAGCCGGCCCCTGAAGCCGCGCCCGCGCCCGAAACCGAAAAGAAAGGAGAATAAGTCCCATGGCCAATACCAAGAGCTTCCCGGTCCTCAATCTCGCCGGGGAAAAAGTAGGGACCGTCTCCCTCGATAAGTCGGTCTTCGCCCTCGAAGGCGAACACCCCCAGGCCGTCCATGACGCCGTCGTGACCTATCTGGCCAATAGGCGCCAGGCCACGGCCAAGACCAAGAAGCGCCATGAAGTCTCCGGCGGCGGCAAGAAGCCCTGGCGCCAGAAGGGCACCGGGCGCGCCCGCGCCGGCAGCAGCCGCAGCCCCATCTGGGTCGGCGGCGGCACCGTCTTCGGGCCGGACGGCAACCAGAACTACAAGCGGAGCCAAAACAAGAAGGCCCATAAGCTGGCCCTCCGCTGCGTCTGGACCGAAAAGGCCACCGAAGGCCTCATCATCATCGATGATCTCACCCTCGGGGAGATCTCGACCAAGGCCTTCGCCAAGGATCTCGCGGCCATCAAGGCCGGCAAGAAGGTCCTCCTGGTCGCTAAGCCCGATCAGACGAACCTTATATATAGCGCGCGCAACATCGCCGGCCTCATCATCCGCGATGTCAACAATGTCAGCGTCTACGACCTCCTGGATAGCGACTCCGTCGTCATCAGCAAGGAGGACATCAAGAGCATCGAGGAGGGCCTCAAGTAATGGCAGGTAAGAAGAAGGCGGCGGAAAAGAAATTCGCCCCGGCCACCGAGTCTGACTACGCGATCATCCTCACCCCGGTGATCACCGAGAAATCGATGGCCCTCATCCAAAACGAGAACAAGGTGACCGTCAAAGTGGCCAAGGACGCCAACAAGACGGCCATCAAGGAAGCCTTCCAGAGGATCTTCCAGGCCAAGGTCGAATCGGTGAACATCGTCAACGTCGACCGGAAGGAAAAAAGCCGCGGGGGCCGCTACAAGGGCCACGTCCCCGGCTACAAGAAAGCGGTCGTGAGCATCGCCGACGGCGAAGCCATTGACCTCTTCAAGGAGTAGGCACACCCCTAACCAAAGTTAGAAAGAATCCGATATAGGAGAACAAAATGGCAATCAAGACCTATCGCCCGTATACGAAAAGCCGCCGCCACATGACGACCTCTGCGTATGCGGAAGTTACCAAAGCCACTCCTGAGAAAGCCTTGCTCGCCCCGAAGAAGAAGACCGGCGGGCGCAACAATCAGGGAGTCATCACCTGCCGCCATAAGGGCGGCGGAAACAAGAACCGCTACCGCATCATCGACTTCAAGCGGAACAAGGACGGGATCAAGGCCACCATCAAGGCCATCGAATACGACCCGAACCGCAACGCCTTCATCGCCCTGGCCTGCTATGCCGACGGCGAAAAGCGCTACATCATCGCCCCGAAGGGATTGAAGGTCGGAGACGAAATCGTCTCGGGCGAAGCCACCGACATCAAGACCGGGAACGCCCTCGAACTAAGGAACATCCCGGACGGCACCTTCGTCCACTGCCTGGAACTGCAACCTGGCAAAGGCGCCCAGCTCTGCCGGGCCGCCGGGACGAGCGCCCAGATCCTCGGTTCCGAAGGAAGGTACGTCACCGTGAGGCTTGCTTCCTCCGAAGTCAGGAAGCTCCTCGGGAACTGCCGGGCCACCATCGGCATCGTCGGAAACGAAGACCATAACCTCATCAACGTCGGCAAGGCCGGCAAGAGCCGCCACATGGGCATCCGCCCGACCGTCCGCGGCTCGGCCATGAACCCCAACGACCACCCGCACGGCGGCGGCGAAGGCAAGTGCCCCGTCGGCAAAGACGCCCCGCGCACGCCTTGGGGCAAGAGGGCCCTCGGCGTCAAGACCAGAAGGCATAAGAAGAATTCCACCCGTCTGATCGTCAGGCGGAAGAACGATAGGTAAGGAGATCGAGATGGCACGTTCACTTAAGAAAGCCCCCTTCGTCGATAGCTACCTTCTGAAGAAGGTCGAAGCCTTGGACAAGTCGGGCAAGCGCGAAATCATCAAGACTTGGTCGCGCAGAAGCACCATCTACCCGGCCTTCGTCGAACACACCTTCGCCGTCTATAACGGCAAGGAGCACATCACCGTCTACGTCACCGAAGACATGGTCGGCCATAAGCTCGGCGAATTCGCCCCGACCCGGAACTTCCCGGGCCATAAGGGCAACAACGCCGGCGATCAGGCCAGCAAGGGCCGCAAGTAAGGAGCAATTCTATGGCAGAAACGAAGAAGAAGGCCGCTAAGGCCGAAGCCGAAGCGATAGAAACCCCGGTCGAAGAGACCAAGGCCGCTCCGAAGGCTACCAAAAAGACCGCCGCCAAGAAGCCGGCCGCCGAAAAGGCCAGCAAGAAGGAAGAAGCCGGGCTCACGAACGCTCCCCGCGCCTCCAAGAAGGCCAAGGAAGAAGCCGTCGTCGAAGCTCCGAAGCCGGCCGTCCATGAGGCCCGCTGCGTCGCCCGCGGCGTCCGCGTCGCTCCGAGGAAAGTGAGGCTCGTCGCCGATCTCGTCCGCGGAAAGGACGTCGACGAAGCCCTCGGCCTATTAAAGGCCGTCAACAGGGCCGCCAGCGAACCGGTCTACAAGGCCATCAAGAGCGCCGCCAGCAACGCCACCAACAACTTCGGCCTCGATTACGATTCGCTCTACGTCGCCGAAATCCAGGTCGGGGATGCCTTCCGCATCAAGCGCTACATCCCCAGGGCCAAGGGCTCGGCCAGCAGCATCATCAAGCGGAACAGCAACATCCGCGTCATCGTGAAGGAGAGGATCTAATGGGCCACAAAGTCAATGCCGTCGGCATGCGCATCGGCGTCAACCGCGGCTGGGAATCCAATTGGTTCGCCAACAAGCAGAAGTACCCTGTCCTTCTGAAAGAAGACATCGAAATCCGCGCCTACCTCGAGCCTTTGCTCAAGGATGCGATGCTCAGCCGCATCAGCATCGGGCGCGTCAAGACCGACAAGGGCTATAACGTCAAGATCGTCGCCCACGTCGCCCGTCCGGGCGTCGTGCTTGGGCAAGACGGGGCCAAGATGATGGAAATCACCAAGGGCCTCCGCAAGATCGTGAAGTCCGGGACCATGAACCTCACGGTCGTCGACGTCAAGAACCCGGACCTCGACGCCACCCTCATCGGGAAGTGGATCGCCGGGGAAATCGAAAACCGCCAGTCCTTCCGCAGCACCCAGAAGAAGGCCATCCAAAGGGTCCGCAAGGCCGGCGCCAAGGGCTGCCGCACCATCTGCGGAGGCCGCCTCGGCGGGGCCGAAATCGCCAGGGCCGAAGGGTATAAGGACGGGGTCATACCGCTACATACCATCCGGGCCGACATCGACTTCGCCCATGTCGAAGCCGCCACGGCCTACGGCCGCATCGGCGTGAAGGTCTGGATCTGCCGGAATACCGAAAAAGACGCTAGGAAAGAAACCAGCGAAGGAGGAAGCAAGGATGCTCCAGCCAAAGCGCGTTAAGTACCGCCGCCCCCACGGCCTCACCTACGAAGGCCATAGCAAGGGCGGTAACCAAGTCGACTTCGGGGAATGGGGCCTCCAGGCCATGGAAGGCGCCTACATCACCGACCGCCAGATCGAAAGCGCCCGTATCGTCCTCTCGCGCTATACCGATAGGGCCGGCAAGATCTGGATCAAGATTTTCCCGCACTTAGCCAAGACCAAGAAGCCGGCCGAAGTCCGCATGGGCTCCGGGAAAGGTTCCCCGGAGAATTACGTCGCCGTCGTCAAGGAAGGGAAAGTCCTCTTCGAGATCGGCGGGGTCCCGGAAGCCACGGCGAAGAATGCCCTTAGGCTTGCCGCCTACAAGCTACCCATCAAGTGCCGGGTCATCGCCCGCGAAAAGAAAGAAACCGCTACGGCGGAGAAAGGAGAGTAAGGCATGAGCATCAGCGAAATGCGCGAACTTAGCGCCCAGGAACTCGAAGCCGAACTTTCCGCCGCCAGGCAGCGCCTCTTCGAACTCCGCCGCAAGAAGGCCGTCGGCCAATTGGAGCACGGGGAAGAAGTCAGGGCGGCCCGCAAGGAAGTCGCCAAGCTGGAAACGATCAAACGCGAACGCCAGCTCCAGATCAAGAGGTAAGGGATATGGAAAGAAACAAGAGATCTCTCTTCCAGGGCGTCGTCACTTCCGTGAAGATGGACAAGACCATCGTCGTGACCGTCTCCACCAAGAGGAACGACCCCCTCTACCAGAAGCGCGTCGGCTATAGCAGCAAGCTATACGCCCACGACGAGAAGAACGAAGCCCGCCTCGGCGACACCGTCACCGTCATGGGCTGCCGCCCCCTCTCGAAGACCAAGAGGTTCCGCCTCGTGAGCATCGACAAGAGGGCCGTCGAATTCGTCAAAGCCAGCGCGGCCGAGGAAATCCTCGAAAGCAACGAAGGCTCCGAAGCCATCATCAATGCCCCGGCGAAGGAAGAAG
>CAYMRJ010000017.1:5955-15638 GCA_964392865.1 uncultured Staphylococcaceae bacterium
GAGACCAAGGAGGTCGAGGAATGATCCACAACGAAACGAACCTCGTGGTGGCCGACAATTCCGGCGCCAAGATCGTCCGGGTCTTCCGCCAGTATAACGGCGCCCGGAAGAAATTCAGCAAGATCGGGGACGTCGTCACCTGCTCGGTGAAAGAGGCCCAGCCGACCGGCAAGGTCAAGAAGGGCCAGGTCGTCAAAGGCGTCATCGTCCGCCAGAAGCACGCGCTTCTTAGGAAAGACGGCTCGACCATCGCCTTCGACGACAACGCCATCGTATTGATCGATAAGGACGGGGCGCCCCTCGGGACCCGCGTCTTCGGGCCCGTGGCCCGCGAACTCCGCGACAAGGGATACATGAAGATCGTCTCCCTGGCCCCGGAGGTCCTCTAGGAGGTAACGGACTATGGTTATCAAGAAAGGCGACGAAGTCATCGTCATCGCCGGTGCCGACAAGGGGAAGAAAGGCATCGTCCAGCGCGTCTATCCCAAGACCAACCGCGTGGTGGTCGAAGGGGTGAACGTCCACAAGAAACACCAAAAGCCGACCCAGGCGACGCCCGAAGGGAGCATCCTCGAAGTCTACGTTCCCTTCGACGCCAGCAACGTCGCTCTAATCGACCCGAAGACCAAAAAGCCGACCAGGGTCCATATGGGCGTCGACAAAAACGGCAAGAAGATCAGGCTCGCCAAGTCTGGCGAAAGCCTCGATAAATAAGGAGGCCGAACATGGAAACCGAAAAGAAGACCACTAGCGCGGCCGCCAAGAAACCGACCACCGCGGCCAAGAAGACCGCTACCACTGCCAAGAGCACGGCCGCCAAGAAGCCGGCCGCTGCCAAGGCTACCGCTGCCGAGGCCCCCAAGGTCGAAGCCGCCGAAGCCAAGGCCGCCGCTCCGAAAGCTGCTCCCAAGAAGGCCAGCAAGGGCGCCCCGAAGGCCAAGATCGCTTCCCGTCTCAAGGAAAAGTATCTGGCCGAAGTCGTCCCGGCCCTCGTCAAGCAATTCAATTACACCTCGGTGAGCGAGGCCCCGAAGCTCGAGAAGATCGTCATCAACATGGGCGTCGGGGATGCCACCCAGAACGAAAAGGCTCTGGAGGATGCGGTGAGCGAACTCGCCACCATCGCCGGCCAGGCCCCGGTCATCACCAAGGCCAAGAAGAGCGTCGCTTCCTTCAAGCTCCGCGAAGGCCAGGCCATTGGCTGCAAGGTTACCCTCAGGGGCCTAAGGATGTATGACTTCCTCGATAAGCTGGTTAGCATCAGCCTGCCCCGCGTCCGCGACTTCCGCGGCGTTAGCAAAACCGCCTTCGACGGCCACGGGAACTACACGCTCGGCGTCAAGGAACAGCTGATCTTCCCGGAAATCGACTACGACCGCGTCAACAAAGTCCGCGGGATGGACATCGTGATCGTCACCACCGCCAAGAATGACGAAGAGGCCTACGCCCTCCTCGCCGGGCTCGGAATGCCCTTCAAGAGGTAAGAACATGGCCAAAACCAGTTTGAAAACCAAAGCCGCGAGGCCCCAGAAGTACAAGGTCCGCGAGTACACCCGCTGCGTCCGCTGCGGGCGTCCCCACGCCGTCCTCCGTAAGTTCGGCCTCTGCCGCATCTGCCTGCGCGAGCTCGCCTACAAGGGCGAAGTCCCCGGGCTCAAGAAATCCAGTTGGTAAGAAAGGAGAGAAACATGAACGCAGATCCAATCGCCGATATGCTGACCCGCATCCGCAACGCCAACGCCTTGCGCTACGAGTCGGTTTCCCTCCCCTATAGCAAGATGAAGGCCCAGATCGCCGAAATCATGAAGCGCGAAGGCTATCTCGAAGCCGTCGCCACTTCCGGGGAAGGGGTCCATAAGACCCTCGACCTGACCCTGAAGTACGGCGCCCGCGGAGAGCGGGTCATCAGCGGCCTGAAGCGCATCAGCAAGCCCGGCCTCCGCATTACCGTCCAGGCCGACAAGATGCCCAAGGTCCTCGGGGGCCTTGGCATCGCCATCGTCTCTACCAGCAAAGGCATCCTCACCGACCGCGAAGCCAGAAAGCTCGGCGTCGGGGGCGAAGTCCTCTGCTACGTCTACTAAGCAAAAAGGAGAAGAGAATATGTCACGCGTCGGATTGAAACCCGTCACTCTTCCCGAAGGCGTTACCGTCGCTCAGAACGGAAACGTCGTCTCCGTCAAGGGCCCCAAAGGCGAATTAAGCGTCGTCATCGCTAGCGGCGTGAGCGTCAAGGTGGAAGACGGAGTCCTCACCTCGACCCCGAAGGATGATAGCCCCGAGGCCAACTGCCTCCACGGCACCGCCATGGCCAACATCCGCAATGCGGTCATCGGCGTGAGCAGCCTTTGGAAGAAGGAACTCGAAATCAACGGCATCGGCTACCGTGCCGCCATGAGGGGCAACGACATCGTCCTCTCGGTCGGCTATAGCCACGAAGTCGTCGTTTCCCCGGTCGGAAGCGCGAAGATCAGCCTCAAAGACGAAACCCACATCATCGTCGAAGGCATCAACAAGCAGGAAGTCGGCCAGACGGCCGCCCTCATCCACGATACGAGGCGTCCCGAGCCCTACGGCGGCAAGGGCGTCAAGTACAAGGACGAGGTCATCATCCGCAAGATCGGCAAGCGCGCCTCGAGCGGCAAGAAGTAAGGAGATAAGACATGATCAACAAGGATTCAAGGAACTTCCTCCGGCTTCGCCGCCACGAACGCGTCAGGAAAACCGTCAAGGGCACGGCCGAATGCCCGCGCCTCTGCGTCTTCCGCAGCAACAAGCACATCGAGTGCCAGGTCATCGACGACGTCAAGGGAATCACCCTCTGCTCGTCGGGGAGCACTCAGCTGAAGCTCGTTAACGGCGGTAATGTCGAAGCCGCCAAGACCGTCGGCCTCGACATCGCTAGGAAAGCCAAGGCCCTCGGGATCGAGAAGGTCGTCTACGACCGCGGCGGCTATAGCTACCACGGCCGCGTCGAAGCCTTGGCCGAAGGGGCCAGGGAAGGCGGACTCAAGTTCTAAGGAGCAAGCACATGGAAGAAGAAAAGAAAACCGGAGAAGCGACTGCGGTCGCCTCCAGCGAAGCCAAGCCGGCTCCCAGGACCGGAAACCGCAACTACGAGCCCCACGGCTCCTATGGCGCCGGACGTCCGGGCGATAGGAAATACGGGGACCACAAAGGCCGTCCCGGCGAGCGCCGCGGCGGGCGCGGCGGATTCCGCCGCGATGACGACGAATTCAAGGATAGGGTCGTCGACATCAACCGCGTCTCCAAGACCGTTTCGGGCGGCAAGCACACTAGGTTCGACGCCCTCGTGGTCGTCGGAGACGGAGCCGGGCGCTATGGCTTTAGCCTCGCCAAGAGCGGAGAAGTCCCCGATGCCATCAAGAAGGCTTTGACCAAAGCCAAGAAGCAGATGCATAAGATCCACCTCGTCAAGGGCGGCACCATCGCCCACGAAGTGGTCGGGACCTATGCTTCGACCAAGGTCGTCATCAAGCCGGCTCCGGCCGGTACCGGCATCATCGCCGGCGGCCCGGTCCGCGCCATCCTTGAGCTTGCCGGCGTCAAGAACGTCGTTAGCAAGGTCTATGGTTCTCGGACCCCCATCAACGTCATCAGGGCCACGAGCCAAGGGCTCGATAGCCTCAAGGAATACAACAATGTCATGGTCCTCCGCGGCCTCAAGAGCCCGGAAGAGATCAAGGCCAAGAAGCCGATTGGCAAGTAAGGAGAATAGCAATGAGCAGTCTATCCACTTTGACGATCGCCGAAGGCTCCAAGAAGGAAAAATTCCGCAAGGGCCAAGGCCGCGGGACCGGTAACGGCAAGACGGCCGGCAAAGGCACCAAGGGCCAGGGGGCCCACGGCCACACCAAGAAGAACGGCTTCGAAGGCGGCCAGCTTCCGCTTGCCCGCCGCATCCCGAAGTTCGGCTTCAAGAACATCAACCGCAAGGAGTATGCCATCGTGAAACTGGGCTCCCTCAATGTGTTCGAAGAAGGGGCAACCGTCACGGTCACCGACCTCATCGAAAAGGGGCTGGTGAAAAAGGAACTCTCCGGGGTTAAAATCCTCTCCGGCGGCGAGCTGACCAAGAAGCTCGTCATCAAGGCCGATGCCTATAGCGCTAGCGCCAAAGCCGCCATCGAAAAGCTCGGCGGGGAAGCGCTTCCGCGGGAATAGCAGATGAAAAAGCTCGTCTCGATCTTCAAGAACAAGGAAATCGTGAACCGGATTTTCTTCACGGTCATGGTCCTTTTCGTCATCAGGATCGGGGCGGCCGTGACGGTTCCCGGCGTTACCGTTTCGGACGACCTTAGCAACATCATGTCGTCCGGCAATACGCTGGCCATCATGAACCTCATGGGCGGGGGTGCCCTCAGCAACTTCTCGATATTCGCCTTGGGCGTCTCGCCTTACATCACGGCCCAGATCATCATCTCGCTATTATCCAAAAACGTCCTTCCGGCCCTCACCGAGCTCTCCAAGCAAGGCGAATACGGCCGCAAGAAGACGGAAATGGCGACCCGTTACCTGACGCTTCTATTAGGCGCCGTCCAGGCCTACGGCATCATCCGGACGATGGAGAATAGCAACTACATCACATTGTCCGGGGATGGCGACTTCTGGAACTACGCCTATCTCGTTACCGTCCTCTTGGCCGGCGCCATGCTGGCCATGTGGCTCGGCGACCAGATCACCGAAAAGGGCCTTGGGAACGGCATCTCCATGATCATCTTCGCCGGGTGCATCCAGTCGCTACCGACCCAGATCACCGGGGCCTGGACCAAGTGGATCACCAATTACGCGAGCCACGGCTCGGCCGATATGATCCGCGGCGGCTTCCAGTTCGCCCTCTACATACTGGCCATGGTCTTCATCGTCGGCTTCGTTGTCTTCATTGAACTCAGCCGCCGCAAGATCCCGGTCCAGCACGCGGGGAAGAGCGGCCAAAACCCCTCGATGGCCAAGGCCTCTTTCTTGCCCATCAAGCTAAATAGCGCCGGGGTCATCCCCGTCATCTTCGCGAGCGCCCTGATGGCCGCCCCGAGCGTCATCGCAAGCTTCGTCTCTAGCGATGCCGCAAACGCCACTTGGCTAGATATCTTCAACTACAACACGACCTTCAGATACGAAGGCTTCAACGACACGCACTGGTATATGCCTTGGGGTCTCTTGATCTACTTGGCCCTGGTCGTGGCGTTTACCTTCTTCTATAGCTCGATGCAGGTCGATCCGGAGCAGCTGGCCGAGAACTTCCAGAAGAACGGCTCCTACATCCCCGGCATCCGCCCGGGCAAGGAGACGGAGCGCTACGTCGGCAAGATCCTCAATAGGGTCACGTGCCTCGGCGCCATCGCCCTGGCCTTTATCGCCGGACTGCCGATCGTCCTGACTCTGGCCGACGTCTTCGACGGGGATACGACCCTCTCGATCGGCGGCACGGGCCTCATCATCATCGTCGGCGTCGCCATCGAAATCAATTCTCAGATCGACGGTCTATTGGCCGGCAAATCGTTCGAAGAAGTGAAGGGAGCCAAGGCAAGCATATGAGAAACATCATCCTCATGGGTCCCCCCGGGGCCGGGAAAGGGACGCAGGCCGGAGATCTCTCCAGCCGCTACCAGATCCCCCACATCTCGACCGGCGACATGTTCCGCGAGGCCATCAAGAACCAGACGGAACTCGGGAAGCTCGCCGAAGCCATCATGGCTCGCGGCGACCTCGTCCCCGACGATGTCACCATCGCCCTCGTAAAGGAAAGGCTATCTAAGCCCGACTGCGAGAAGGGCTACCTCCTAGACGGCTTCCCCCGCACCATCCCCCAGGCCGAGGCCTTGGAGAAGCTGGGAGAAGAAATCGGGAGGCCCGTGAACGCCGTCATCGACATCACCGTCCCCCAGGACATCCTTCTTGAAAGGATCGCCGGGCGGCGGGTTTGCCCCAAGTGCGGCGCCTCTTACCACATCAAGACCATGAAGCCGAAGATCGATGGCATCTGCGACGAATGCGGTAGCGAGCTCATCCAAAGGAAGGACGACAATCCCGAATCCTTCAAGGTGAGGCTCGAGAACTACTTCGCCTCGACCGCCCCTCTCTCCGGTTTCTATGAAGAGAAGGGCCTCCTCCATACCTTCGACGGAACGGGGGAGAAGAGCCGCCTCCAAGGTGAGCTCTTCGCCTTCATCGACGATCTTGGATGATCATCATCAAGTCCCCCCGGGAAATCGCCCTGATGGCGAAGGCCGGGGAGCTGCTTAAAGACCTATTCGATTATCTCGGCGGACTGGTGAAGCCCGGGGTCGATACCCTGAGCCTCAGCCACTCTGCCGAGGACTTCGTCTCCGTGCGCGGAGGCGTCATGTGCGAGAAGGGCTATAGCGGCTATCCGGAAGCGATATGCGCTTCCATCAACGAATGCCTCATCCATGGGATCCCTAGCAAGAAGGCGATCCTCAAAGACGGAGACCTCCTGACTCTCGATATCGTAGTCGGTCTTAACGGCTACATGGCCGATGCCGCCAGGAGCTACGCCGTCGGCAATTGCCCCGAAAGGGTCCATCGCCTCATAGAGGCCGCTGAAAGTGCCTTCGAGGCCGGCGTCGCGGAAATCGCGCCGGGCCGGCACTTAGGAGACGCCCAGGCCGCCATCTACGAGCGCGTCAGATCATATGGCTACTACGTCCCGGCCGAATATACGGGCCACGGGATCGGAAGGGCCATGCACGAAGATCCCTATATCCCCAATTACGGGGAAAGGGGGACCGGGCCGATCCTTAGAGAAGGTATGGCCCTCGCCATCGAGCCGATGCTCCTCGAAGGCTCGCCGAAGACCAGGGTCCTCGGCGATGGCTGGGGAGTGGTAAGCAAGGTAGGAGGCCTTACGGCCCACTACGAAAATACGGTGGTCGTCACTAGCGATGGCTACCGCATCCTCACAAGATAGGAAAGGAGGAAGGCATTTGAGCAGAGAAGACTGCATCGAAGTCGAAGCGACGGTGTTGGAAACGCTTCCCAACGCCGAATTCAAGGTGAAACTCTCGACCGGAGCCGTCATCCAGGCCTGCGTTTCGGGCAAAATCCGGATGCACTACATCCGCATTCTCCCCGGCGATCGGGTGACGGTCCAGTTCTCGCCTTACGATTTAACACGCGGGCGCATCACATTCCGTTACAAGAACTAAGGAGTTAGAAGAAATGAAAGTCAGACCGTCGGTCAAGCCGATCTGCGACAAATGCAAGGTCATCAGGAGACATGGCAAGGTCATGGTCATCTGCTCCAACCCCAAGCACAAGCAGCGGCAAGGCTAAGAAAGGAAACTACAGCAAATGGCACGTATCGCCGGGATCGACATCCCAAACGAAAAGAGGGTCGTCATCTCCCTCACCTATATCTACGGCATCGGCGACTCGACCGCGAAGAAGATCTGCGCGGCCGCCAAGGTCAGCGAAGACATCAGGGTCAAGAACCTGACCGATGAGCAGCTCTCCGCTCTCCGTACCGAAGTCAGTCACTACAAGACCGAAGGCGATCTCCGTAGGGAAGTCGCTTTGAACATCAAGCGCCTCCAGGAAATCGGCTGCTACCGCGGACAGCGCCATAAGAAGGGCCTGCCCGTCAGGGGCCAAAGGACGAGGACGAACGCCCGTACCCGCAAGGGGAAGCGCAAGACCATCGCCAATAAGAAAGAGGCCGGTAGGTAATTTAGGAGGCTATAGCAATGGCAGATAAGAAAAAGAAGGCCACCAATAGCCGCAAGAAGAAGGTCAAGCGCAACTATACGCGCGGCGTGGCCCACATCCACAGTTCATTCAACAACACCATCGTCACCATCACCGACGTGAACGGAAACGTCATCGCCTGGAGCTCGGCCGGAGCCCTCGGCTATAGGGGCGCCAAGAAGGCCACTCCCTTTGCGGCCCAACTCGCCAGCGAAGCGGCCGCCAAGAGCGCCTTCGACCAGGGCCTTAGGCAAGTCGACGTCGATGTCAAAGGCCCTGGCCCGGGCCGTGAGTCCGCCGTGCGTGCCCTCGGCATCGCCGGCCTCCAGGTCCTCTCCATCACCGACACGACGCCGGTTCCGCATAACGGCTGCCGCCCGCCCAAGAGGCCGAGGGGCTAATAGGAGGAGTGTCAATGGCAACTACCAATAACGAAAGGGTCGAAGGAACGCGTTTCCCCAACCCCTTCCAGCCCATCGAGTTCAACGTCGTCGCCACCGACGAGCAGGAACATTACGCCGCCTTCGAAATCACCCCGTTGGAACGTGGCTTCGGCACCACCATCGGGAATGCCCTTAGGCGCGTATTGCTCAGCGCTCTCCCGGGCGCCAGCGTCTACGCCGTCGAAATCGAAGGGGTCCGCCACGAGTTCACCGCCGTCCCGGGCGTAAACGAAGACGTGACCGGCATCATCCTCAATCTCAAGGATCTGGTCCTGAAGATCAACGATGCCACCGGCGAGCCCAAGCGCTTAGAGGCCGAAATCTCGGGTCCGGGCGTCCTTAAGGCCAAGGACCTCGTCCTCCCGGCCTTCGTCGAAGTCGTCAATCCCGAGCTCGAGATCGCCCACCTTAGCGAAAACGGGCACCTCAAGATGTCCATCTATTGCGCCAATGGCCGGGGCTACGTCACTAGCGAAGCCAATAAGCAAGAGAGGGGCATCACGACCATCGGGATCATTTCGACCGATAGCAATTACTCCCCGGTCACCAAGGTGGCCTATAGCGTCGAGCCGACCCGCAAGGGGAACGATAGTAAGCTCGACAAGCTCAAGATCGAGATCTCGACCAACGGGTCGATGACCCCGGTCGCGGCCTTGGCCCTCGCAAGCGAAATGCTCATCAACCACTTCAAGCAATTCGCCAAACTCGACGAAGAAGTGCAGAAGTACAAGATGACCCGCGAAGAGACCAAGAGCGAAGACAATAAGCTCCTCGACATGATGATCGAAGAGCTCGACCTCTCGGTCCGGGCCAACAATTGCCTGAAAAGGGCAGGGATCAGCACCGTCTTGGAGCTGACCCAGAAAAGCGAAGACGAGATGATGAAGGTCCGCAACCTCGGCAAGAAATCCCTGCGCGAAGTCAAGGAGAAGCTTGCCGCTTTGGGCCTCCACTTCCGCGATTACGTAGGAGACTAACATGGCAGCGCAAGGCAGAAAGAACGTCCACGGCAAGGCCGGGGTCCGCTTCAAGGCCGGATATACGGCCAGCAAGAACAAGGCGATGCTCCGCAATGTGGTAACCGAACTCATCGTCCATGACGAGGTCAAGGTCACCAGCGGCGTCGCTCCCGAACTCGTCACTTTGGCGGCTAAGCTCGTCACTTGGGCCAAGGGCGGCACTCTTAGCGACCGCCGCCAGGCGGCCGCCATCGTCCGCAATGTCGAGGTCAAGGAAGGCCAAGACGCCCTCCAGAAGCTCTTCTCGGAGATCGGCCCGAAGTTCAAAGAGAGGAACGGCGGCTACACCGTGACCTACAAGCTCGGGGCCCGCAAGGGCGACAATGCCGAAGTCATTCTGGTCCGCTGGGCCGAATAGCTTCTAGCAGACCCAAATGAATAGGAGAGGGTTAAACCCTCTCCTTTTTCTCATGTTTCGCTTGAATGCTTTGGCGCGGGGGGGGTATCGTTAACCGGCAAAAAAACAAAGGAAAGCGATCATGAAGAAGAAAACATA
>CAYMRJ010000018.1:0-13600 GCA_964392865.1 uncultured Staphylococcaceae bacterium
TAGGTATACGCCCGACGATATCCGCTCCTGGGTCGCGACGGAAGAATAAGAGCCAAATCAATGCTTAGCCCCGCCTCGGCGGGGCTTTTCATCGTCCGTTGACATACGGATCGATTTCATTAAAAATCGCCTTCATCCAGCAAGAGAAAACCGCGAAAGACACTGGATCATTAAGGGGGTAAGAATTATGAAAAAGACCTTATTGCTGTCCTCGGCCTGTTTGCTATTGGGCCTCGCTTCCTGCGACGCCATCAACATCATTGATGGCGATAGCTCCGCCGACGGGGAAGACGCCACCAGCGACGTAACCGAAACCAGCAGCGAAGAGATCATCGAAGAAGTCGAAATCACGGCCGCAGAAGCCGAGGCTTTCCTCAATGCGATCGACAAAGAAGAAGCCGAGGCTTGGTTCGATGGCCTAACGACCTATGAATTCTATGAAGATTTGGGCCAATTCGGCTTCGTTCAGATGCAGATCGACGAATCCATAGAAGACGACCTTTATTTTTTCATGGAAATGTATACGGTCACCACTGAGGTTATCGGGACCGACGGGGGCGATAGCGAAGAGATTGAATCGGTTTACCACGCTTATGGCCTCATGGAAAAAAACGAAGAAGGCGGATATATCGCTTCCTCCTTCATGGAAGCCCCCTCGGCAATCGAAGCCGTGGAAGAAGTCAGCGAGGAATACGTGGCCACTTACATCGCCCAATACAAGGAAGGCTTCAAGGAAATGGCCTCATACGATACTTTTTCCGAATATTACCAAGTGCCTGATTGGGAAGAATTCTCCCTAGTGACCTATGCCATGCTTGGGGAAAACCTCCTCATCCGCGGCGAAAACGTAGAGAGAGGCGAAGCGGAAGAAGACGACCTTTACTTCGTCTACCAGGAATTCCTCATCAACCCTTACGGCTATATCCTCGAAATGGATTTTTCCATCGGATACGGAGGCGAGACCATGGAAGCAAAAGTCCTTTTCATCCCCGAGGCCGAATTCGTTCGCTATACCACGGAAGACCTCCGCGCCCGCTTCCAGGGGGAAGAATAAGAACCCGATCGATGCCTAGCCCCGCCTTGGCGGGGCTTTTTTATTAGGGGGTTTGTCCCAGATTTTGAAATCTGTTGACACTCTTCACATTAAAGCCAATTATCGGTGGTAAGGAAAACCATCCGATACGGATGAGGCGGAGAAGATCATGAAGAGACTGCTATTGCTAACATCGGCTTGCCTTCTATTAGGCATTGCTTCCTGCGGCACCACCATTACCCAGGGAACCTCCTCAAGCGAGGACGCTGATACAAGCAGCGATACCGAAGAAAGTAGCAGTCTTTCTGAAGAGAGCAGCAGCCTTTCTGATGAAAGCAGTTCCTCCATCATCGATAGTGACTCCACCTCGAGCTCTCCTATCGAAGATAGCTCCTCCAGCGAGGACGACGGGTCCCTCTCTTATGAAGAAGGCTTGGCCTATCTATCTACGATAGACGAAGAAGAAGTCGTCCTCTGGCTGGAGGAGATAGAGACCTTCGAACTATTCATGTCGAGAGACGGAGTCGAATACTTCTATCAGCTCGATATGGACGAAGATGATTACTATCTCTATAGCGAGTTTGTCTATGGGGACCTTTACCAATTGGGGATGGTCTCTTGGGATGAAGATAAAGAGACATATCTCATATATTTAGGCCTTGTCGGCACCGATTCCGTCTTATACGAGACATATGACGAGGATGAGGCGAAGAAGGAGTTCATAGAGACCAAATGCGATTTGCTTTCCAGCTTCGGATACATGAACCTCTTCGATTGGATGCTGGTGTTCCCTTTCGAAGAACTCCCCAATACCAAGTGCTACTTCATGGATGACGGCCTTCGCATCGTATCCGCATTCTCCGGATACGAAGACGGGGAAGAGATGTATGACGGCTACCAAGAAGCCATCATCAACGAATACGGCTACGTCACCTCGTTCGATATCGAGATCGATGGGGATGAGGGGACTTCCTATGAACGCTTCGGCTATGCCGACTACGATGCTTCGTTTGAAAGGATGGCCTTCGAAGAAGCGATGGAGAAGGCCGCCCAGTAGCCTTATAGGCTCTCGAACTTTTTATCCGCTTGCCCCTTTGCTATCTTGGTAACGCATGCAAGGGGGATATTCCATGAAACGGCTGAATAAGATCGTCTACGTTGCTGCGGTGGCATTGCTGGAGCTCTTGGCTCTATTCGCCATCGCCTTTCCGCTACTTAGTTACGGACGCAACAACAATACTTTTTACTACCTAATCGATTTGGTAGCCGGGGCCAGCGTCGGCACTAGCAGCGCCGGTATCGGCGGAGCCATTTCCGGGATCGCCATGGCCGTCATCATGGCGGTCGGTCCCGTTTTGCTTTTGACGAAGAGGGAAGGAGCCCCGTTCTTCGTCGGCCTAGGACTCAGCGTGGCTGCGAGCGCCCTATCCTTCTATGTCTTCGTCGGAGTCGCGAGCATCGCCTCCGATAGCACCTCTTACTCGCTCTATGTCGGGGCGTATGCCTTGCTGTTCTACGCCATAATGGTCATCGGGCTGCTTCTCGATATCGTCATCGAGGATATCGCCATCCCTTACTTCCGCGAAGGGAAGAACAAAGAGACCGAAAAGGGTCCGGCCGCGAATAGCGAAGAACAAGCCAACTAAGCCGAAATAAAAGAGAAGGGGACCCACGGTCCCCTCTTTCTTTTTACTCCATGATGCCGAGCCTTATTTCGGCCTTGAGGAGATTGAAGAAGATCAGCCCTTCCTCATATGTCTCGGGCGTATGGATATAGACGTTATGGGCTTTGCCGTCTTTCTTTATGCGGCCGAGCCTATCGGCCTTCAGACCGTTAGGTGACAAAGGTATCTAGGAACCTAAAACGGCCTTATTGCACAGGAGCTCAATTGCCGTAGCTTGCCCTTAGGATTTCCTGAATGTCGTCGATGGACTCGGGGCTTTCATCAATAACGGCCAACTCATCGTTTTCGATAGCCCCATACATGCGCTTAGCCTTTTTATCCAAGCGGTCCAGAATTGAGGTATCGATAGACCCATAACTAGGTTCCGTCTTCTCTGTTATGGCGTAGTAGTAATGGGTTCTGGTCCCTTCCGGCAGACCGACCCTATGGATACGGTCCTTGGACTGAAGCATGTAAGTCAGATTGAAGCCATACTCCAGATAGACGGCATCGTGGCACGTTTTATGAAGAGAGACGGATTCTGCGAGGGTATTGGGGTTGGTAACCAAAACCATTGTCTCGCCGTTTTTGAAATCGCGGATCTTATCGGTACGCACTTCCGGGTTATCCCGGCCGCAGATTGATTCCGTTTGAATGCCGCGCTTCCGAAGGTTTCTGACAACCATGTCTATCGAATCGACGAAAAGGCACCAGACGATTACTTTCTTGCCCTCGGCTACAAGGTTTTCGATTAGACTCAGGGCCTCGGCGGTTTTCGAAGCCATGGGGATGTCCTCAACGAGAGCTTTGATTTCTTCGTCTCGCCAGACATCGTCGTCGGCATCTTTGAATTCGGGAGGAGCCTCGTCCTCGTCATAGATGTCGTTCAGCAATTCGTTAAAGTCCAATGCCTTGCATAGCAAAGAAGGGTTGGATGTTGCTTGGATCATTCTGATGAAGAGCGATAAGGGATTCTTGAAATAGCGCCGCTTGAGCAATTTGTAGAGTTTGTCTTCATCGTCGGTTGGCAAGACCGAAAGGGTTTCCTTATCGTCCGGATCGGCTTTCGGGACTTCGAGGTCTTCTTTTGTGATGCGGACAAATGTCGGATAGAGTTCTTCTTCAATCGTTCTTTTTATGTCTGTGTTGAAATCGCCGTCGGCCAATTTCAGCGTCGAAGGATCGATGTGGGGGAAGAGGATGTAGTGGTCCTGAGGATACAAAAGCCTGATTTGGTTGTAGATGTCCCTGAAGGAATTCGGCAGCGGAGTGCCGGTCATCGAAAGACGGTAGATTGGTTTGCTTCTGGCCTCTTCCAGCATTTGGAGCACGGCTGTCGCCCTCTTGCCGGTCGGATTCTTTAAGCGGTGTGATTCATCGAAAACGACCATGGTTTTGGAAGTCAGGACATGTTCTGACAAGACCCGGGCCAGTTCATCGCTTCTATCCAATGCTTCGTAATTGATGAGATAGACGTTGTATTTCCGCTTTGCCAAATTGAAGAGCCTCTCGCGCCCCGCGTACCCTGAGACATCATAGAAAGTCAGGTTTCTTTTACCGCGGAAGATAGCCGATCCTTCTTCCTTCCAGGCCATGAAGCAGTTCAAGGGGCCAAGGACGACCAAAGAATCGATTTTGCTTTTGGCTGTGAGGTAGGCATACATGCCGTAGGCAATATAGGTTTTCCCGGTTCCGGGCACCGAATAGTCAGCTGAAGAAAGGAGACTCGTATGGTAGAAAGCATTTAGCATTTGGTTGGGCTTCAGCCTCGCGGTCGTTTCTGAATTGACGACGCGCTGGAAATTCAGATAGTCGCTTTCCCAGACTTCCGTTTCGGTTCTTTGCTTAATGGCGATGGCCAGCTTTTGCCGCTTCTCCAATTGCAGGTTGTTTTCTTCGAAGAAGGAAAGGGCCGTATCGGTCATTTCCAAAGGTATATGGTAGGACTTGAGGTAATCATCGATTGCCTTGATGGTCTTGATGTTCAGCTGGCAAATGGAATAGAAATCGTCTCTTTCTCTTTTCCAGCGCCCGGAGAAGCGGGAGGCGAGGATGCCCGCTATGGAAAGAAGATGCTGCTTGGTGAAATCGGAAAGGAGAATCTCATCTCCGCCTTCATCGACATCAAGCAAGACGCACTCCTTGGCAGCAAAGAATTCATTCTCGTTTTCGAAGAACCGCCCCTGGCTCAAAGCCCTGAGTTTTTGGTACATGGCATCGGTCGGCTCGCAGGCCACCATCTTCGACGGGGAGTAAGTGTTGTTCCATATCTTCTCGAAACGGTCTTTTCCCGGATTCACATCCTGTTCCAGATCCCTTTCGTCCCACGATTTGAAAACGGTGAAGGTTTCAGAGTTCCTCGTCAGGCCTGACGCGGTTTCGTTTCCAGACCCTTCGAAATAGACGGCGTTTCCATAAGCGTCTTCGAAGATTCCAAGTTTCTGGTGGCATAGTGCTTCGTCCTGAACCATAAAAACGATTTTCACTTCAGCCAGACCGGCTTCGATGAGAAACCCGAGGTTCGCGACTTCAAAGTCATTGCTGAAGGCAGCGACATCGATGGACTCGGCCAAGTTGTCCAACTTGCGGTTTTTGTAGGCTTCTTCGATTGCATCTAATTCGGAAGCCTCGATTCTATTAGAGAAGATGAACCGAATCCTGCCTCCGTTTCTCACCAATTTGTGGAGCCCGGCGGCCGAAGCCTTGAGCGACTCGCTAGTGAAATAAGCTGAAAGCCGGTCGTATTTGACCGAGCATGAAAGGCAGGGCTCATAAAAGACCTTTACAAGGTTCCCTGAAACAGCCGGGTCATAGCGGCGGTCCAAAGCGAGGTCGCTCAGCTTATCAGGAAGGGTATTCATCAACGGTCTGTTTTATTTCCTCTAGGCGCTTGATGAGGTCGACCAAAGCCTTTTTGAATTCCCTTTTCTGAAAGGGCGGAAGCAGCCTGACGGTTCGAATATTTATCTTGTCGATGTCCCTCGCGGCATCGCCGACCTTTTTAAGAGGCTCCCCTTCTATTTTTTCCTCCCCGGCTTCATTGGCCGAATCCGAACGGATCTGCTGGAGTCTAAAAGCTACGCTTTCGCGTTTGATGCGGTTCATCTCGGATTCTTCCGGTGTCTCGTCGGTCTTGTATTTATTGGCGACGTTGATTGCGATTTCCGTTCGGAGGCCTTCTTCATCGAGCCGTTTTTGGATTTTCTGAAAAGCCCCGGTTCCTTTTTTGGCCGATTTCACCAACTCGCGGATTTCCCTAGTGAGGTCGCCCTTGCGGTTCAAGCAGCAGATATCGAAGAGGTCGCCTTTGGAACGCTGCCATACGGCATCCCCCATGGCGGATTTTCCTTTGGCCAGTTCTCTCATCGGGCCATCGAGTTTTTCGGTTTTGAGAATATAGAAACGCTCGGGCTTTCCGATGTGTTCGAGATATTCGAGCATTACGTTGATGACGTCTTTTTCGCTCTGGAATTCCTTTTGCGTGATGCCCCTTGCGTTGTAATAACTGGCTTCGGTGGGGAAGAATTTGGTCTCCGGTTTCAAGACGTCATGATAGACGCTGGCAAGCCTGTCTATTGGGTCGTAATCCCGTGGATTATCCACTTTGAATTGAAGATCGATTTCGAGAGCCTTGATTTCGGCCCAACCATTTCTGTCGCTGGTATTTGGCGCTGGCAAAACGACGGCTTCGAAATACCCGAAACGGCCATCCCAGTTTTCCGAATCGCGAGACAGTTCTCTAAGGCAAGTGAAGCGCCGGTTTCCGTCGATGACTCGCCCGTCGTCTAGAACGACGCCGATTTGCTTTTGGCCGTTCTTGCGGATGTCTTCTTTCGTCTTTTTGAAGGAAGCGCCGTGATCGGCTGCGGAATCCTTGATCATGGAAGCCAACGTGCTGTTGTATTGCTCGCGGTCTATGTCCTTCAATTCGATTAGGCTGTTGGTTCCGTTTTTCTGCTGGTATTCGTCTATGAGGGTCGAGATGCGCCCGTTCATGTCGTTGTAGTAAAGCATGTTCAAAGGAATGCGTTTCGAGGTGTAAGGCTTAGTTTGGCCTTTGAATGTAAGCCTGATTTCCGGCCCGTTTTCCAGCCTTGCGAATTCTTCTCTGATTTCTTCCATATCAGTTCTCCTCGATGATTTTCTTGATGTATTCCTTGTTCAGCCAAAATGACTGCCGGGTAATCCTTTTCCTGCCTGTATTGATGTCCGGCACGGGAAGAAGGGCCGTATCTTCCGCGTTGCTTGCGTGCGGCCTGATGTGGCAGACCGAATCTTCCCCGGCCCCGGGGAAGTTGTACTGCCCTTTATCAATGTCTTTTACGATGTCGCCGGAAAGGAGGGTGCTCTTGACTCGCTCCCATGCTTTTTTGACATGGCTTTCCAAATCTTCCGGGGGCATCCTCCAAAGGAAGCATTTCCTGAAGTAGATTGAATTCGGTTCGCATTTTTTGAAAACGCAAAAGAGGAAATAACGGCTGAAGTTCTCATTCGTTTTCGAATGTTCCCAATCTTCGTTGGCTAATTCGACAAAGTCGAAAGCGGGGAAGGACATCGACTCTTCGGGGGTCCAATCAATGCCTGTTTGAATGGTTTTAACGGTTATGTCTTGCGTATTCAGTATGAGTTTTCTGAATTCATCGCCCCTATATTCGTCGAGCATTTTGTTCACGAGGACGTTATTTCTGGATTTGTTATTCGGATTGACTCCGAATCGTTCGGAGAGTTCGTCAAAGCTCTTGCCTATGTTTTTCGCCAAGGTTTGGAGCATCATCACGAGCTCGGCGGCCGGATTCCTGTTGATCATGGCTCTGCCTCGATGATTTCGGCGATGTAGGGACTAAGCCTTTTGATGATTCCGCAGACGAGGGCATTGCCCATCATGAAATAGCGGGCCTTGTCGCGCATTGTGGCCGTCCAGTTGTCGGGGAACATATTCAGGCGCTCGCACTCGACCGGAGTGAGAATGCGTTTCCTGTTTGTTTTGGGGTCGAGAACAAGATGGGTCGAGCGGTTGACGGTTCCTTCGCTCGTAAGCATCGTCCGTCCTGGCCTATCAAGATAATCCGGGTTGGCTATAGGTCCTTCGGAATAGATGTAGCGATGACCGTTTCTTGCCGTTCTGGTTATCTTCTTGGCACCTTTCAGATAGTCGAACTGTTTGATTTGGCGCTTGGTGAGATATGTCCATTCCGGAACGTTATCGCAGTCGAGGATATCGCCGAGCGTCGTCGGTCTTTCGATGATCGGATCGACGTTTCCGGTTGTGACAAGGCCTTCGCTATCCATATGTCCGGCGTTGCCGAAAGAAGCCTCGAATTTTTCTTGGAGCTTTAGGATGTCCTTGTAGGCCGAAACCCTGATTTTCGTTTTATTGGTTTGGACAAACGACCCTTCTTCGACGGGAAAGGCCTTGGCGAATATGCTCCCTTTGAGAAGAACGTCGATGGGCTGTATCCCAGAAAGAGCCTTGGCGTACTCGGTGTCCTTTTTGTAGGCAAAGAGGAAAATCCTCCTCCGCCTTTGAGGAAACCCGTAATCGGCAGCGTTTATGACCCGCCAATCGAGACAATATCCTTGCTCGTAGAAGCAACGGAGGATGATTCCGAAATCCCGCCCCCTTTTTCGGGCCGGAGCCTTGATCAGGCGATCGACGTTTTCAAGAAGAACGACGGGGGGGGCCTTTACCTTCAAAATTTCAAGGATTTGCCACCACAGGACGCCCTTTTTGCCTTCGATGCCCTTTTCGGTGCTAAGACCGTGGGCGACGGAGTAGTCCTGGCAAGGGAAGCCCCCGGTCAAAAGGGTATGGTCAGGTATCGTTGCTTTATCGACCGAGGCAATGTCCTCGTTTGAATTGTGATCGGACGGGAATCTGGTGTCATAGCAATCGAAAGCCGGCTGGCCTTTCGTAGCCGGTTCCCATTGGTTGGCATAAACGAATTCAAACGGACCGTTCTCGACGGTCTTGCCATCGATGAGCTTCACATCGTTCAAACCCACGCGGAAACCCCCGACGCCGGCGAAAAGTTCGATGGCTGTCTTTTTCATTCCTAGGTTTTATAGCACAAATTGCTTCTTTTTGCTTTGCAAGAAGCCAAATTGCTTCGATCAATTCTTTAAATCGACAGTCTCGGGTAATTGAAACTATTTCGTCTGGGACTCCTTACTCAGAAAGAGATTCAGTGCTTTCCAAGGCCAAGATGTTCTCTGACAACAGCCCGAAACAAGCACCTGCGAATGAAAAGCCCCTTATCCAACAACGCTTTTGACCCAAGAAGACCAAGAAAAATAGTGATCGATCTAAGCCTTATTTGACCTTGGCGAGCCAGATATGAGGGGTAAGTTGGAAGAAGTTTTCGGGATTGCCTCTAACAAGATACATTCCCGGTTCTTCGGCATTTATCTCGAAGACTCGATAGATGTAGTAGTTGCGGTTGATGGCCTCTGAATGGGCCGTCTCCAGTTCATGCTGTGTTAAGAAGAAGGCTTGGTCCTTGCCCCCGGTGGTTGTTTTGACTTCGATGAAGATGGGGACGGCTTCTCCATTCTCGATGTTGAATGACTGGATGTCGTAGCCGTACTTGGCGCCGCCCGGCTCTTGGGAAACCCATTTGATTTCCTTGATGAGCTGTTCGGCATATTCGGGACGATCCGGCAAGGATTTGCGGATCTTTTCCTTCTCATAATTGAAAACGGCTTCCTCGCCCAACTTGCCGATTTTCTCATTGGCGATGGCTTGCTTCACATAATCGATTGTCGTTCCAGAAACTGTTTGGTTCGGGCTCTTGAGGTTCTCCGGATGAGAGGGCGCCTTGACTACGTTGAGAGACTTCTTTCCGGAGAGAATCGACTCTTTGCTCGTCTCGATAAAAGCAGTGAAGAACTCATCCCTCTCCTTGATGAGGGAAGGGTCTTCGTCTTTCATCAGGGTTGTTCCCAGGATGAAGGCTTCTGCGTCCTTCTCGAAATTGATGGCCTTGAACTCGCCTTTGTAGGAATAGAACGATCCGTCGTCCTTGCCCCTGATGAAGAGCAGGATTCTGAGCGGCAAGCCTTCTTGGCTCATTATGCTGTCGAAGATCTTGCGGTTTGGTTCCCGACGGAAGGAATAGGTGTCGAGGTTACCGTGGGTCTCCTCTTGGATCGAATATTGGTAGAGTTTGCCTTCTTCGATCCACCCATCTTTGTAGTTGTGCTTTTCTCCGCTGGGCTGGGATTTGATTGTTATGTATTCGGTGCCGGAATCGATGAAATGATGCATTCCCTGGCCGACGGCATACACCCCGCCCAAAGCCGATATTTCATAAGAGGAATATTTCTCGTTCGTTACGAGATCCCTAACCGTCAGATAATCATCGGGTTTCAGTTCTTCCATGTATTCGCCGATGAGGTCCAGGCACGTCTTATAGCCATTGGCGTGGGCGATCGGTGCCCACTTGGCCCAGTTTTTCTGACGTGAAGAAGCTCTGATGAAATCGATGAGATTCCCGTCTTTCCTAAGCCCGTTGAAGGCGCTGATGCGGGAAGAAGAGTAATCGACGTTCATCGAATCAAATAAGGCCTTGAGCCTTTTCTCGTTTTCGATCAGTTCCTGCCGGACTCTATCCATTGATACGAGCTTAGCAGCTGAAGGTTTCAGAAGCTAGGAGCCCTCTTCATTCCCGTGGATGGGGCGCTCTGGTTTAAAATCATGCCCAAAAGACATATCCCATTAGTTGAAAGGATGGGATTCGTTCAAAAGGAAAGGGGCGAAACATGTCGAACAATCTGAATGAAAAACTTCAGCAGTACTACAAAGAAGGCAATTACGAGAAGTACAGAAAAAACGGCGGCGATATCGAAAAGGCTTACAAAGACTTTCGGGGCAAATTCGGGAAGGAGGCCATAAAGAACCTATCATCCGCCGAAGTCCTTAAGGTCCTCTTCGGCAACAAGGACGACGATGCTTTGGGCTATAACCTCGAAAAGCAGACGCGCTATTTCGGCGGCATCGGCATCGGCGGAAGTTGGCAGCGCATCCTCAGCAAGAGAGACGGGGTCTGGAGGTTCGGGAGATCGGAAACCCTAAGCGAGGAAAGGGCCGAACAATTGGCCAAAGAATATCGGAAAAAATTTGTCGACCTCTTCGATTTGATCGACGGCTTGATTCTTAAGGACGGGCTCCGGTCCTCTGAAGATTACAAAGCAATAGAGCAGAAGGGCTGGGACGACTTCGGCAGCGTCTGCCGGAGGCAATGGTTTCTCAAATACCTTGCCATGCTTTATCCCCAATATTTCATGAATGCCTTCAAGGACGGCGACGGAGATAGGTCCTGGGTCTCATATGTCTTCAGGAAGTTAGGCCTTCCCAAAGATCCTTCTTGGTACATCAACTGCTGGACCTTTACCCGCTTCGCCAATGAACAAAACATACCCAACCTTGTTCTCTACAAGATCGCGGAAAGGCTCTATTGGAAAGATTTGGGCTCCCAGGATGGCGCTGCTAGCCAGGCCAATGGAGATGATGCCGGCGATAGGGTTACTGGCGGACGCAACGTCATCCTCTACGGAGTACCGGGATGCGGGAAGAGCTACCACGCCGATAACATTGAAACGGAAGAAGATAAAAAGGAAAGAATCGTCTTCCATCCCGATTATTCCTATAGCGATTTCGTCGGGCAGATCCTCCCGTCCGTCGATGGGGATGGAGTGCGTTACAGGTTCACACCCGGACCTTTTACGAGGATCTTGAAAGAGGCCATCGAGGATCAGTCTACTCAATATTGCCTCATCATCGAAGAGATCAACCGGGGCAACGCCCCGGCCATCTTCGGTGACATATTCCAGCTATTGGACCGGAACGAAGACGGAACTAGCGCCTATGGAATCGTGAACGCCGATATCGCCCAAGAGGTCTATGGGGACAAAAACCATGAGGTAAGGATCCCCTCAAACCTTTCGATCATCGCGACGATGAATACCTCGGACCAAAACGTCTTTGTCCTCGATACGGCCTTCCAAAGGCGCTGGGAAATGCGCCTGGTCCCCAATGTCCTCAAGGATGGGGAATTGGCTTCTTCCGAAATCGCCCATACCGGCGTCACCTGGAAGAAATTCTTCATGGTGATCAACGAATGTTTCCTTGATTCGAACCTAGGCATGGCCAGCAACGAAGACAAGCGCCTCGGCGCCTACTTCGTATGCAAAAAGGATCTCACCGAACCCGACAGGTTTGCCGAAAAGGTCCTCAAGTACCTTTGGGACGATGCGTTCAAATTCAATAGGGGAAAACTCTTCGCTTCCGGCTTCAATAGCCTCGAAAAGGTCGTGGAGAAATTTTGCCACTCAAAAGAAGACGAGAGATTCGACGTCTTCAACGCCGATGTGAAAGACGCGCTCTATAAGGGCAAAGAACCGGCAAAGGAGCAAAATGAGGGAACTCTTGCTCAAGGACATATGCAGGAATTCGACGGGCAATAAGAACGACGTCTTCGTCGGGATCCGCTTCGGCCTCAAGGGCGAAATCGAGATTCGCTTTCCCATCGGCTACCGCCTGGAAGGAGACGACGAGAAAGGCCTTCGGGAAGACGTCCGCCTCCTTTTGCGCGTCCTTTCTCTTTTCAATAAAGAGAACGGGCAGCATCTAAGGACCAGCGATCCTAACTGCCTCAAGGACGAAATCCCCTTCGATGCCTATCGCTATGTCATCGAGTACTACCTAAGGAGCGGCCATTACTATGCCGAAAGGGAGACGGTCTATAAGACCGGCACGAAGGGAAAGACCGATTGGAACAAGACCATCAAGCGGAATAGGCCCGAGATCATCAACGGCTCCTTCGTCTATCTTGAGAGAACGATCCGGGATTCCAAGCTCAATGAGGATACCCTTATCGCCTTGATAAACCGCTGGTGCGTTTATGTAGGCCTTCGGGATTTCGGCTGGCTCTATTCGGTCTCCGCTCCCGGGAAACCGGACTTCGTCGTTTCCGAGGTCAACAAAGGAATGTGCCTTTCGCTCCTGCATTCGAAGGTCCTAAGGACTTTCAAAGACAATGACCGCCGCCTCTTCCAGGCCATGATCGCCATCATCGAGAGCAAAGACGGAGAGAAACAGAACCAGGAACGCCATTTCGGCGTCGAAGGCTTTCAGTACGTCTGGGAATGGATGATCGACGATGTCTTCGGCATCGGAAAAGCGGAGAAGGACGATTACTTGCCTAGCGGCACTTGGACGGAAAGAGCCAGCGGAGACTCAAGATGGCGCGATCCCCTAAGGCCCGACTCCGTCATGGAACTGGAACAGGAGTATTACGTCCTCGACGCCAAGTACTACCAATACGGGCAAACCAAGAACATGAATGACCTGCCGGGCACCGCCGACATCGCCAAGCAGATCGTCTACGGGGAAGTCGTGAGGAAGGAAACCGGCAAGAAGACCTATAACGCCTTCCTTTTGCCTTTCGCCCAAAGGGATCCTTCCGGGGAGAATTGGGTCATAAACGCCGCCGAGGCGACCGGAGACTGGATTCCTAATCCGGAATCCCATGAAAGGATCCAAGGGATCCTCATGGATACCAAAACGCTCATGGAGGCCTATTGTGGCCGCCGCGAGAGCCGCAAAAGGGAATTGGCCATGGCCATCAAAGGGCGATCTGAATAATAGGAAAATTCAACCATGGCAGACGAAAGTCCCATCGAAGAAGTCTTGGAACTCTACGACAAAGGCTCTTCCTATCTTCAGTTCAAATTCCTGACCGCGGAAGACATGGGCCTTGGCCAAGGCCCTTACAGAGGAATCAACCTCGGTCACGAGGGCCGTGTGACATTTCGGTTATTCGGAGCGCAATTTAGAGACCTGAAGCCGGGGGATGATGCCGAGATCATCATCGACTGGGTCGGACATGGGGTTCAAACCTGCCGT
>CAYMRJ010000019.1:0-11766 GCA_964392865.1 uncultured Staphylococcaceae bacterium
CTGCCATCTAGGTATTGCTTGGCGAAGCCGATTTCGTCTTCCCCTCTCTTTTTGACTTCGTCGAGGGTCTCCTCGCCAATGGTTCCGTCTAAGAACAAAGTTTTCAGATGAGAGAGTTCTTCGGACTCGGCATGGCTTAGGCAGGCGCGTTTTGCTTGTTCATTCAATTCGTTTAATTCTTTGATGCGCTTCCTGATTTCATCCAATTCTTCTTTTTTAGGAAGTTTGCCTTGGTACTTCGAAGATGCTTCTTCGATCTTCTTCTTCTGGGCATCGGCGGATTCCGCCGTGATCCTGAGTTTGTTCCAAGCGGCCGATCTCATGGCCTCGGCATTGGCGCTGGCCAAAGCCAAATCGACATCGGCCTGCTCTTTCCTTACGCCCTCTAGGGCCCTAAGGATCCCTTCGGCCTCCGCGGCCTCGTTTAGAGCCTCGAGCCTCTTTTCCTTAAGCGAGGCGATCCTTTCTTCGGCCTTGCTCAGTTCGTCGTTCGGGCTTTTCCTATCGCCCCTGATGGCGGAGCGCAGCTGCCTTAGCTTCTCCTCGGCCTTTTGGTATTGGCCGAAATCCTCATCGCCGTGAAGCTGTTTGGTCAAGGCGTTGATGATGCCTTCGCTGGCATCGAGGCTCAGTTCGTTTCCGGATAGATAGGCGGTCCTAAGGAACGTCCCTTCGTCGACGCCCAAAAGGACATCGCCGATTTCCTTCTTCTCATCCAAGGAAAAGGATCGGCCGTCTTTCCTAATCTCAGAGACGTCCTTGGTGGCGCTCTTGCTATGGAAGGTCCTTTCTATCCTGTAATGGTGGCCCTCTTCGCTTAGTTCCAGCCACCCGCCGAAATCGGTCGCCCCGAAAGGGCAATAATGGACGCGGTCGATGAAGCTCTTGCCGCCCGTGCGGCTTGTGTCTAGGCCATAGAGCATCGCCTTCAGGAACGAAGCCAAAGTGCTCTTGCCTTGCCCGTTGCCTTCCAAAAAGCAATTGATGCCATCCTCGAAGACGAAATCCCTATTCTCAAGGGATCCGTAACGCTTTATATGGGCCTTGAGGAGCTTCATTTCAGTTCTCCCCTAAGGGCCCTAAGCCCGAGGCTTATGGCCTCTTTCTTTTCGTTCTCGTCTAGCGAGCTCTGCTCGATCTCCCGGACGAACTCGGCAAAAAGGGTATCGCCCTCTTTCAGGGCTTCGACATCGATATAAGGAACTCTGTTATCGATGACCTCGATGTAGCTGCAGATTCCGCTGCCCTTTATCCTCGTTTCGATATCGCCGGCGATATCGGGGGCGTCCTCTTCCTTTTCTCCGACGAGGATGACCCGATAAAGGTTCTTGGGGTTCCTAAAGCCCCTAAGGGCATCTATGACGATTCCCGGGGCCATATAGGCGTTGGCCATCTCCCTCGGGATCTCGATCTCGATTTCCTTGAACTCCCGGGAAGCGTTTTTCTGGAACTCGGATCTGATGACGCCGTGGCTGATATCCAAAACGGAAAAGCCATGTTCCCCTCCTTCGCCGAAATCCCGGGGTTCGAGGATGCCGGGATAGGCATAGAAGCCTCTATTGTCCAGGCGGCCTTCCTCTCTTTTGTGGATGTGGCCCAAGGCCAGATAGTCGATGTTCTTGCCTTCTAGGCTCTTCAAATGGATCTCGTAGGCGGCGATTCTGCTCGATACGTTCCCATGGAGCATGACGATGTTCGTCTTGCCGGCATCGAGTTCCAATTCTCCGTATAGCCTAACCGCATTGGTCTTATCCATTTCGATGCCGGCAAGAACTACATTCTCACCAAGATCGTAATAAGTCCATTCGGTTCCGAATATTTTGAGATTGTCCAGTTTCCTCGGTTCACCATAGGCATCGTGGTTGCCGCGGAGATAGTAGAAAGTAATGTCAGGATGGGCATTCACCGCCCCATAGAAGAAATCGGTGTCCTTTTTGCCCGGGACATCGCTATCGAAGACGTCCCCTGCCAAAAGGATGGCCTTTATGCCGTTTTCCTCGGCATACTCGAGCATCTTCGTAAAAGAGGCGCGGACGGCAATGTTGATATCGTCCGCCAAATCCTTGGGAAAACCCTTGTTCAAGGGTGTCCCCAAATGGATGTCGGCGGCGTGGATGATCTTCATTTGCGAAAATTATAACGGCAAAAGCCTTCCTCCCGATGGCCTAAATGGCCATGAAGGGGATGGCCGTCAGGCTATCGCTAAGGGCCATGGCCCGAGGGCCGGCGTAGACGACCGCCCCTTTCTCGCTCGCGAATGGCAGATCCTTCAGGATATGGAAGTTCTTGCCCATATGGGGCTCGGGATCCATCGTGGCTTTGACTTCGATAGGATGGACCTCCCCGCCTATCTCGATCAGGAAATCGATCTCCCTTTGTGAGGAGTCCCTGTAGTAGGACATACGAGGAATAGGTCCTACGGAGGAATAGGACTTCCTGATCTCGTTGAAGGCCATGTTCTCGAAGAGAGGGCCTTTGAGGACGCTATTCTCGATCATATCGGTGTTTGTTAAGCCCAAGAGATGGCAGACCAATCCCGTATCGAAGAAATAGATCTTGGGCCTCTTGGTCAAAGCCTTTGATGGACTATGGGGGATATAGGGCCTTAGGAAATGGATGATGCCGCTTTTTTCGAGCATCTCGCTCCAGGCCTTGATGGTCGGCTCGCTTTTGCCAAGTAGCCTTGCATACTTTGCCATCACGTATTCCTGGCTGACGTCGGCGGCTAATAGCCTTAGAAAATCCATGAACCCCCTGAGGTTCATCTCCTTAAGGGCCTCGCCGACGTCCTTATCGAGATATGTAGTTACATACGAACTATAGAAGGTCGTGAGATCCATCTCTTCGCCGGCGTATAGGCGCGGCAAGAAGCCCTTCAGGCAATACTCTTTCCAATCGCCCTCATAGGCCTTCCCGGCGTAAGCCGAATACTCGATGGAAAAGGGATTCCTTTTCTCTCCCTTGATCTCGGCGATGGATAAAGGATTCATCTCGATTATGGCGGCCCGGCCGGCCAAGGACTCATGGCTTTTGGCCAAAAGGCTCAGCTTGCTAGAGCCGGTCAGTATATAAAGGCCCCCGATCGCCTCATTGCCCGGCTTAAGCCTCTCTTCATTAACTATCCTCTCTATCTCCGGAAAGATCTCGGGACACCTATCGGCCTCATCGATGATCAAAGGAAAGGGGTGGCTCTCCAAATAGGCCCGCGGGGCGGCTTTGGCGCTTACCAAAGCGTCGACATAGTCGAAGCTGACATAGGAATACCCCGCGGGCCTAAGGAAGTTATAAAGCAAATAGGATTTTCCTATCTGCCTTGGCCCCACCAGTATGGTGACGGGATATTGCTTCGAGGTCTTTATGACGTAATCCGCGATGCGCCTATCGATCATGGGACCATCGTATATAAGAAAAATCTAAAGCGCAACTTTAGTTTTTCCTGAAGTAGCACTTTAGAATTTTTCAGATATCAGTCTTCGGTCTTCAGGCTTCTGGCAAAGAGCTCTTCGACGGCTTTCTTGGGTTCGTAGCCTTCGTTCACGATCTTGTAGACCGCCGAGACGATCGGCATCTCGATGTCTTTCTTATTCGCTAGATGGTAGGCGGCCTCCAAGGCATTGAGGCCTTCGACGACCATCCCGACCTTGGCCTTCGCTTCGTCAGGCCTATAGCCTTGTCCCAGATAGATGCCGCATTCGCGGTTGCGGCTATGTTTGCTGGTCGCGGTGACAATAAGATCGCCAATGCCCGCTAGGCCATAGAAGGTCTTCTTCTCGGCTCCTAGGGCCGTCCCGAGCCTGATGATTTCGACTAGGCCTCTGGTGATAAGGGCGGCCTTGGCGTTATCCCCATATCCAAGGCCTTCGATGATCCCGGCTCCCAAGGCAATGACGTTCTTCAGGGCCCCGCAGAGCTCGGCCCCGTAGATGTCGTTGCTATCGTAGACACGGAAGTAGGACGTGCTGAAGGCATCCCTCGTCTGCTTGGCCGCTTCTATGTCCTTGCTAGCAGCAAGGCAGAGAGTCGGAAGCCCTTTGACGACTTCTTCGGCATGGGTCGGTCCCGTAAGGGCGACGACGGGATACCTATGTTTCGTTTCTTCTTCGATGACTTCCGACATCGTGAGGAAGGTATCGTCTTCCAATCCTTTGGCGACGCTTATAAGGAATTTGGTCTTATCGGTGAGATAAGGATTGGCTTGCCTAGCGACATCCCTGATGTAAAGAGAAGGCGAAGCGAAAAGGACCGCTTCGGCATCCTGTAGGGATGCCTCTAATACATCGCTGAAAACGATGTTTCTATCAAGCGTTATCCCCGCAAACCGAGGATGGGCATAAGTCGATTCGAGTTTCTCTTTCTCTTCTTCGAATCTCGTGTAGGCGATGACCTTATGGCCGTTCCTAGACAAGAGATCGGCGAGGGCCAGGCCCCAGGTGCCGGTACCGAGGATGGTGATCTTCATACCACGAAGGTTATAGGCTCGCCTTCCTCTTTTAAAGAGGGCGAGTCAATAGCGATAGGCAATCAACAAGCAAATCCATGCATGGGACTAGGTATCAAACGCCAATAAGAGTGTCTAATCGTGATTGTTTCTGATTGATTGCCTATCGCCCGGCGATTGTTTGCCTTTGTGCGCGCCACGCCCGTAAAGGCGAGGGGCGATTGTTTAAACTAAGCCCGAACCTACCGAGGAGATATTTGCCTATGAAAGCCAAAGTTCTTGCCTTCGCCCTCGCTCCTTTATTGGCCCTTTCGATGGGCCTCAAGATCGGAGATGGCGCTAACCGGGATGTCGTCGAATTTGATCGCGAGGTGGCAACAAACCCCGTCAGCGTCAATACCGACCATTTCAACCAGACGGCCGATCACGAAACGAACACCATCGGGGCCGTCTTCGTCCATACCTATATCGAAAGCCTTGCCGAACTTAGCACCTACGGCAACGATCCGGACAATGCCCCGAGCCACGTGATCCTCAGGATCGACAAGGACATCAATATCGTCGATTCAAACGGGAACGCCATCGGCGTGAACTTCACCGAGGCCTACCAGAACTACATCGCCGAAACGATGATTCCCGTCATCTACATCGAGACTAGCGAGGTGGCGACGGCCCTCATCAGCTATTTGAACGGCACCTACTGCCCCTTGGATATGGCCGTCGCCTCCAATGATTCCAACCTCCTGAAAACGGTAAGAAGCAGCACGAACGGGCAATACATCAGGGGCATCTTGGATCTATCGGGCGAGACGGATATGAGTGCCGCCGAGATCGTGGCGGCCACCAATGCGGCCTATGCCAATACGGTCATCCTTAACGGAGACCAAGCGACCTTCGAGAACATCTATTACATCGAAGGACGTACCAAGTCCGTCTGGGTCGATCTTCCCAACTATAGCGATTTCGATTTCCTCGAGGCGGTAGTGAATGGCGCCTACGGCGTCATCACGTCTAACGTCGAGGACGCCTATGCCGCCTTCGACTATTTCCTCGATACGGATTCGCCGACGAGGAACATGAACCGCATTCCCCAGAATGTCGCCCATAGGGGCCTATCGGCTTTGAGTTACGAGAATTCGATGGAAGCCTATAGGCTGGCCTATGAAAGAGGGGCGACCCATATCGAGACCGACGTCTGGATCACGGCCGACCAGAAACTGGTCGTCATGCATGACGCTAGCCTCGATAGGACCACCAATGGTTCGGGCGAGCTAAGCGCCCTGACGAGCGACGAGATCAAGCAGTACCAGATCAACTACATCAACGGCCAGACCGTAAGCGAAGGAGTCGAAATCCCCTTCCTCGAAGACCTCTTCGCCGAGTTCAAAGGGAACGGCAAGCTCATCGTCGTCGAGATCAAATCGACGTCATCCGATATGGTGCCGCTCCTGAAGGAGCTCATCGACGAATACGACATCGCCGACCAGATCGTCTTCATCTCGGGCTATAACGAGCAGCTCATCAGATGCCGGAACCAAATGCCCGAGATCCCGACGGCAAGCCTCAATACGATCGCCTCCAGTACCTTCCATTCCACCAGTGGACTAGCGACCCTCAATGCCTACAACATCGGCATTGACTTCTATATCGGCAGCTACACCGCCGATTACGATCGTAACCTCTCTGAAAGAGGCTTCCTCGGCTACTGGTGGACTTACTCCAGCACCTCTTCCATCACCCAGGCTCTCCTCAATGGCGTGGTCGCTCCCACCAACGACTACTGCAACACGATGGAAGAGTTCGCCACGAGGCTTTACTACAACGAGACCAACACCGTCGAAGTCTCGGAGAACTTCAACATCAACAATAGGGACTACATCGTCCAGTTCGAGCAGTTCAACGGGGAACTTAGCGAAACAATCGCCCTCGCGATGCCTTTGGTCTCTAAGCAAATCAGCGAACACCAATACGAAGTCATCCTGGCCGCCCAATACATCAGCGAGTCCTACACCTATAACTCGGTAGTCTTCTCTGATCCCATCACCGTCCGCTACCCCGGCTGGGAAGACGATGTCATCGAAGAAGAAACCCCGGACACCGAGACCGACGAAGGAACCGGTGGCGGCACCTCCACCGGAGGAGGAACAACTTCCACCGATAGCGGCACTACCGAAACCCTCAACCTCGGCCTCATCCTCGGCATCACCATCCCGGCTGCCATCCTCATCATCGGCGGAGCTATAACCGCTGCCATCCTCCTCACCAAGAAGCCGAAGAAAGAAGAATAAGCCTAACTCCTTTCCTTCCTTTCTGGAGTACCCCTGACCCAGACAACTGGGAGGGGTACTTTTCATATCCGCCTCAATGAATTGCGCAGCTTGATGGGTAGGTCTAATTAGTTGGCTAGCAAAGGGAGATGATGAAATTCCCTCTGAAGAAGTGATTAACAAGATAATTCCTGCTTCGAAGCCAGTTTTGCGAAGTTTCAAATATATTTGGAAGGCTTTTGACAGGGTTATTGCCCAAATATCCCGATAACAAACAGCTTTGGAAGGAAATTGCGGCCTTTTCCAGGCCTCCCGATCCCCATCGGATTACTGCCAGCGATGTGACAGATGCCTCTATTCTTGGTTGTAACCGACAACCGCACTCCCCATTTGAGACAGGGCTAAACAAATAAGGGTCTCCAACATCCGATTAGGTCTCCCCGGTCTCTATCAGCCAATGAGCTTAGGCCACAAGAGATACTTATCCTTCACAGGACTATCTGAGACTTAAGCGTTTGGTGGCGTGACACATATAGACTGAATGTAGGAGAACAGATACCAAGCCATGCCTCTATCACCTTCGACGCCTTGTGTCTTTATCGCCAACCCCGACTGCGTTCCATCTAACAACGCAATCCTTTGGATGTTCTGACACATTCTTGGCCGCCTTCACGAGTAACGAAAAAGGCTAGCCGTTTTATGGGCTAGCCTGGGATGAGGAGAAAGGAATGCTGAGGAGGTTAATTAAGCTTTCTTCTTCCTAACGATGACGACTACCAGTCCGGCGATGACGGCGAGGACCACGATGGCGCCGATGGCGATTCCGATGATGGCGCCCGTTCCGAGGCCGCCTTCGTCGGCGGTGTCTTCGGTGCCGGTATCGGTCTCGACTTCACCTTCGGTGTCAGTGGTAGTGGTGTCTTCCGTGGTCGTCGGTTCTTCGCTGGAGCCCGGTTCGTCCGTGGTGACGGGTTCTTCGTCTTCAGGATCCTCTTCGGAGGTTCCGGTATCGGGTTCTTCATCTCCGGTGATCGGATCGTCGTCTTCGTCTTCGCCGGTATCGGCAGCTTCGACGATGATGGTTGTGGAGCCGGTGCCCATGGCGGTCGTCATGGTGAGTGTATGCTCACCGACTTCGACATCGTTGAGGAAGGAGGCTCTGAGGGTCAGAGTCGAATTGTTGGTGTAGAGATAGTCGTCCGTAGCAGTCATTGTTTCTCCATCGAGGGCGAAGCTTGCCTCGGTCTGGAGCCTCGGATCGACGCCGATGGTGAGGTTGTTGCCGCTTTCGGCTAGGTAGGTGTAGGAATCTTGGGCGAAGACGGGGTTATAGATGCTTGCATCGGCCTTAAGCGAATCCGAAGTGACGACGGATTTGCCGTTTACTTCCTTGATCTTGAGGGCGACCGGAGTGGCCTGATCGTCATTTCCTTGGGAGCCGATGCCGACATAGCCGGTGCCGTTCGGGAAGGCGTTGAGGAGATCCATGGCCTTGACGGATGGGGCCGCGTAGGAGTTTCCGTTGAAGTCGAAGGTGAAGTAGTTGTTGATGGCGCCGTCTTCTTCAATTTGGACAAGCTTCATCGTCAGGGTGATTTCGCCGGTCTTCGGGATGCTGAATTCGCCGCTGAAGACGTCGTCCCCGTCGTAGAAGGAGGTGGCGCTGTCATTGATGAGATAAGCTTGGACCGTGGCAGTCGTGGCGTTGAGGGCGGTGACGAGGAAGACCAGACCCGTATGCTCGGCGACGCTGGCATCATCTGCGGAGCTGAAGAAGGTAGCATCGGCCATGAAACTGATCGCATATTTCGTCGTGAGTTGCGTCACCTCATAGCTCATGGTGAAATCGATGACATCGAGGGCTTCTCTGGTATAGAGGAGGCCGCCGCCATCTTGGGTGCCGGCGCTGATTCCGGTCCAGGCGACCAAACCGATGCCATCATCTTCTTGGATGACGCGGTTTTGGGAGGTGCTGCCGTTACGCCAGCCGTTGATCTCGGCTACGGCGTCGCCGCTATATTTGGCGAGGAAGGCTTCGCGGGCACTGGCCAGTGATTCCGTCATATTGGCGAGAACCGACTCGCTCACATAGCTATCGAAGGTCGTCGATAGGGTGAGGTAAGCCACCTCGGCCTGATAGACCTCGTCCACGGTAGCGGCACTGTTCATCAGGTCGATGACGTTCTGCACCAAGTCTGTGTAGAGGGCATCGGCCAAAGTGGTGATGTCTTGGTTGATATCGCGATAGCGTTCAATCAAGGCCATGGCTTCAGTTTCTTCTTCGTACGTCAGCGTAGCGTTATCCAAGGCCTCGAGGATTTCGGTGACCGTATCGATCTGGGCCATGAGGGCGAAAAGTTCGTCCTCGGTCTCAAGCCCGCCATCGGTCACTTCCTCCAAATAGGTTACGTAGTAGTCGAGGAGGCTGACGTAGAGGGAATCGCCGAACTGGGCGAGCCCGTTTGCCAATAGGGTCTCGAGAGCCGGATCGAATGTCCTTCTGAGATAGACTTCATCGAAGTCGTAAATGAGATTGTTGAAGCAGATGCCGACTTCGTCTTTCTGGGTATAGACGGCAATGAAATCGTCGACATCTTCGAAGGTCGCATCGGCGGCGGCCGCGACGAATTCGTCGACGGCGTTCTTGGCCTCGTAATAGGCACCCGTTTCCTCGTCGTAATAGGCCAAGGCTTCGGCATCGCCCAGATAATTCACGACGGTGTAATTCGTCGAGGAGCCACTGATGCCGCCGGCATACATGAAGTAATATTCCTCGTCGAAATATTGGAAGATGAAATCGTAATCGAAGGTTACGCTTTGGTCTTCGACATAGACCCTGACCTCATCCCCGTCGGTTTCACAGCCGAAGGTAATGATGTCGTTTTCGGGATAAACCTGCCTTCCTATGTAGCCGCCTTGGTTGAGATAGTTATCGGCAGTCCATTGTTCAAGGCTTAGGTTATGGTCCATGTAGCCTTCGTGGGTATCGCTGTCGCCTCTATTCAGAGTCACGACGTAGTAACCGGCGCTCGACTTCAAGATATCGGCCCAGAGACCGCACCCCGCTTCGCTTTGGTAGTTGTTCCTCTGCCCGAAGCCGATGCCGGCGGCCACGCCGCTGGTCAAGCCGGAGAGATCGAGCTGGACTTCGAAGGATTCGAAGGATGTGAAGGAATAATCGAAGTAGCAGCGGCCGCCCCAGCCGGCCGAGGAAGTTATGGCCGTTCGGCGGTCGTCGATCCGCTTGAATCCGTAGCTACCACTGGAATAAGCGAAGCCCTGGGCATCATCGATATCCGCTAATGCCGGCCAGTCGATGCTTTCGTCGCGATCCGCGTAGGTCCCTACCGGTGTGCCCGCGATGCTTGCGAAAGCAAAAGCGAAACCGGCCGCCAAAAGGGATAAGGTCGTGAGCTTTTTCTTCATGTTTCTCCCTCCTTATGGAGATAAGTCGGGTTTAGTTTAGGCAATCAATCGAACTTGATTGACTTATGGGCGTTAGAAAGGGAAACAATCGAAAAACGATCTTGAACCGAGCGGATTCAAGCACGATCTAGCGTATTTATATCTATCTACGGCCTACTTGCCGATTTCTTTTCTAAGAATGGTGGAAGAAACCCGTTTGGTATAGGGAAGGTAGACCACTTCTACCCCGATTTCCTTGAGTTCCTTTTCGTAGTTATTCCACTTCTCGGTGTTCTTCCAATCGTCTCCGACGATGATGGCATGCGCTCCGTAGCGCTTGCAGGCCTTGGCCTTGTCCATATCGCTTTGCTCGACGGCCATGCTCACAAAGGGCAAAGCACGGACAATACGAATGCGATCTTCGAAGCGGATTATCGATTGCTTGTTCTTGTAGGAGACAAGCGCGTCGTTGGTAACGCCGACGACGAGTTTATCGACCATCTTGGAGGCTCTCCTGATGACGTTCAGGTGGCCCATATGGAACATGTCGTATACCCCGGTGGTGTAACCCACGTCGTAATGCTTGAAGCAGTTGTTCTTATATAGATACAGCCAGTGATCGAGGGTATAGATAAGCCATCTCTGGTTATCGGTGGAAACCCGCTCATAAGCGTCTTCCCGGATTTCGTCGGTGTTGACGATCGGGCCGTAATATTGCTTCCAAACGCTGACGGGACGGGTAAAGGCCTGCTTGCCGGGCGCCTCCAAGCCGGTCCGCTCGAAGAAGAGTTCGCGAAGGATCCTCTTCTCTTTGCCGCTTCTGATTTCTTCCATATTGAGCTCGAAGCCGGGCTCAAGGGTGACAAATGGCGCTAAGAGATTGATGCCAGCGACCGAGGCGGGATTGAGGAAGCCGACATCGGCCCCTTTGCCGTTTTCCCCGTGGAGGAAGTCGAGGACGTCGAATTTCCCATCCTTCTCGTACTTATCGAAAATGCTCAGATCCTGATCGACTTTATTCTTCAAAACAAGATCGGGGTCGACGTAGCGCTGGAACTCGATGTATTCCTCTTTCGTCCGATCCTTGGCCAGGGCCAATGTATCGCCGCCGAAGCGGATATCGGCCCCGAGGCCGGTAACGAGGTTTTCCAATCCGAAATCGAGGGCCCTAAGGCAAATCTTGAGGATGGGCACCTCGATGGCCTGCAGAGGCTCTCTTTTATTGAGCATCAGGTCGTCTTGGAGATCCAAGACATCCTGGAAGGTCACCGGAACTTCGATCAAACGCAGTCCCAGCTTCTCGGCATAGAGCCTCGCCCTGGCCGTTTCGTCCACCCCTTCGATTTCGGGATATTTGATGGTGAAGGCCAAAGTCCCCTTCGGGGCGTAGGAGGCCACTAGGGCGCTATCGATGCCGCCCGAAAGCATGATGCCGGTCTTCTCCCAGTCGACATGGGAGAAGAATTCCGCAAGGGCGGCGTCGATGTCTTCCTTATCCTTGACCACGGTCTTACCTAGTCCCCCCCCGGCGAGTCCGCCAGTGGAGTTGAAGCGTTCGACCGCCTCATCCCAGTACGTAGAAAATGGCAGTTGCCTATAAATCAGCCAATCAGAGATTTCTTTCATAGTTTGTAACCAAAGCGAATTCTACTTACG
>CAYMRJ010000020.1:0-11297 GCA_964392865.1 uncultured Staphylococcaceae bacterium
AGGGTTGCGCGTATTATATGCGAGCGTGTCGCTTAGACGCGTATAAGCGTGGGAGGGCATAGGCGATTGCCCATCGACCACTGCATGCACATCGAAAGGAGTTTGCATGAGAAAGAAAATCACCAAAGTCGTGAAGATGGAGCTCCCCGGCGGAGCTGCCACCCCCGGACCGAAGCTTGCTTCCGCCGGCGTCGTCATGCCGAAGTTCTGCACGGACTTCAACGCCAAGACCGCCGATAGGAAGGGCCAGATCGTCCCCGTCATCATCACCGCCTACGAAGACAAGACCTTCGACTTCGAGATCAAGACCTCCCCGGTCACCGGCCTTCTATTGAAGGCTGCCGGCATCGAAAAGGGATCCGGCAATCCGAAGAACATCGTCGGCCGCATCACCAGGGCCCAGCTTAAGGAAATCGCCGAATACAAGCTGCCGGACCTCAATGCCAACGACGTCGAATCGGCCATGAAGATCATCGAAGGCAGCGCCCGCCAGATGGGCATCGCCGTCGAGGCCTAAGGAGCGCGAAGATGAAAAAGCACGGCAAGAAGTACACCGCTGCCCTCGCGGAAATCGAAAAGGGCAAGATCTACACCATCGAAGAAGCCATCCCGGTCCTCAAGAAGACCAGCGTCACCAAGTTCGACGCCGCCGTGGATATCTCCTTCAACCTGAACGTCAATCCGACCCACGCCGATCAATTGATCCGCGGCACCATCACCCTCCCCCACGGGAACGGCAAGACCAAGAAGGTCCTCGCCATCACCGGGAAGGTCGAGGAAGCCAAGGCGGCCGGCGCCGATTACGCCGGCGGCAAGGAACTGCTCGAGAAGATCCAGAACGAAAACTGGTTCGACTTCGACGTCATCGTCTGCACCCCGGACATGATGGGCGAACTCGGGAAGATGGGCCGTCTCCTTGGCCCCAAGGGCCTCATGCCGAACCCCAAGACCGGGACCGTCTCGCCGAACATCGGCCAGGCCATCCAGGAAATCAAGGCCGGCAAGATCGCCTACCGCGTCGATAAGGACGGGAACCTCCACCTCTCGGTCGGCCGCGTTTCCTTCGAGGACAAGCTCCTCGTCGAGAACATCAAGGCCGTCGCCGACGTCATCCAGAAGGCGCGTCCGAGCACCGTGAAGGGCACCTACGTCAAGAGCGTCACCGCCACGACCACCATGGGCCCCGGCGTCGCCATCACCTACGAAGGAAGGTCCTGATCCTTCAAGAAAACACCTTTAGGTGACATGTCTCGTATACCTAAGAGAGCAACGGGCAAGGGCCTTAATAAATCACGTTGCGGAGGTATCAACCGTTAGTTATATGGGGCTTCACATAGAAAAGCAGAAAAAGAAAGGAGGAAAGTCATGAACCAGAACGTACTCGCCACCAAGAAAGCGACCGTCCAGGAAATCGTCGATGGGCTCAAGAACAACGCCACGACCGTCATCATCTCTTACCAAGGGTTCACCGTGAAAGAGATGAGCGATCTGCGCCGCCAGCTCGCCGAAAAGGACGCCACACTGAGCGTTTACAAGAACACTCTCGTCGGCCGTGCCCTGAAGGAAGCCGGCATCAACGGCCTCGATGATCTCCTCGAAGGACCCAACGCCCTCGTCTTCTCGAAGACCGAGACCGGGGCCCTCGCGCTACTTCGCAAGTTCTCCCGGAACCACGAATTCATGGAACTCCGCGGCGGACTCGTCGACGGGACTCCCGTCGATGGGAAGACGATTGTCGAACTCAGCAGACTTCCCGACAAAAACGGGCTGCTATCGATGTTCCTTAGCTGCCTCAACGCCCCCATCAGCAAATTCGCGGCCACCATCAAGGCGCTGGCCGACAAGCAGCAAGCCGCTGCCTAATCGCAAGGAGTTAGAACCATGGCTGAAAAAATCACCAACGAGCAGATCATCGAAGCCCTCAAGGGCATGACCATCGTCGAGCTCAATGAGCTCGTCAAGGCCGTCGAAGAAACCTTCGGCGTCCAGGCCGCCGTCGCCACCGCCGCGGCCGCTCCGGCCGAAGAGGAAGGCCCGGCCAAGGCCGGCCCGAGCGAAGTCTCGCTCATCCTCAAGGGCCTCGGCACCGGCAGCAAGGTTGCCATCATCAAGGCCGTCCAGACCATCACCGGCCTCGGCCTCATGGATGCCAAGAAGCTCGTCGACGCCTGCCCCTCGACCATCAAGGAGAACATCTCCCCGGTCGAAGCCGAATCCCATAAGTCGACCCTCGTCGCCGCCGGCGCCGAAGTCGAAATCAAGTAACTTCCACCCTTATGCTCCCCTCTCCCAGCCGGTCGCCGGGGGAGGGGAGGCTTAGCAAGCAAGAGGACAGATGCCGAGCTACTTCGATAACGTCGAGGGTCTTCCGCACGAAGACCTGAAGATCGAGTTCGAGCTCTTCGGCAAGCATTATTGCCTGCTAAGCGATCGGGGCGTCTTCTCGAAAAGGCGCCTCGACGAAGGGACCCTTTTGCTCCTTAAGACCATAGCCAATATGGACTTGGGGGAAAGGATCCTCGACTTAGGCTGCGGGCTAGGACCAATCGGACTAATCCTAGCGGCGGCTGACCCAAGGAGGAGCGTCACCTGTTCCGACGTGAATCTCAGGGCCCTCGAACTCACGAGGAAGAACGCCGAATTGCTCGGCGTCTCGGAAAGGGTCGAGACGGTCAATAGCGACCTTTACCACAACCTACCCTCCATCTACGACGCGATCATCACCAATCCGCCCATCCGCGCGGGCAAAAGGGTGACTTATGCGATCTACGAAGGGGCAAGAGATCATCTTGCTCCCGGCGGCCGCCTCTATCTGGTCATCAGGAAGAAGCAGGGGGCCGATAGCGCCTTGGCCTACATACGCGCCTTATATAAGGACGCGCGGGTCATCGCCTCGCATAAGGGGTATCGCGTCATTTCCGCGGGCAATTAGAGGAGAGCACATGCCAACCAAAAAACTAGATAACGGCGTTACCGCCTACGTGAACCCGAAGACCGGGCATGTCTATGAAGCCGGGCAGAACGGCCGCATCGACTTTTCGAAGATCTCCGGGACCTTCCCGCTCCCCGACCTCGTCGCCATCCAGACCAAGAACTTCCAGTGGTTCCTGGAAAAGGGCCTGGACGAGGCCATGAAGGAAGTCTTCCCGGTCAGCAACTACGCCGAAACCGTCGAGATCGAATATGTGAGCAGCCGCTTCGAAAAGCCGATCTACGATCCCCTTGAATGCAAGGAAAACGGTTTGGATTACGCATCCAAACTCAAGGTGGAACTAAGGCTCAAGTTCAAGAACACCGGCGTCATCAAGGAAGCCGGCGAAGTCTTCATGGGCGATATCCCGATGATGACGGATTCGGGCACCTTCATCGTGAACGGCGCCGAACGCGTCATCGTCAGCCAAATCGTCCGCTCTCCGGGCGCCTATTTCCAAAAGAACCTCGATAAGAACAACGCCTACATCTATAACGGCGAAATCATCCCGACCCGCGGGACTTGGCTTCAGTTCGAAAGCGATTCCAAGGGCCTATATTGGGTAAGGATCGACCGACAAAGGAAGATGCCGGCCGTCGTCCTCTTCAAGGCCTTGGGCTTCGGCAAAGAGGACATCAAGGCCCTTTTCGGCAATAGCGATTCCATCAAAGCCACCCTCGACAAAGACGCGGAAAACACCAACACGACCGACGCTTTGGTCGATATCTTCCGGAAGCTAAAACCCGGCGAGCCCATCACCAAGGAAGGCGTCATCAATTTCATCAAGCAGAAATTCTTCGATCCCAAGCGCTACGACCTCGGAAAGGCCGGGCGTTTCAAATACCGCCGCAAACTCGGCATCTACGATCGCCTTCCCGGCCGCGTCTTGGCCGAGCCGATCGTCGATAGCGAAGGCACCATCTACTTCGAAAAGGGCCATAAGCTCAGCAAAGAAGACGTCAAGCTCCTCCTCGATAACGAAGTCTTCGAAAACGGGGCCCATACGAAGGATCTCTCGAGCAAGGAATCCAAGAGGATCGACAAGGACGCCGCCGTCAATATCGTGAAGGTCTATGCCAACGATAGGCCCGGCGATACCGTCTTTCCGATCATCGGGACCTACCTCAACATCGAAAACCTCCAGACCGTCACCATCTCCGATATGGTCGCCTGCTTCAACTACTTCTGCGGGCTCCAGTACGGCATCGGCAACACCGATGACATCGACCATCTCGGCAATAGGCGCATCCGCTGCGTCGGCGAACTCCTCCAGAACCAGGTCCGTATCGGCCTCTCGAAGATGGAGAAGATCGTCCAGCAGAAGATGTCGATCACCGATCTCGAGGCCGCTAAGCCCAAGGAACTCATCAACATCCGTCCTTTGACTTCTTCCATCCGCGAATTCTTCAGCGGGAACCAGCTCTCTTCCTTCATGGACCAGACGAACCCGCTATCCGGCCTTACCAACAAGCGCCGCATTTCTGCCCTCGGCCCCGGCGGCATCACGAGGGACCGCGCTTCGATGGAAGTCCGCGACGTCCACTACACCCACTACGGCCGCATCTGCCCGATCGAAACCCCCGAAGGCCAGAACATCGGCCTCATCAACAACCTTTCGACCTACGCGAAAGTCGACGACCTCGGCTTCATCCGCACGCCGTATCGCCATGTTTTGCACATTGACGGCCATAACTACGTAAGCGAAGAAACCGAATATCTCAGCGCCGACGACGAGCGCGGCTACTACATCGCCGAAGCCAACATCAAGCTCGGCGACGTCATCAAGGTCAAAGACGGCGACCGCGAGGTCGAAGTCAAAGAAATCCTCGAGCCCGAAGTCGTCACGAGGCACGATAGCGATAACGTCGTGGCCCCGGCCGAACTCGTCGACTACATCGACGTTTCTCCGAAGCAGATCGTCTCGATCGCCGCGGCCTGCATTCCGTTCCTCGAAAACGACGACTCGACCCGTGCCCTCATGGGCGCCAACATGCAGCGTCAGGCTTTGCCGCTTCTCCGTCCGACCCTTCCTTACGTCGGGACCGGGATGGAAAAGGCCATCGCGAAAGACTCCGGCATGGCCGTCATCGCCAAGGGCGAGGGCGAAGTCATCTACACCGATTCTTCGACCATCAGGGTCAAGGAAGAAGGCGGAACCTTCACTTACCAACTCCAGAAATTCGCTAGGTCCAACCAAGGCACCTGCGTGAACCAGAACCCGATCGTCAAGGTCGGCGACCACATTAAGCCGGGGCAGGTCATCGCCGACGGGCCGGCCATGAGCCAGGGCGAACTGGCCCTTGGCCAAAACGTCCTCGTCGCCTACATGACCTGGAACGGCTACAACTACGAAGACGCCGTCATCATGTCCGAGAACATGGTGAAGAACGATACCTACACCTCGATCCACATCGAGCGCTACGACATCGAATGCCGCGAGACCAAACTCGGGAACGAGGAAATCACCCGCGACGTCCCCAACGTCGGGGAAGAAGCCAAAGCCTTCCTCGATGAGCGCGGCATCATCATCCAGGGCGCCGAAGTGAAAGAAGGCGACATCTTGGTCGGGAAGATCACCCCGAAGGGCCAAAGCGAGCCGACGCCGGAAGAGCGCCTGCTCATGCAGATCTTCGCCGAGAAGACGAGGGACGGCAAAGACTCCTCCCTCCGCGTCCCGCACGGCGGGGCCGGCATCGTCCATAGCGTCCACGTCTATAGCCGCAAGAACAAGGATCCGCTCCCGCCGGGCGTCCTCATGAGCGTCTCCGTCTGCATCGTCCAGAAGAGGAAGATCAGCGAAGGCGACAAGATGTCTGGCCGCCACGGGAACAAAGGCGTCATCTCCAAGATCCTCCCGGTCGAGGACATGCCGTTCCTCCCGGATGGCACGCCCATCGACGTCATGCTTAGCCCCATGGGCGTTCCTAGCCGTATGAACATCGGCCAGATTTTGGAAGTCCACTTGGGTCTGGCCTGCCGCCGCCTCGGGATCAGGGTCGCGACCCCGGTCTTCGACGGCATCAGCAACGAAGAGATCTTCGACCTCATGGAACAGGCCGGGATCAGCGAAGACGGCAAGACCGTCCTTTACGACGGCCGCACCGGCGAGCGCTTCGACGAGCGCATCTCCGTCGGCGTCATGTACATGATCAAGCTCGTCCACATGGTCGACGACAAACTCCACGCCCGTGCGACCGGACCTTATACCTTGGTCACCCAGCAGCCGCTTGGCGGCAAGGCCCAAAACGGCGGCCAGCGCTTCGGCGAAATGGAAGTCTGGGCCCTCGAAGCCTATGGCGCCGCCCATACTTTGCAGGAAATGATGACCATCAAGAGCGACGACCGCGTCGGCCGCCGCAAGGCGTATGAGGCCATCATCAAGGGCGAAAGGCTCCCCGAACCGGGGATGCCGGAAGCCTTCAAGGTCTTCACCAAGGAACTGAAGGGCCTTGGCATGTCGGTGAAGCTCTTCGACCAGGAAGGCGAATACATCGACATGGACAATTTGGCCAAGCAGGCCCTCATCGAGGAGCGCAAGGTCAATAGCGCCATCCGCAACCTCACGGCCCCGCGGGAAGAAGAAAGGGCCGAAACCGAAGCCGTCGATACGGCCGCCGAGGCCGAAATGGCCTTCGAAGAAGGCCTCTCGGTCGGGACCAAGTTCTCGGCCGGCGGGGAAGAATAAGGAGGCAAAGCGATGTTCGATATCGAAAATCTCGAAAGCATCCAGGTGGGGCTCGCCTCCCCGGATGAGATCCGCTCTTGGAGCCACGGGGAAGTGACCCGGGCCGAAACCATCAACTACCGGAGCCAGAAGCCGGAGATGGGCGGGCTTTTCTGCGAGAAGATCTTCGGGCCCGTCAAGGACTACGAATGCCACTGCGGCAAGTACAAGAAGATCCGCTTCCAGGGCATCACCTGCGAAAAGTGCGGCGTCGAAGTCATCAGTAAGGAATTCCGCCGCGAAAGGATGGGCCACATCGAATTGGTCTCTCCCTGCTCCCACATCTGGTATCTCAAGGGCATCCCTTCGAGGATGTCCCTCATCCTCCAGATCCCCCCGAAGCAGCTTGAGGAAATCATCTACTTCGCGGCCCACGTCTGCCTAAATCCCGGCGACTCCAAGGTCCTCCAGTACAAGCAGTTCCTCGACGAGAAGACGGCGAGGGTCGTCTTGGTCGACGCCATCAACGACATCCGCCCGCTTATCGAAGAGGGTTCTGCGGACGATCTGAAGGCCGAAGACCTGATCACCCGGATGCAGAATATGGAAGAAACCTTCGACTTCGCCACCAACGCCGCCTTCGTCGCCAAGTACACCGGCGCCGAGTTCGGCGAAGGGGCCGCCGCCATCAAGCGCCTCCTCCACGAAGTCGACCTCAACGCCCTCCATGACCAGATCATCGAAGAGATGAGGAATTCGGGCGGCGAGGGCAAGCGCGCCCAGTTGGCCAAGAGGCTAGAAGCCGTCGAGGCTTTCCGCAGCAGCAAGCAGAAGCCCGAATGGATGATTTTGGACGTCATTCCGGTCATTCCGCCGGATCTGCGTCCGATGCTTGCCCTTGACGGCGGGCGCTTCGCCGCGAGCGACCTGAACGATCTCTACCGCCGGGTCATCTCCCGCAACAACCGTCTCAAGAAACTAATCGACATGAATGCGCCTTACGTCATTCTCATGAACGAAAAGCGCATGCTCCAGGAAGCCGTCGACGCTTTGATCGACAATGGCCGTAGGAGCAAGCCCGTCACCGGGCCCTCCGGAAGGGCGCTCAAGTCCCTTTCTAGCGGCCTAAAGGGCAAGCAAGGCCGCTTCCGCCAGAATTTGCTTGGCAAGCGCGTCGACTACTCCGGCCGCAGCGTCATCGCCGTCGGCCCGGATCTGAAGATGTACCAGTGCGGCCTCCCGCGCGAAATGGCCATCCAGCTATTGCGTCCCTTCATCGCCGCCATCCTCATCAAGGAAGGCTACGTCACGGCCCATAAGCAGGCCGACAAGATCATCGACCGCTATGATCCCAAGGTCTATGACATCATCGAAAGGATCATCGGGGACCACCCGGTTCTATTGAACCGCGCCCCGACCCTCCACCGCCTCGGCATCCAAGCCTTCCAGCCCAAGCTCGTCGATGGCCGCGCCATCCGTCTCCATCCGCTCGTCTGCACCGGCTTCAACGCCGACTTCGACGGCGACCAGATGGCCGTCCACGTGCCTTTAAGCAAAGCGGCCCAGCAAGAAGCCCTCGAGCTGATGCTGGCCAGCAATAACATCCTCGGTCCGAAGGACGGGAAGCCCATCGTCGTTCCCTCCCAGGACATGGTCCTCGGGAACTACTACCTCACGACCGAAGAAGGGATTCCCGAATTCCTTGAGAGGGCCGAAAAAGCCCTTCATCTCGGCGATATCGAAGAAGCCGAAAAGTTCGAATCCTTTGCCGAAGGGCAAGGCAAGGTCTTCTCGACCTGCGACGAAGTCCGCAAGGCCTATGAGACCGGGGCCGTGAGCCTCCATAGCCGCATCGCCGTGCGGGCCCAATCCATCCACAAGTCCTTCGGGGAAGACCTGAAGGTCGATAGCCTCCCCGTCGGCGTCCAAGACAAATACCTTGTCACCACCGTCGGGAAGATCATCTTCAACGACATCTTCCCGGTCGATTTCGCCTACATCAACGGCGATGCCCCGACCAATGACGAGAAGATCATCTCTTCTTGGTTCGTTTCCCCGGCCGATGTGGCCGAGGCCGTAAAAGGCGGCGAGCCCATCACTTACAAGAAGCCGAGCAACGGAGAAGAAATCACCATCACCCCGGATGATCCGCTGGCCTATTACCTTGCCATCACTCCCCTTAGGGAGCCGGTCAAGAAGAAGCAGCTCGGGACCATCATCGACATGATCTTCCATAAGTACGGGACCTCGAAGACCTCGGCCGTTCTCGACAAGATCAAGGACCTCGGCTTCAAGTACTCCACCAATTCCTCGGTCACCGTCGCCATCAGCGACATCAACCCGATCGAAGATAAGGAGCGCAAGATCGCCGAAGGCCAAACCAAGGTCGACAAGATCCGCGAAGTCTATCGCCATGGCCTCCTTAGCGACGGCGAGCGCCACCGCATGACGGTCGACGTCTGGACCAAGGTCAGCGACTCCGTCCGCGACGAAGTGGCCAAGCGCCTTAGGGAAGACAAGATGAATCCTTTGGTCATCATGTCCGATTCCGGTGCCCGTGGCAGTATCGATAACTTCCGTCAGCTGATCGGCATGCGCGGCCTTATGTCCAACCCGAAGAACGAAGTCATCGAACTTCCGATCACCTCCTGCTTCCGCGAAGGCATGAAGGTCGCCGAATTCTTCATCGCCACCCACGGCGCCCGCAAAGGCGGCGCCGATACCGCTCTTAAGACCGCTGACTCGGGCTATCTGACCCGCCGTCTCGTCGACGTCAGTCAAGACGTCATCGTCAGGGAAGAAGACTGCCACTGCGACCGCGGCTTCAAGGTCCGCGAGATCCGCGATACGAGCCAAGACCGCGTCATCGTGAAGCTCGAAGATAGGCTTGCCGGGCGCTTCGCCATGCACGATGTCATCGATCCCAAGACCGGGGCCATCCTCGTCGAAGGCGACACCATGATCGACGACGAGCAGGCCAAGGCCATCGTGAAGGCCGGCATCACCGAAGTCGAGATCCGCTCCGTCTTCACCTGCCAGACCAAAAACGGCATCTGCCGCCACTGCTACGGCCGCAACATGGCGACCGGCAAATTGGTCGAACTCGGCGAAGCCGTCGGCATCATGGCCGCCCAATCGATCGGCGAACCGGGCACCCAGCTCACGATGCGAGTCTTCCATACCGGCGGCGTGGCCGGCTCCGACATCACCCAAGGTTTGCCGAGGGTCCAGGAGCTCGTCGAAGCCCGCTCGCCCAAAGGCGAATCGATCATCAGCGATTTCGCCGGCGTCGTCACCGCCATCGAAGACAATGGCGGGAAGAAAGACGTCACCGTTACTTCTGATTCCACCGAAACGACGGAACAGGGCAGGGAGCCGGAAACCCGGACCTACACCACGCCCTACGCCGCCCACCTCCGCGTGAAGGTCGGCGACCACGTCGAAGCCGGCGGAAAGATCACCGAAGGCGCGATTTCCCCGAAGAAGCTGCTCGAAGTGAGCGACATCGAGAAGGTCGAAGTCTACGTCCTGAAGGAAATCCAGAAGGTCTACGCCGCCCAAGGCATCGGCATCTCCGACAAGCACATCGAAGTCATCCTTAGGCAGATGCTCCGCAAGGTCGCCATCATCGATGGCGGCGATACGAAGCTATTGCCGGGCATGGCCGTCGACCGCGACGACTTCACGAGCGAAAACCGCAGGGTCTTGCTCGAAGGCGGGAAGCCGGCCATCGCTTCGCCCCTGGTCCTTGGGATCACCAAGGCCGCCCTTGCGACCTCTAGTTTCCTCAGCGCCGCCTCCTTCCAGGAGACCACGAGGGTCCTTACCGACGCCGCCATCAAGGCCAAGAAGGATCCGCTCCATGGCCTCAAGGAAAACGTCATCACCGGGAAGCTCATCCCGGCCGGGACGGGCCTAAGGAGCAAGGAAGAGGAAGAAGAAAGCCTCCAAGGCTGGTCGGTGGCCGAGAAGATGAAGGAGGTCAAGGCCCAATACATCGAGGCCCATGACCGTCCCGATATCGCCTAAGTCCCCTCCAAAATGAACGAGCCCCCTATCAAAGGGGGCTTTTTCTCAGTCGGAAAAGATATAATCTATTAACCCATGAACGTTCTTAGGAATTCGCTTGCCGAGGGCCTCGGGGCCCTGGCCTTCAGCTTCCTTTTCATAATTTCCAGTTATGCGGCCGTCGCCTATGGAGTGGCTTATCTAAGCCCCCTCTTCTTCGGCCTCTGCTTCATGATCGCCTATTACTGCTATACGCCCTATGGGCGCGGGCACTTCGATCCGGCCCTCGGCTTCTCGCTCCTTTTGACGCGGAAAGCCGGGATCGTCGAGTTCCTCTGCAATGCTTTGGGACAGCTTATCGGAACCTTTGCCGGGGCCGCCCTGGCCTATGGGGCTTATTACCTCATCGAGGCCGACGGGGAAATCCCCTTCCCGACCAATTACCTTTCAGACGAGGTCTCGGGCCTTGGATTATTGGTGATATTCGCCATCTTCATGGTCCTTTCGGGCATCATGTCCTTCTTCTATCTCCAGCTGAAGAGCAAGAAGGAATACAACTCCGTGGCCGGCATCGTCTTGGCCCTCGGGTTTACCGTCATTTCCTATGCGGCGATGCCTTTCGTCGGCGGGATGGCCTATTCGTTCTTCCCGTAT
>CAYMRJ010000021.1:0-6368 GCA_964392865.1 uncultured Staphylococcaceae bacterium
CAGTTCCTTTTGGAGAGATATAGCGATGCCTAGGAAAAAGAAGAAAGACCTTCTGCTTGAGCAGAAAGAGGACGCCAATCTTCCAAACAGTCGGTGGGCCCAGTTCCTCGATATCTTGAGATACCGCTTCTGGGACATCCTTTTGGGTTCTATCTTCGCCTGCTTATTCCTTGTTCCTTGCCTTCTCTGGATCGTTTTCGCGGCGATGAACGAGCTCATCGACATGGGCAGCATGTATTCGATATTGGTTGTCTATGGGGTCGCCGCGGTCCTCTTTTCGATCGCGGGTCTGGGGAGCGCCGGCCTTTACTACTTCTACCGGAAGCTCGTGTATGGGGAAGGGGCCAACCTCATCAACGATTTCCCCTTGGGCATCAAGAAGTGCTGGAAAGAAGGGTTAATTAGCCATTTCGTCCTCGGATTGCTTTATCTGATTCTGAAGCTCGATATCGGGGCCCTATCTTCCTACGTCGAAAGCGAGACCGTCCTCGTTGTCCTACTAGGCATCTCGTACGCCCTCTTCTATATCCTCGCTAGTCTCGTCCTTTTCTATATGCCGCAGGCTGTTCTATACGAAGGTTCTTTCTTCCGGCTAATCGGAAATTCATGGAGGTTTTACGTCGGTTCCTTCTTTAAGTCGCTTGGGATAAGCCTTTTATTCTTTGTTCCTTTCTTCGTCTATGAACTCATCAATAGTTGGACCGGGGAATGGATCACGATCGGGATCTTCTGCCTCCTTTACGGATTCCTCTCTTTAGGGGTTTCCCTCTACTGCACATCCCTCTTCGACGTCTACATCAACCCGCGGTATTACCCGGAATTGGTCAGGAAGGGTCTATCGCCCCTAAGCCAATCTATGGAAAATCCTAAATTCAATGGATAAAATCCCCCTTGCAGACGCTTTTAGTTAATTAACCATGCCGACGGTCACCATCTACGATATCGCCCATCGGGCCAAGGTCTCGCCCTCGACGGTGAGCAAGGTCATCAATAACTATCCCTCCATCCCGGCCGCGACCAAGGAAAAGGTTTTGAAGATGATGGACGCCATGGGCTATATCCCCGATGCCGGGGCCAGGGCCCTTAGCAAAGGGACCTCCTACAATGTCGGCGTATTGGCCTTCTTCGGCACCAATATCTCGCCTTTCAAGCATGGGTTATTTACCGACATCCTCGCTTCCTTCCAGAAGCGGATGAATCAAAGCAATTACGATCTCATCTTCATCGCTAGGAACGTCGCGGGCGAAGAAGGGACCTTCTACCAGAACTGCGTCTCCCGCGGGATCAGCGGGACCCTTCTCTTCGGCGATTTCGACGATCCCGAAATCGAGGAAGTCATCGATAGCGACATCCCCAAGGTCGCCTTCGACTATATCGGCGACAAGATGACCTCCGTCTATAGCGATAACCGCGAGAAGATGAAGGAGATGACCAAACATCTCTTATCCCTCGGCCATAAGCGCATCGTCTTCGTCCACGGCGAAGATAGCGGCGTTACCCGCGAACGCATCGCCGGCTTCAAGGAGGCCATCCTCGAGTCGGGCCTCAAGTTCACCGACCGGATGCTCCGCGAAAACCTCTATACCGACCAGGAATCGATCAGGGTCATTACCAAGAATCTTTTAAGGATGGCCGCCCCTCCGACCGCCATCCTCTATCCCGATGACTATAGCTGCATGACGGGCATCTCCGTCATCCAGGAAGCCGGGCTCTCTTGCCCCGGCGACATATCCTGCACCGGCTTCGACGGCCTTTATTTCGGGCAGGTCTATACGCCTTCTCTAACCACCGTGAAGCAGGATAGCGAGGCCATCGGGACCATCCTTGCCGAGAAGCTAATCGAAGCCATGGAGAAAAAAGAAAGCCGGCCCCTCGAGCGAGTCGTGGTGCCGGCCAAGTTCCTGCCCGGGCAATCTAGTGCCGCGGCCAAGAACTAAGCTATTTAGCCTTCGTATCCGGTATAGACGACATTGACGTCATCGACGTAGGTCGTCCCGGCTTCGCCATAGAAGCGGAACTGGATGTTCCGGCATTTTTCCGGCGCGGTGATGGAACCGGAATAAGTCTTGTCTTCCGTCGAATCGATATCGATGGTCGTGGCCGTGGCGATATCGACGCCGAGGCTATTGGTGTAGTGGATCTCCAATTTCCCGGAAGAAGAGGAGTCCGCAAGGCGGCCCTTGAAGGAATAGTCGAAGCTGAAGCCTTCGTAGACCTCTTCCCAGATCTGGCGGGTATAGGCCCGGCCGGTTCCATAGGTTAGGGCGAGCTCTTCGTTCACGGTGGTCACGGTCCCGGCGTTGCTCTCGGGGACTTCCCAGCCGCCGTAGGTGCCATCAAGCGGATTGGCAGTCCACTGGGTGAACTCCCCGTTTGCGATCTTGTTGACGTTTTTCACTTCGTCATAGGTGATGGTTTGGATGCCGGCTTCGCTCGGGACGGTCGTGGTGTAGCTGATCCCGGTCCTCGACTCTTCGTAGTACTGGGTCGTATCGAAGGCCGTGAACTTGAAGGACTTCATGAGCATGTAGTCGGTGTCGAAGGCGGCATTGTTGGTCCAGTTGGGGAACCAAAGGCCGATCCAGAGGGGCATCTGGATATCGGTAACGAGGAGCGAGCCCCTGACCGAAGCGACCAAGATGCCGTCAATGAACCAGTCGACGCGGCCATAGCCGGTATCGAGGTATTCGGTATACCAGTCGAAGGTGTACTTGTGGAACTGGCCGTCATTGAGATAGAGGATGTCAGAGACATCGACGTCGACGGTCTGCTTGTTGCTGCTATTGGTCCAAGAGGTCGACCAGAGGTACTTGAAGGTCTCGCCGTCCGTATGGCCGCCGATCTCGATGTCGATCTCGTTTTGGGAAGTGGCTTCGTTACCGGTTTCGCAAAGATACGTCCAGCAGGCCGAAACGCCGCCGTAGCGCGGGAAGGCCGCCATTTCGATCTCGTAGCGCCCGGGGATGAGCTTTTCCTTGGTGATGATGCAGCCGCCTTCCGGGAGGACCTGGCCCGAGCTATTGGTGCTTAGGTCCTCGTCTTGGCAGTAAAGGCCGCGTCCCCGGAAGCCGAGATAGGTCTCGTCCCCGTCTTGGACGTAGAAGAGGTTCCTATTCTTGACGCCGGCGTGGGGCTTGGCCGAACTGTCGTTCTGCCAGACGCCTTCTAAGGCGTACCAGACGTCATCGTCGATGACGCCATTTTCGAGGTGTTCGTCGATATTGCCTTCGTAGGTCTCATCGAACCCGGCCCTCGTTTCGACGGTATCGTAGTAATCCGTCCCGTTGAATGTCGTGGTGTCGGTATAGACGCTGACGCTGCTGGTCCCGTCCCCGCAGGAGGCGAGAAGACCCAGCAAGACGCCCATTCCGATTGCCTTGGTTTTCTTCATATGCAAACGTGTTTCCTCAATCGGTTTCCGAAACCGATTTCCTAGACTTGAATATAGCCTGTGGCCTTACCTTTTTCAAACATTAGAGAAAACAACTTGTAAGCGCTTACCTTTTTTCGTTGCTTCGCCCCAAGCCCATTTCTATAATGGGCCTTGTAAAGAAACCGATTTCCCATTTTCGGAAACGGAGGAGAAATGCGAATGAAGAACTTGAAATGGGCCTTGGCCCTCGTCGGAGTCCTCGGCCTTAGCGGAGGCCTGACCTCCTGCGGCGGCGGTTCCAGCCGTACGGGCGGAACCGACGAACTCTGGATCTGCGTCTACGACGGCGGCTACGGCACCGACTGGGCCGAAACGATCGGCGCGGCCTTCGAAGAAGAGACCGGCATCAAGGTCCAGGTCGATGCCGACACTTCGATCCTCAGCCGTTTGGGCTCCGCCCTCAAAGACGGCGGCGACTATGACCTCTACATGAGCCACGGCATCAGCTGGCAGGAATACGCCACCCTCGGCTATCTCGAGCCGCTCGACGATGTCTACGAAAGCACCGTCGAAGGGTATGAAGGGACCTTCGCCGATCGCCTCGTCGAAGGGGCCGAAGAAGTCTCGAAGCTCGAAGTCGACGGGGAAGAGCACTACTACAAGGTCTGCTGGACCCAAGGGGCCGGCGGCATCCTCTACAACATGGACATGTTCGAGCAGTACGGCTGGGAAGTTCCCACGACCTATGACGAACTCGTCACGCTCTGCAATACCATCAACGAGGCCCAGATCCTCGCCTATGACGATACCTACGTTAAGCCGTTTGCCTGGTCTGGCAGCGAGCGCCAGTACTACTGGGATTACCCCGTCTTCGAGTGGTGGGCCCAGCTGGCCGGCATGGACAAGATCGAGACGATCTTCGAATACCTCGGCGAAGACGGCAGCTACACCACCGGCTACGAAATGTACAACCCCGACACCAATTACAAGGAGTTCATCGAAGCCTACTCGATGTGGTATGACCTCATCGCCCAGAGCGATAACTCCCTCGCCAATGCCGCTTCGACCACTTTGGTCACGGCCAAGGGCCAATTCGTCACCGGCAAGGCCGCGATGATGCCCTATGCCCAGTGGGCCAAGTACGAACTTGAACAAGTCACCGACGAAGGCGAACTCGACTTCGACGTCGCCATGATGGCGACTCCGCGTGCCACCGCCGATTCGATCGATGTCAACTACATGGTCGGCTTCGGCGATTCGATGATCGTCCCGGCCAACGCCGCCAATGTCGACGGGGCCAAGGAATTCATCAAGTTCATGGCCACCGAATACGCCTGCGCCACCTTCGTGGAACAAAGCCACGGCGCCTTCCTTGCCTTCGACTACACCGATGTCGATATGAGCGACCTCGAAGCCGAAGACACCTACATCAAGTCCGTCCACGAGAAGCTTGTGAACTCCACCAACTTCTCGAGCGTTTCGACCAACCCCATCACCTACGCCACGACCGACACCGTCATGCCTTGGGTCGGCAACATCTACTACTACCAGGGCGCGGCCGCCAATCCGAACGACTCGACCTATGAGCCGGAGAGCGTGGGCGAAGCCATCTATAGCTATGCCAAGAGCCACTGGGCCACTTGGCTGGCTTCCGCGGGCCTAAGCTGATTCCAACATGACCGAAGTCCTGGAACCGGTCATAGAAGCCCCCGAAGCGGGGAAGAAGAAAAGGGGATTCTTCCGGAAATTCCGGAAGGCCCCTCTTTCCTCTACCGGGGAAATTTCGCGTTCGCCGAAGAAAACCTTCTGGACGACGAAAAGGAAGACCTATCTCTTCGTCTTCCTGATGCTTCTATATCCCGTGGCCCACTTCCTCCTCATGTGGATCGCGGTGAACTTCAACTCCATCCTCTTAACCTTCAAGACCTACGAGTCTTGGCAATTGAAGTGGGTCTTCGATTCTAATCTCGCCAATAGCGAGGACTCTAGTTTCTTCTCGACCCTCTTCTATAACTACATAAACCTCATCGAATCGCTGAAGACCCAAAGCGACATCCAGTACATGTTCTGCAGCTCGGTCGTCTATTTCGGCCTCGCCTGCTTCGTGACCTTGCCGATCGCCATGGTCTTCAGCTACTTCGTCTTCAAGAAGATCAGGGGCGCGGGCTTCTTCAAGATCATCTTCTTCTTGCCGAGCATCCTGCCTCTCTTCATCTTGTGCCAGGCCTATTACCTATCCTTCAATCCCTCGGGCGGTTTGCTCCCGGGCATCGCCGATCTCTTGGGGATCGAGACGGGGACCTTCTTCAACAGTCTCTTCGTCCAAAGCAACGTCTTCGGGACTAGTTCTTCCTGGATGGTCTGGATCTTCTTCGTCTGGTCCGGGATCGGCTATGACGTCATCCTTCTCACCGCCGCTATGTCGCGCATCCCGCGCGACATCTTGGAATCGGTCAAGATGGATGGCGTCGGGTCCGTGAAGGAATTCTTCAGGATCATCATTCCTTTGACCTGGCCGACCATCACCACCCTCTTCGTCTTCGGGATGATGGCCATGTTCAACACGACCTTCCAGCCGCAATTCCTTACTCCGGGCGACAAAGGCACGCAGACCATCGGCCTCTATATCTATCTCCAGTCGCAAACCGGCACCGGTGCCTTGAACGTCCCGGCGACCCTAGGGCTATTCTGCTCCATCATCGTCGCCCCCATCATCGTGGGCGTAAGGGCTCTGATGAACAGAGCCTACAAGGACGTGGGTTTCTAGTATGAATATCGGCGTTTCAATCAAAAGGAAGTTCAAGGAAAAGCGCGAAGCGGCGAGGCAAAACGCCTACGAGCGCAAGCACGACCTCCTTTTCAAGAGGAAGGGCGGGACCGAAGCCGCCTTCGTCGTGATGTTCGTCATCTTCGTCATCTTCGCGGCGACCTTCATATTCCCCTTCCTTTGGATCTTGATGAACTCCTTCAAGACCCAGTCCGAGTTCGCCCAGTC
>CAYMRJ010000021.1:6468-8827 GCA_964392865.1 uncultured Staphylococcaceae bacterium
CAGACCGTCATCGGTTTGATCTTCCTCTACTCGGGCGGCTTCGGGACGAACTTCCTCCTTCTTTATTCGTTCTTCAAGAACCTCTCCTGGACCTACGTCGAGGCCGCCAAGATCGACGGGGCCAGCGACGCCCGCATCTTCTTCCAGATCATCGTTCCGATGGCCAAGGGCCCGATCATCGCAGTCGGCGTCCTCAGTTTCATCGGCCTTTGGAACGACTACTACAATCCCTCCATCTTCCTTAAATCGCAGCCGACCATCGCCTACGGCATCAACGCCATCAGGGAAACGATGCTCGAGACGCAGGGGCAATACCCCTTGTTCTTCGCGGTTGTGATATTGACCCTCATCCCGATCCTTCTGGTCTTCTGCTTCTTCAGCAAGACCATCATGGAAAATACCGCCGTCGGCGGTCTCAAAGGCTAACAAAGGAGCACTTATGAAAAACAAGAAAACCGCCATCTTCGGCCTTGCGGCCCTCTCGCTAGCGGCTCTTGCCAGCTGCGGAACCAGCGGTCCGGCCGAAGCCGATACCATCTTCGAGAACGCCCGCTTCTATTACGACACCTCGGTCGAAGAGGCCTATAACATCTCGGTCGATATCGGGACCGACGCCGAAGTCACGGCTTTGGCCAGCGGCCGCTACAGCGCCGAAGAAGGCCAGTACATCAACCGCGACGGCATCCTCACCATCTCGGGCGAATTCCTTTCGACCCTGACGGCCGGGGAGAAGACCATCACCGTCACGACGGAAGATGGGCGCGTCAGTGTCGACGCCTACTTGGTCAACAAGATCATCACGACAGCCGAGGACTTCCAGAACATCAATGAACAGCTAGACGGCTACTACATCCTCGGGAACGACATCGATCTCTCGAGCATCAAGAACTTCGAGCCGCTTGGCTATTACTACAGCGAAACCGATTCGAGGAACGAATACTTCCACGGGATCTTGGATGGCAACGGCTACACCGTGCGCAATGCCACCGTCCACTATAGCGATAACGTCGCCACCAACTACAACGTCTATACCGAAACCGGTTCCACCATGTTCGAAAGCGACGCCCATAAGGCCGGCGACAACATCGGTCTCTTCCAGATCATCGGTTCCGCCGGCGTTGTTAGGAACATCGGCTTCGACAACATCTCCGTCATGGGCCGCACGATCGTCGGTGCCCTGGCCGGGAACGTCCAAGGCCAGGTCTATAACGTCTACATGGGCAGCGGCTGCGAAGTCCAGATGTCGACCCACTTCTACGACGATGACTGCAACATGGGCGGCGTCTTCGGGATCGTCGCTAGCGGCGCTTCCGTCTATAACGTCATCAGCGAAGTTACCGATGTGAGCATCGGGGCCAAAAGCGATACGTCCCAATCTTATAACGGGACCTCGATCGAAATCGCCGCCGGCTGCTACCTCGACTTCGACGACGACTACTCCGGCATCACGACCGGGAACGGCTGGGACCACCCCGCCGCTTCCTCTGAGGATGTCGATGCTCCCTGGTGGAGGTTTGCTTCGAGCGACAAGGACGACACCACCGATAGCAATGGCTCTCCGACCAACGGCGTCTACGCCTTCGTGGGGAAGAGCTGGGGCACGGTCTCTAACTGCGTTGCCAAGTCCTTCAACATCAGCCCGATGAACGGAACCGCCCGCGCCGTCAATTTCGGCCAGACCCACTTGGCCGCCAACAAGTCCGATAGCGGCGATACCGATCTCGGGAGCATCGAAAACTGCACCCTGACGAGCGATCTGACCGACGCCAGCCTCTATAGCAGCTTCGATACCGATTACTGGACCATCGAAGACGGCAGCGTTCCGACCCTCAATACCATCTACACCACCATCGACAACACCGAAGCCGAATAACCTCGGTTTCCATAAAAGCCACTAGTTACCTACGGAGCCTTTCATGAGCCAATATTCCTTTCGCGGCAATGCCTTCCGCATAGAAGATTTCCAGAAAGCCACGCCTTTCTGCTCTTTCCTTCCGGCCGTGGCCGGGCCGGACGGGAAGCCCTTATGGGCTTTCTATGCCTCGGTCGGCCAAGCCATGGGAGGCTTCGGGGCTACCAGCAAGGACTCTCCGATCGCTCCCTTCGATTCCTCGCACTTGGGATATCAGAACATCCCGATCAGGGGCTTTAGGACCTTCCTCAAATTCAAAGGGAAGGACTATGCGCCTTTCTATGGCGAGAGTAGTGCGAAGCGGAACATGGAGACGTCCCTTAGCTCCCTCTATATCGAAGAGATCGGCGAAGGCTATACCTACTCCGTCTCATATTGCGGCATACCCCGCGAGTCCTTTCCGGGGCTGATCCGGAAGGTCGTCTTGACCAACACGACCGATAAGCC
>CAYMRJ010000021.1:8927-10062 GCA_964392865.1 uncultured Staphylococcaceae bacterium
CTTCCGATCGCCGATCGGAGCCTCGTCTTCGGGGAAGACCTGAGCCTATTGACCGCCCATCCCTTCTTCGATAAGGCCTATGCCGACTTCGTCGCCCAGCCCCAGCAAAGGGAGAACAAGCTTCCCTGCGCCTTCTTTGCCGTCGAAGGGAAACTCAAGGCCAAGGAGAGCAAGACCATCTACGAAGTCTATGGCTCCTTCCTGGCGGAAGAAGACTACCGGGCCGCGGCGGAAAAGCTGACCGTCCCCTATATCGAAGAGCTCCGCTGCTTGAACGAAAGCCTCATCGCCGATCTGGTGAAGCCCGCCAAATGCCTGACCGCTGATCCGAAGATGGATCTCTTCATCGCCCAAAGCTATTTGGACAATAACCTCAGGGGCGGCTTCCCGGTCAATCTCGGAAGCAAGGACGAACCGGTTCCCTATTACCTCTATGGCCGCAAGCACGGCGATATGGAGCGCGACTATAACGATTTCGTCATCCCCGCTTCCTATTGCTCTAGCGGTCCCGGGAACTTCCGTGACGTCAACCAGAATAGAAGGAACGATCTCTTCTTCGCTCCCTATGTTGGGGATTACAACATCCGCCTCTTCTTCGATCTGATCCAGGTCGATGGGCAGAATCCCCTCAACGTCAAACCCAAGAGCTTCAAGATCAAGGACCAGAAGGCCTTGGCCAGCGTCCTGACCCGCATTGAAGAGCCCTACCGCACCAAACTGAAGGGCATTCTTTCCAAGAACTACGTTCCCGGCGATCTCATCACCTATCTCATCGACGGTGCGCATCTCGATAAGAAGGACGCCGCGTCTCTTGCTAGCGACATCTACGAAGTCTCGGAGCAGGAGACGGAGGCCAACTTCGCCGAAGGCTACTGGATCGACCACTGGACCTATAACGTCGATCTATTAGAAAACTACTCAAGCGTCTTCCCGGATAAGGAAGAAGCCCTCCTATTCGGTGAGGGATACCGCTACTTCCATTCGCCGGTCTATGTCGAACCTAGGAAAGAGAAATATAGCCTTCTTCCCGATGGGAGGATCAGACAGTACGGGGCCATCGATCTCGAAGGATTGAAGGAGCGCTGCCGCAAGGAAGGCATCGACATCAAGAAGACCGATTGGCTTAGCGACAAGA
>CAYMRJ010000022.1:0-6601 GCA_964392865.1 uncultured Staphylococcaceae bacterium
GTCATCCTCGTCATCGTTGCCTTTGCTTTCCTCTTCGCTCCTGGGATCCAAGGCTACACCTACGCTACTATCGCTGGCGCTGAATCGACCAGCTACGTTGGGCCCATCAGCGGTTTCGAACTCTTCGCGAACGGCATCACCGACGAATATCTCGATCTCCAGGCTTTCGCCTTCGCCTTCGGCGTCGAGGACTTCGGACCTTATGTCATCTTCCAGGTTGCCTTGGCCTTGCTGGCTGTCGGCATAGTCCTTCCGGCTGCCGGCGTCGTCTTGGGCATCATCCGCCTGAAGAAGCTATCCGCCGTTCTCGAAACGCTGGGCGGCGTTGCTGCCGTCGTCGCCGGCGTGATCGCTCTCTTCGCCCTTAACATCATCGGCGTTAACGAGGTCGTTTCCGAATACGAAGAGGTCTTTGGCATGACCATTGGGGCCGAAGCCGGCTTCCAATTGATGTACGGCCTTTGGATCACCGGCATTGCCGCCATCGTTGGCGGCCTCGCCTCCGGCTTTGCCGGCGTGAAGAACATCCTCTAATTAGGATTAACTTCTTATATGAATGAGGGCTTCGGCCCTCTTTTTTCATTTTGTAGGGACCAAGTAAGGCGAAAGGCCCCTACATTAGGATGTGGAAAGCAGAATCATCAATTCCCTCGAGACCTATATCGGGGAGTGTTCCTACATCATATATAAGGCCATTGAGATATACGGCCTCTATTACAAGAAGCCGATATTCGACTTCAAGGTCAGGGATGACTTGGAGAAGGCCTATAGGCATTACGCCTTGGAAGGCGATGAGATTAAGGCCTACGAATGCCTGAACAGGGTCGCCAACAAGCTAAACGCCTACGTCCAAGAAAACATGGTTCCGAAGGACGATGATTTCCTCATCATGCCGAACTTCCATGCCTACAAATGCGATTTCATCCAGTCTTTGTCGAAGGAAAAAGAGAAGATAGGAAATTTGCGAAAAAGTTAGCACTCTGGTGTTGACAGTGCTAAAAGAACGTCTATAGTATGATTAGCACTTGGAAAGGATGAGTGCTAAAGGAGGACATGAAAATGAGTAGAAACGAATTGCTTAACATCACCGAGGACGACCTCTTCGATCCCTTCTTCGGGACCATCCGCTCGATCTTCGGCCTGCCGGAAGATAGGCACGCCAGGAGGACGCTCGAGATGAGGACCGATATCGAAGACCTCGGCGACTATTACCGCCTGAGCATCGATATGCCGGGGGTCGATAAGAAAGACATCAACCTCACCTTCAACGACGGCTATCTGAACATCGAAGCCTCCGTCAATCAGAACAACGACCGGAAGGACGAAGAAGGACATTACATCCGCAGGGAGCGCTATAGCGGCTCCGTCTCCCGTTCCTACTACCTCGGCGACATCGAGGAGAAGGACATCAAGGCCAAGCTCGATAACGGCATCTTGACCCTTACCTTGCCCAAGGAAGATAGGAAAGTCATCGAGAAGAAGCACACCATCGCCATCGACTAGCGATGGTGCGAAGACCGGCGGGTAATTGGCCCCGCCGGCCTTTTTTCTTTATCATTACTCCAGTTATGAAGACCCTATTCTCCAAAGCCCTGATCCTTTCCATGAAAGAGGGCGAAGAACCCTATATCGGGGATGTCCTCGTAGAAGCCGATGAGATCACTTACGCCGGACCCCATAAGGAAGGCCTTAAGGCCGATGAAACCATCGATTGCAGCGATAAACTGCTGATTCCGGGATTCAAGAACGCGCATACCCATAGCGCCATGAGCTTCGCCCGCTCTTTGAGCGACGATCTGAGCCTCCAGGGCTGGCTCTACAAGCGGATCTTCCCGCTTGAGGCCAAGCTGACCTTGGACGATATGTACCACCTTTCCAAGCTCTCGATTTTGGAATACCTCACCAGCGGCATCACGGCCTGCTTCGACATGTACTATAGCCCCGAGCAGATGGCCAAGGCCTCGGTCGATATGGGTTTTAGGACGGTACTTCTCGGCACCGTCACCAAGTACCGCGAGTCGGTCGATGAGATGAAGGCCTCTTACCACAACATCAACGGGCAGAATCCCTTGGTGTCCTACCAACTCGGCTTCCACGCCGAATATACCTGCACCGAGGAAATATTGACCGAGCTAAGCAAAGCCGCCCATGAACTCCAGTGTCCTATCTATACCCATATATCTGAGACTCCTAACGAAGTCGAAGGATGCCGGCAACGCCATAACGGAATGACGCCTCCCGAATACATCGAATCGCTCGGCCTATTCGACTACGGAGGCGGGGGCTTCCACGCAGTGGCCTTTACCGATAACGACATCGAGATCTTCAAAAGAAGGAATCTCTCGATTGTCACCAATCCCGGCAGCAACTCGAAATTGGCCAGCGGGATCGCCCCTTTGACCAAGTTCGTTAAAAGGGGCATCAACCTCGCCATCGGGACCGACGGGGCCGGGAGCAACAACGCCTTGGATTTCTTCTACGAGATGAGGCTCTCCTGCGTCTTGCAGAAGCTATTGAACGACGATCCCGCTTCGTTTGATGCGATGCTGGCCCTAAGGGCCGCGACGGTCGGCGGATCGATCGCCATGGGTCTCAAAGACTGCCTCTATATCGACGAAGGCCAGAAGGCCGATATCGTCCTTCTGGACCTCAAGAGGCCGAGCATGCAGCCCATCAACAACGTCGCCAAGAACATCGTCTATAGCGGCGCCAAAGACTGCGTCTATCTGACCATGGTGGCCGGCAAGATCCTCTATAGGAACGGGGAGTTCTTCGTTGGGGCGGATATCGACGAAATCTATAGCAAAGCCCAGGAAATCACCGACCGCATCAAAACCGAATAAACTCGTTTTTAACCTTATTTTGCGTTGATTTCGGCTTCTAGCTGCGCAATTCCGTCCATTACTTCTTCGAATGTCGGCTTCTCGCCGAAGATCATGTTCGACATCTTTTCATAGTCCTTCCTAAGGGGCTCGATGGCATGCTCGGGCGGCACTAATCTCATGGTCCCGCGCTTGGCAAGATCGTAGCGGGCCCAGGGACTCCGGTAGAACTTGTCTTTGAAGGCCACGACCTTCTCCAAGAGCTTCTCGTCATTCAAAGCGAGGTCTTTGACCGGAGTCTTGGCCATCTTGCAGAGATCGTAGTAATGCCTTGAGTATCTGGTCGGCATCTTGCTCGTCTCAGGCCGATAGGCTTCGCGGTGGAGGATTGTAACCTTCTCCCAGAAGGTCCTTTGAGGTAGGACGGTCAAAACATCGGCCGAAGGCCTTTCGAAAGTTTGGGGGAACTGCTCGGCGCAGTATGAGGTTATGGGCCTTCTTTCCACAGGCGTCCAGGCTCCGAGGATTCCGACCTCAAGGCGGATCTCCTTGAGGATCGAGGCGTCCTTGAAGCAGTTCGGATAGATGATTTTCACGGTTTGGGGATTGTTGTCATCTACGAAGCAATTGATATCGACTCCTCCTTTGTCTCTAAGGTCGGCAAGGATGCCAGGAACCATTTCGTTGCGGCAGAAAAGGTCGGTGCGGTTATTGGCTTCTTCGTTGAAGAGTAGCTGCTTGGTGTTGCTGCGGACTTCCCAAGGTTCCTTCAACCCGTAGCCGAGGACCCGCCAATCGAGCATGAGATCGATGTCTTCGGAGAAGCGTTCGATGAGGTTATAGCCTTTCGAAAGGCTCGTACCGCCTTTGAAGGCGATGACGTCTTTCCAAGGGCTTTTGCTGAAGAGGTAGTCGAGGATGTAGCAAACCCAAAAATCCTTTTCCACATGGGCCGGTTGGATATGGGCTTTGTCCGAGGTTGTGGTGAAAAGGTCTTTCCTAACCTTTTCGGGGGCTTTCGCGATTCTGTCCATCTGCGCGGCAAATCTCCTTTATGGATTCGTAGACCCAGCACGGGGTCCTCTTCGTCTGGATGAGGAGGGCGTTTTTTTCGGTGGGGGTCAGAGAGTCACGGAGATGGGCAATGGACCTCTTGTCTATATTATCTCTCCCCAGAGCGAGGAGAGCGTGGACAATTAATGCGTTTTTGTATGAAAGATCGGCGATATACCGACTGCAAGTTCTTCTGAACTTGATGTCGAAAGGGCCGGCTTTATAGGTTTTATAAGGACCGCTGCTGACATATCGGATGACGGCCGGGACTTGGGTTGATAACCCAAGGATGTTCAAAGCGGCATCGCCGTAGGGGCAGATGGTCCATCCGTTGTTTTGGGCGATCGCTTCCGCAACCTCTAAGTAATTGGGAGGGACATATCGTCCCAAAAAATCACTATATCGCCGCTTGTGATAAACCCCTCTGAGAACCCTTTCTAAGATTCCTTCTTTTTCAAGGCGAGCCAAAGCAACATTAACGGTTTGCTTATCGGCTATATCGACGAAATCGGTAGCAACGAAAATTTCCTTTTCCTGTTCGGCAAGGATCCTTTCTTTGATCTGTTTTAGGTATCTAGGGCGCTGCGTTTCCATCTTATTTCGTTAGAAAAAGTATACACAAATAATAACGAAATAATATCGGCGAATATAATCGGCTACCTTGAAAACAGCCTTATTGGATCCCGGTCTTTTGTCGTTGTTAGGTCTTAATGCCCCAAAGAACTTTGAAAGGTAGAATTAAGACGTGGCCACACTGAGCACCGTCTACGGTGAAGAGGTAAACCATAGCGATCCTTTTCCCGAGCACCCCAATCCTTATTTCGCACGTAAGGATTACTTGAGCTTGAATGGCGAATGGGACTTTTGTCTGAACTCAGATCTGGATGTTGCTGATTACAATAAAAAAATAACAATCCCTTTTGCAATCGAGACACAACTCTCAGGAATAAAGGAGAAGCTTTCCAAGGAGAATTTCCTCCATTACCGCCGCACCGTTTTGATTCCGGATGCCTTCAAAGGGAAGGCCTTGCGCCTTTGCTTCACATTCGTCGATCAGGTCGCCAAGGTCTATTGGAACGGCATTTTCCTCGGCGAGCATCGCGGGGGATACCGCTCTTTCTCCTTCGTCATCGATTCCTTCAGAAAGGAAAACACCCTTGAACTAATCGTCACCGACGATGCCGAATCGCCTATCTATCCTCGAGGCAAACAATCTCCGAATCCCCACGGAATCTGGTACACGCCTACCAGCGGCATCTACGGACCCGTCTATCTCGAAGCCATCCCCAAGGACGGCCATATCGAAAGCCTCAAGGTCACCCCGAATCTCGCCAAAGCCAATTTCGAGGTTTCCTGCCGCCTGGTCGGCCCCAAAGGCGAGGCCAGCCTCTCCCTTTATTACGACGGTCTTCTGATTTCCCAGAAAGATTTCCCCAAGAAGGAAGAGGAGGAGAAGATCGGGATTTCCGCAATAGATAAGAAAGGGCGCTACCACGTCTATGATTTAGAACATCCCGATCTCTATGAACTCGTCCTTACCTATAACGGAGACGAAGTCAGAACTTCATGCGCCCTAAGGAAATTCGGCATCGCCACGACCAAGGACGGCAAAGCCGTCTCCCTGAACGGCAAGCCCATCTATGTCTCAGCCGTCTTGGATCAGGGCTACTGGCCGGAATCCGGCCTTACCCCTCCGAACATAAAAGCCATGGAGGCCGATATCGACTTCGTCAAATCGCTCGGCTTCAACTGCATCCGCAAGCACATCAAATTCGAGATCCCCTATTTCTATTACCTCTGCGACAAGAAAGGGATCCTGGTCGCCCAAGACTTCGTAAACGGAGGAAGCAAATACAATCCGCTTCTGATTGTCATCGCTCCGTTCATCCATCTGCCAATCAACGACAAGCTCCACAAAGTCCTCGGTAGGGGAGACAAGGAAGGCCGCGACTTCTTCTATGACGAAATCCCCGGAACCTTGGAGATGCTCCATAACTCGGCATCCCTCTTCATGTACACGATCTTCAACGAAGGTTGGGGCCAGTTCGATAGCAGGGAGATCACGGAGTACGTTAGGGAAATAGATCCAAGCCGGCTCTATGACTCAGCCAGCGGCTGGTTCGACCAAGGAGCCGGCGACTTCAGAAGCCGCCACATTTATTTCAGAAGAGCGAGGCTATTAAAGAACCATCGACGCATCCTTTCCCTAAGCGAATTCGGCGGCTATAGCCATAAGGTCAAAGGCCATACCTACTCGGAGAAGACCTTCGGCTACAAGAAGTTCTCGACCCTGGGAAAACTCCAAAAGGGCTTCGACGATCTCTTCTTAAAAGACCTATTGCCGAACATAGAGAAGAAAGGTTTGGCCATGTCGGTTTTGACCCAGCTAAGCGACGTCGAAGAGGAGATCAACGGCCTCATCACCTACGATCGCAAAGTCGTAAAATGCGACCCGGCAAGGATGAAAGAACTCCATGAGATCATCTACAAGGCCTTCGGGGAGAAGGCAGGCTCCTGATGGAACTCGATAAGCTAGATCTCCAAGCTCTCAAAGGCTACAGAGGAGAGGCGAAAGCCATGATGGCCAAGGCTCTCGTAACCTACGGTGAAGCCATGGGAGCGACCACCCTTGCGGAGGTCGGCGATTTCCCCGCAAACATCGTCTTTGGCCTCGAAAAAGAGCGCAAAGACGTCATTTCCCGCCTCGATTTGCTCATCAATTCCGG
>CAYMRJ010000022.1:6701-8910 GCA_964392865.1 uncultured Staphylococcaceae bacterium
CCGGAAATGAGCCTGAGCGACATGTACCGCTACGCCGCCTTGCTTAGGGGAGATCCAAGTCTAAGCAAGAAAGGCAAGCTGCCTTTGAAGCTCTATTTCAATGCCTCTCCCAAGGCCGCCAAGGAATTCCTCGATAGCCCTGAAGGCAAAGCCTTCCTCAAGATGGGCGGCAATGTCATTTCCTATGACCTCTCGCATGGCCTTCCGATCTCGGTCCGCGACCCGAGGAAGATCGCGACCGATGACCCTGCCCTTAGCAAGCAAGGCTTTGCCTATGTCGGGGCGGAAAAAGGACTCCGCTACGTCCTCAAGGGAGGTCGTCTATGAACGTCTTCAAAGGACGCGCCTTGAAGGCGGCTAACCTCAATGGAAAAGTCTTAGTTTCCAGATGCCCTTTCGATGTCTATGGAGGACTAAGGGAAGGAGCGGTCGTCAAAGACCAATCCAACCCAGATCTGAATGGACTCTCGCTCGAAGGGAAGATCCTCTGCCTCAATTGCTTGGTAGGCATGGACGAAGGGATCTACGACCTCCTTGAACTCATCAAGAAAGGCAAGGGGCCGATTGCCCTTCTTTATAAGAAGAACATCGATCCGCTAGGAGCCTTGCTTCTCACTCTACTTCCTGATGAATCTACCTTCGCCATCATCGATAATCTCGGGGGCGAATTCCTCGACCTCGCCAAAACGGGAACCGAAATGACCTTGCTAAATGACGGAACGGTGGAACTCCTATGACCTACAAAGCCTTCTTCTTCGATATCGACTTCACCCTCTATGACCATAAGGCCCATAAGTTCGTCCAATCGGGACTTGATGCCGTAAAGGAAGCCAAGGCCAAAGGCCTCAAGGCCTTTCTATGCTCGGCAAGATCTTATGACTCCATCGAGTCCTTCGGTCTTTTCAAATTGGGGATAGATTGGGATGGCTACGTTTCTTCCTGCGGAGCCTTGGCCTACGCCGATGGGACCTATGTCAGAAAGAAGACCGTCAAACCCCAATACGTCCGCAAATTCGACGCCCTTTGCCGGAAACTCGGCCTTACTTACGAACTCGTCACACCCAAGGATAGGCGCTTCGCTTTGCCAAAGACCAAGATCGTCGCCCGACTGAGGGAAACATACCAAGACGTCGACCTTCCCTATAAGCCCTACGGGGGCGAGGAAGTCATCTCGATGCTCGTCTATGCGGACGGTCGCTACGACAAGCTTTTCAAAGAGAGGCTCCCGATGCTCAAGGTCACGCGCTTTGCCGAATACGGGGCCGATGTCGCCGATGCCAAGATCCCTTTTAGCAAAGGGCAGGGCATCAAAGCCATCCTCGATCACTTCGGGATCAAGAAAGAAGAAGCTGCCGCCTTCGGAGACGGGACGCAAGACATCGCCATGAAGGAAGGGGCCGGCACCTTGGTGGCCATGGGAAACGGGGTTCCGGAACTCAAAGAAGCCGCCGATTTGGTAACCGACGAAATAAGCAAAGACGGCCTCGCCAAGGCCATTAAGGCCTTACTGGAGAAGAAATAGCCTTTTTCCTATCTTCCATTTGGGCCTCTAATCCCTAATATTTGCCCGTATGGCCAAAAAGGATTTGACCCAGAAGGACACGCCCTTCCTAAGCGCGATGGAAAGCTACATCAAGGAAGATGTAGCCACTTTCGATGTCCCCGGACATCATCTCGGAAACGTCGAGAACAAAGCCGTAGACGTCTTCGGGAAGAACATATACCGCTATGACCTCAATTCCCCTTACGGGATGGACAATCTCGCCAAGCCCCAAGGCGTGATCCTCGAAGCCGAAAGACTATTGGCCGAAGCCACCGGAGCCGACGAAGCCTTCTTCCTCGTAAACGGGACGACGGAAGGCATCTTGGCCATGATCATGGCAAGCTGCCGGGCCGGCGACAAAATCATCCTTCCTAGGAACATCCATAAATCGGTCATCAACGCTCTTGTCTTATCGGGCGCAGTTCCGGTCTACGTCATGCCGGATATCGATACCGATTTGGAGATTGCTAATCAACCTAGCCTCGAGGCTTTCAAAAAAGCCATCTTGCACAATCCCTCGGCCAAGGCCGTCTTCGTCATCAACCCGACCTATTTCGGGGCCTTGGCCGATCTAAAAAGCATCGTCGCCTTCGCCCACGAAAAGGGAATGGCCGTTCTAGTAGATGAAGCCCATGGGGCCCATTACTACTTCAAGGCCGAAGGCTC
>CAYMRJ010000023.1:0-8846 GCA_964392865.1 uncultured Staphylococcaceae bacterium
CCGATGATGGTGATGCTGTCGCAGGCAGCGAGGCCCAGAAGCAGGCAGGCCGAGGACAGCAATAAGGTTCTTTTCATAATCATTACCCCCTTAATAATCCAGTTTTATTCGTGGTTTTCTTCTGCTGGATGAAGGCGATTTTTAATGAAATCGATCCTTATGTCAACAAATGATGAAAGGCCCGCCTATTGGCGGGCCATCAACAATCCTCTGGGATATCAACCGATGACGTTTAGGTTTTCGGTGCTGTATCTTTCGAATTCGGCCTCGGGAGTAAAGTAGGCCCTTCTGTAATAATCCGATTCTCCAACGCTTGTGATGTCGATGGTGGCATCGAGAACATAGCCATAGGGATTGACCAAGACTTCCTGGTAGCCGGTATAGACGTAATTTTCGCCGACTTCCGCATCATAGACGTCGAAATCGTCTAACTCTCCGAGCATCCTGAGGTTTCCGCCGACAAGAGAGTAGGTAACATCCTCGAGTTCATCAAAGGAGAAGGGGAGGTAGCTTTCGGCGAAGCTATCGTAATCGTATAGCCCGGAAGCGGTGGCTTTGAGGCCGGCAAGGAGACTTTTCATCTCATCGGCCGACAAATCTGTGACTTTTCTGGCGACGGTCAAAAAGTCCAAAGAAACAAGCAGATAAGCCGAATAGCCGCCTTCCCCGTCGGCTTCGTAGAAAGTCTCGGTCGGGACGGCCAGGGTTCCGGTATCGGAAGTGCTGAGGATTTCCGTTTCCATATACATATAAAGATCGTCCTCGACCGATCCGTCGATCTGGTAGAAGGTGTGGGTCTCGCCATTCCCTATGTAGAACTCATAGGTCGAAATGGCTTCGAACCAAGCGGCAGCTTCTTCCTCATTGACTCCGTTCAGGTATTCTCCGGCCTCATCGATATCGATCTCTTCTTCTACGTCTTCTTCCTCGTCCTCGGTTTCCCCCTTGGCCATGGCGTAGACCTCTGCCGCGGTATGCCTCTCGAACTCGGCATCGGGGATGAAATAGGCTTCGGTTTCATAGGCCGTCCCATCCTCGGCTTCGATGTAAGAGAAGCCTTCGAGGAAATAGCCGTATGGATTGATTAATACTTCGAAGGTTCCAGAATAGATTTCTTCTTCGATGGCAAGGCCTTCGAACTCGGCGGCTATCTTGAGGTTCTCTTCCTCGAAGGAATAGGCGACGTCCGGCAATAGGCCGAAATCAAAGGGCAAAGCGTATGCGAAGAAGGTGGAGTAGCGATAGCTTTCGATGATGTCCTCTTCGAAGGAAGCGAAGGTATTGGCGACTTGCTCCTCGGTATAGACGTCAGTGTATGAGTCTTCGTCTAAAGATAAAGCGTTGAAGGTATAGGTATGATATTCGGTAAGTTCCCCATGGAAGACATCATAAATGAGATTATATAGATGGTAATCGGATCCCTTTTGTTCGTTGAACATGTAGAGGTCCTCGGGGTTGCGGTCGACTTGGTAGAAGATCGAGGATTCCCCGTCATCCCAATAGACCTCGTAGGTGCTTAGGCCTTGGAACCAGGCGAGGGCCTCTTCCTCGTCGATCGCATTCAGGAACTCCTCTGCTTCATCCGCGGTTATTTCATCTCCCGTGTCTTCTTCCCTTGAGGAAGAGGTGTTTGTCCTTCTGCTCGAAGAGGAAGTGCTTTCTTCTTCGCCGTCGCCTGAATTCAGGATGCGCTCCACATAGATCTCGCAGGATGTAAGAACGAGGAGCAAGGCGATGGCGGTTGGGAAGAGGAGCTTTTTCATGGTCTAGGCCGTCCTTATGATCGGATAGGCAATTCTAGCCCGAAAGGGCCTTTCCATAAAAGACGGCTGTGCCTTGGGGGGAATGGCGCATAGGCAAAGGCCGGGAAGCGCTTTTCCCGGCCGAATGAAAAAACTCCGTCTAATGACGGAGTTATAAAGCCGTTGCTTTATTCCGAGAGTTCTTGCTTCAAGGCGATGACGATCCCGGCGAGGAGGACGACCGCGTAAAGCAAGAGGGCGATGGAGCCGAAGCCGATGTTGAGACTGCTATCCTTCGCGACGGCGAAGAAGGCATAGAAGGCGGATATGGCGGCGGCCATGCCGAGGCCCACCCCGACCTTGAAGGTCGTGCTGTCCTTGGTCTTGTTAAGGAATAGCAGTGCCGGAGAAAGGGCCAGCAAGAGAAGGATGAAGGTGACTTCGGAAGTCGAGCTTACCAGATAGACGCTTTGGGAATAGTCTCCGATGGTCAGGCTATATACCGGCGTGACGGCCGCAAGCAGGGCCAAGAGTTCCGCGATGCCCGCGAAGATGAGTTTGAGTTTCATGTAGTTCCTCCTGAAAACGGCTTAACCGTATCAAAGAAGGAATTGAAAAAAGTCGTTTCGGAAAAGTTAGGCGCGAAGGGCGCTTTCTACCGCTAGCGGCGTTGCTTCAGATCATCTATAGCAGAATAGATCCCCTCAGGAGGGAGTGAAGGTACAAGTCGTCGTGGTGATCCGTTCCACATGCAGGCGCAATGGATCGTCGACCCAGCTGGCGGGGACGGTCACGACCTTCAGATCCTTAATCGTAACCAAAGCCGCGGCGCAGCCGTAGACGATGTAGGAAATCAAGGCGTCGTCGAGGAACATGAAGCCTTTGTCTACTTCCCCGCCGTATACCCTCGACACGAGGAAAACGATGTCCCCGCTTTCTTCGAGGTAATCGACTATCTCGGCGATATCGTCATCGAAAGAATCCCAACGATGCTCGTCATCTATCAACGAGTCTACGAGGGAAGCGAATGCATCCGGGTCATCGAAGACTTTCGATATCTCGAAAATCGTTGGGATGAAATCGTCGATGTCCACGACGGGCAGATCAAATATCTTCGAGACGTTTTCCTCGAACGCCAAAGACGAAGAAGCGTCGTCATCGGAGCAGCCGCAGAGGGACAAGGCGGCGGCGATGGCTAGCAGAAGTTTTCTTTTCATAGTGGCCTCCATTCCGATTCGCCCGTGCTTCAGGAGATAGCCTCGGCGCAGACCGTCGTGGCGATCCGCTCCACATGCAGGCGCAAGGGATCGCTGACCCAGTTGGAAGGAACGGTAACGACAACCAATTCCGCAACCGAATACGATAGGGTCGCACAGCCGTAGACGATGTAGGAAATCAGGGCGTCGTCGAGGAACATGAAGCCCTTGTCCGTTATGCCGCCTGCGTAATAGTTCGATACGATGAAGGCGATGTCGCCGCTTTCTTCGAGATAATCGACTATCTCGGCGATGTCTTCGGAAAATGCATCCCAACGATGGTCGCTTCCAATTACCGAGTACATAGCGGAACCGAAGGTTTCCGGATCGTCGTAGATTAGGGATATTTCAAAAGCGGGATGGGGAAAGAAGCTATCGATGTCCACGACGGGCAGGTCATAGACTTTGGAAACGTTTTCTACGAATACCAAAGACGAAGAAGCGTTGTCGTCGCCGCAGCCGCAGAGGGACAAGGCGGCAACAACGGTTAACAGAAGTTTTCTTTTCGTGGATAGCCTAGTCATACGTATATCCCGGGGTTCTGGTTCGATCTTCCATATATCCGCAGTCGTCGCATACAGAGTATTCCTTGCCGGCCTTGATTACGACGCTCCCGAAAACATGGGAAGCATATTTGGAATATCCGCAGTCGCATGAACAAAGGTGCTGGCTCGCATTGCTTACCGATTCGTACGTATCGTAGGAATGTTCGTGCATGTTCCCGCCGATTTCCCCGATGACGACGCGGCCGACGTTGTTGCTGTTGTTCGTCTTATTCGTCGTCACATGGAACCTAAGCCCTTCGGCAGGCTTGTCCAGAGTATCGATGTAATAACCCAGATTGTCTGGATCGGTCGTCATCTCCTTGGCACTAAAATGGCGTATCAGTTCCCACTCGTCTTCTATAAGACCGTAGAGGTCTATTGAAGAGTTCAGGATCAGGTTCTCGCTAGCACTCCATAAGCCGAATTCGTAATGGATGTCATAGACGGCATATCCGTCAAACAAATACTCGGCGTAAGCTTCGTTCGCATCGTTGCTCTTCGCCGAAAGGACGAACTGGCCATCGTTTGTGTAACGACTCCTGAGCCTGTTTAGAACGATTCCTTTTCCGTTGCTATCGTAAATGGTGTCCGTCTCTTCTTCCGAGTTATAAGTCGAATCGAAGGAGGAATAGGCATCCGTTTCGATTTCGAAATGGGTTGCGTCCGTCTCGTCGACATTCGTCGCGCCCGAAGTGCTCCCGCCGACATCGGCATCGATCAGGACATAGGTAAGCGCCGCGCCTACATATCTGACCAACGATCTCGCTCTGGCCGCAAGGAAATATGTTCCGGATGTCTTGACTTCGAAATCGATGAATTCGACATTGTTGCCATCGTCGTTGATGTAAGCCACCAACTCGAGATTGCCGTTATAGCCTTTCTTGTAGAGTTCGAGATCGTAATCGTCGAAGTTGTCTTCGTCCGAGCCGTTGGCCATCCAGGCGCCTGCGGCCCTGATCCTTTGCCCTTCCTTGGCCTCAATCTCGATTCCACTGGACAATTCCCCGACTGATGAAGCAAAGCAACCGCTCCAGTTGGCTGCGGCTTCCCGCATCTTTTCGTAATTGAGCAATCCGGTGCCGATCTGGTTATGGAACCCTGAACCGTCGTAATGGTTTTCGTCTTTTTCGATGTTGTAGTCCTCAGACATCGGGCTGGCCGAAGCGGCCGCGATGGCGATGCAGGCGTCGAGGTTCCGGGTGAGGCTCGGGAATTCTTCCATCAAAAGGGCGATGCAGCCGGCTACTTGGGGCGATGCGAAGCTGGTCCCGGTCCCGCCGTCCGTGTTTGCGTTTGTGGAAACGTTGCCCGGAGCTACGAGCGTAGGCTTGCTGGCGGTATATCCGTCGCGCTCCTCATAACACGAATCTTCATACAAATATTCGGTGGAATCATCGGAATTGCCCACGCTGATTACATTGAATCCGGTACTTGGAGACGAAACGTAATGGTTCATTTTCTTGTCGTAATTGCCGGACGCTACCACCGGTAAGATGTATTGCCTGTCGCTGTAATTGTCGATGATCCGGGAATCGCTGGAATAGGTTCCCTCAAGCGTCGTATAGACCAAAGCGTAACTGGCATTGAAGATATTGACGTTGTTTTCCGTGAACCACGTGAGGTAATACCGCACCCATTCCATGGAATTCGTGGAATATATCTTCGTCCCGGGGGCAATGCCGTTATTGCCGACAGCGATCATTGCGACTTGATCGGCGTGTTCGTCTTTTGTCGTTTCCCCGTCTTTGATGTAGATCGTCCTGCCGTAATAGTCGTTGTCCGATTCGGAGGTCCCGCTATACGAATCGACATCTAGGACGCTACGTCGACAATGCCGAAACGTATTGCGTTTCCCGTATATTCGCGGGATTGGACCATATCGGCGACATCGACCTTCTCGAAGGTTTCGGAAAGCGATCCCTGGGGAATGGCTTCGGCGATCTCCGTAACATAAATCTGATCTATGGCGAACTTATCGTCGTTAAGGACGTCTTCGAGTTCGGATAAAACGTCCGCCGTCAGCTCTTCTTCGGAATCGAGTTCGTATGTGACATAGGGCACGTGCTTATCAGGCTCTAAGCCTTTTAGCCCGGTGGCCTCTTCGATTTCCTCGATGGCCGCCAGATTGTATTCGAGGTTTTTGGCCGAGACCAATTTCCTCTTTTCGGCAAGCCATTCCTGCGCTTCTTCCAAGGGAGCGTCCTGGGCTGGTTCGTCATCGGAAAAATCGGCAATTCCATATCCCCCGTCCAAGAAGATGCGGATCTCTAGCCCGTCGGTTTCGACTTCGTAGCTCTCGGAAGAACCTTCCGCCATCAAAACGGGATCCGTTTCGAAGACGATGTGTTTCTCTGGCTCCTCGGCCGGGGCCGGCCCGCAGCCGGCGGCGCCGGATGCCGAGAGGAGCGATATCAGGAGCGCCGTAGTTCCAACCATGTATGGAATTTAGTGGGAACGTTAGAAAAGTCAATCATTACTTTTTAAAGAAAGAGTGCGCCAAGCACCGCTTGGCGATTAATCAGAGGCCTAACTCAGCTTAGCGTTTTCTGCCTAGAAGGAAATCGGCGATGTTGATGACGATGTTTCCTTCCGTGTCGTAACCGCCGTAGCAGGGGTACTTGCTCAATATGATTTTCGGGAAAGAATCGCCGATTAGGCGATACAAAGCCTTTTCCCGTTCCTCGTCATCCCTATCCTGAAGGCTTTCGGCCAGACGCACGTAAACGCGTCCGCTGAACCCTTCGCAGACGAAGCCGATGTCCTTTCTGACCGATAGCAATCTGCCGTCTTGCCATTCTCTCTTTTGGACGAAGCCGATATCGACAGCGTAGCGGCGGGCCTTCATTTCGTTATAGACGGCGTTTTCCATCAAAGCGTTTTGGTTTTGCGCTTCGAATCCGAGCAAGGCATTCAAAAGCCCGAGGTCCTCGATATAGTATTTCTTCCCGGATTCCACGCATCTATTCCATTTGAGGTTCTTATGACTGGCTTTCGAAATGAGAAAGGCGTTCTCCAGGTAGCCGAGGTATCCATCGACGGTCTTGTCAGCGGCTTTGAAGCCGCGTGAGCGAAGATCGTTTGAAAGCTTCCTCGGCACGGTGAGCGTGCCGACGGAAGAGGCCAGCTCTTCCATCAGCGGAGCGAGGGAATTGCCGCTTCTTAGTTCATGCCTTTTCGATAGATCCGGAATGTAGACGTCTTCGATAAGGCTTTTGAGATATTCCTCTTTCTCTTCGGGGCTATTTAGGCCTACGGCATAAGGCATGCCTCCGTATTTCAGGTATTCCTCAAAGCCGGCGCTTTCGCTTCCTCGGTAGACATTCATGAATTCCGAAAAGGAAAGCGGAGGGATCCTTATCCCCATGCTCCTTCCCCGGAATTCGGTCCTGACGTCTTCGTAGAGGAAGCGGGCGTTGCTGGTCGTAATGTAGGTATCGACGTTTTGAAAACCCAAAAGGGAATTCAGGACCGCGTATAGACCGATGAAGGCCCTTTCGTCTTTCGCTTCCTTCTTCGAAATGGCGAGGCCGGCCTCGTCGATGAAGACATAGTTCATCTCGTCCTTCGATAGGCGGGAGGTTATGTACTCATAAAGGCAGTCGACGTCCCGTAGCCTTCTATGTTCCTTTTCTTCTAACCGGATGGCGATGATCTGGCTTTCCTTGACTCCCTTCGAAAGCAGGTAGCCGCGGAAGTCGTGGAAAAGGAGGTGGGTCTTGCCAACGCCGCGGAGCCCGCCGATGACCTTGACCACTCCGGTGTCCATCAAAGAAACGAGTCTTTTCAGATATAAAGGGCGTTCGATCATCTTCATTATTTGTTACGCTTTTCCGGTTACCTAACTGTTTTTGCGTATTAATTCTGTCATATGGGCAATATCCGATGAACCAAAAAGCTCCGCCTACGCGGAGCCTCATCAAAAGCCTTTTATCAGAGCAAGGAGCCGAGATCGATGCCGAAGCTTCCGAGATCGATGCCGAGGCCTCCGATGTCGTCCCAGGTCCTCCGCTCGATTTCGGCATCGACGGTAATGGAAGCGCTGGCCTGATACTCGTTGCCTTCGGAATCGGTGACTTCGTGCTGATAACCGAGGACGAAGCCGTACTGGTTGATCAAGATGGCCTGGTAGCCATCGTAAGTCACCCCGTCTCGTTCGAAGTCTTCGAAGTCGCTTCTGATCTTGATGTTCGTGCCGCTATTGGAGTAGTAGGTGACGTCGGGGATGTCTTCGAAGGGGAAGAGGCAGTTATATTGCGAGAAGGCGTTGTAGCAATATTGGCTAAGCAGGGTCTCGACCGTCGTGACGACATGCTCGGTTTCAACTTCCATGCTGTATTCGACCAGATACGAGACCTGGAGGTAGACGGTGTAGAGATCCTCGCCCGATTTGAGGATGAGGTCGTAAAGGACGATGGGGACGCCGGCATTGCTCTGCATGGCGTAGTCGTAGACGTAATAGTCGTCGGAATAGGTTTCGATTTCGTAATAGGCCTTTTCGATCTCGTTTATCTGCTTGGCATCAATTTCGAGGGATTGGTAATCCATCGCCCACTCCAAAGCGGCCTCGTCATCGAAAGTCCTTAGCTGCTCGATGGCCTCCTCGGCCGAGATCTCGACGTCGTCTTCGTCGACGGCCAAGACGTCGACGGGGACCGAGGCCTCGGGCTTGCCTCTCGTTATCTGGTAGGAGCAAGACGATAAAGAAAGGGCCAATGAGGAGGCAATCAAAGCGAGTGCGATCTTCTTACGTCCCATAAACCCTTTTTTCTCCCGGCTATTCTAATGCCCATCGGGGTTTTCGTTCAACTTGCCGAAGGGCGTTCCGTTTACTTAGTTCCTGAGCCTTTCCTAAAATAGCCTCATGAATGAAATAAAGGCCTCCATCTCCATCGGCGATATAGAACTAGAAGCCTCCTTCCTCGACTGCCCCTCTTCGAGGGCCGTCCTCGCGGCTTCTTATCCCGTAACGATGGCGCCTCTTAACGGAAACGAGATCTACCGCTATTTCGATGCCTCCTTCCCCATAAAGGCCGAAAGGGTTGGCCATATCGAAAAAGGCGACGTCATGCTTTACGAGGACAGTTGCCTCGTCATCTTCTACAAGAGCTTCGATACCGTCTATTCCTATACGCGCTTAGGAAAGATAAGTGATTTGGACAAGTTGGATGAGGCCATAAGGAAAGGCGACTACCGCCTCTTCATATCCATAAAGGAATAAATAACCTTTATTTGAATAGCTGACCAAAGGTCAGGAGGTTTTCGTAAGCCTCTACGAATGAAGGATAGGCTTCCTTGATGGGCTT
>CAYMRJ010000024.1:0-6026 GCA_964392865.1 uncultured Staphylococcaceae bacterium
GACGAGCGCCTCGCGTCCCTTACGGCCTCCTTCACTTCCTCTACCGCGATGACTTCCTTGGCTTTGGATGAAAGGATGAGGCCGATCGTCCCAATGCCCGAATAGGCATCGAGGAGGACGTCATCTTCCCTTATATCGGCATTCTCTTTGATATAGGAGAAAAGGTTCTCCGCCGTCTGGACGTTGGTCTGGAAGAAGGAATTGAGGGCGATGCGGAAGCTTATTCCCCCTAGCTTATCGACGATGTAGCCGTTTCCGTATAAGACCTTGGTCTTATCCCCCAAGATGACGTTGGTCTTCCGGGAATTGATGCTTTGGACGACGGTCTTTATTTCCGGATGCTTCTTGGTGATGGCCTCGACCAAAGCCTTCATCTTCGGGAAGGCATCCTTCTTGGTAACGATGCCTAGAAGAACATCTCCGAAGTGATAGCTCGTCCTGATGATGAGGTGGCGGATATCCCCCGTCCCCTTGTCTTCGTCATAGGGACGGATTCCGAGTTCATTCAGCAAAGCGACGAAGTCCTTGGCGATCGCATGGCTGATGGGATCGTCATTAAGGCACTTCTCGATAGGGATAAGGCGATGGCTATAAGGGGCATAGAAGCCGGCGGCCGCCTTGCCTTTGTAGTCCCCGATGACCAGTTGGATCTTGTTCCTATAGCCTTCCGGATTCTCTAGCCCTACGCATGGGGAAACCGGGAAATCGATATCGGCCAGCTTCTTCAACTGGTCATGGACGATCTTGCTTTTGAGGCGCAGTTCTTCCTGATAGTCGAGGTTCTGGAAGGAGCAGCCCCCGCACCTAAGGAAGTGGGGGCATTTGGGCTTGATCCTATAAGGGGATGGCTTCGTTATCTCTTTGATGCGGCCGAACATCGTGCCGTTGCGGCTATAGCTTACTTCGACGGTCGCTTCTTCGCCGGGCAATAGACCGTCGACGAAGACCGTCTTGTTGCCCGATTTGAAAACCCCCTTTCCTTCATAGGAAACGTCGATGCAGTTCCCTATTAGATTAAAGGGGGCGAATCTCGGCATCAGGCCGCGGCCTTTTCCTTCGGGGCGGCCATGAGTTCTTTTATGAACTCGGTCTCTTCATTGGCGTCAAGGCGCGGGAAGAGCGGCTCCCCCTTGTGGGTTGCGGTGCCTTCGAGGCTAATTAGGCTCGTGGCTGCCTCATAGGTCCTTAGTTCTTCCTTGATCCCCAACTGGTCGAAGAGCTCCTTGCTCTTCTTGACCAAAATCGGCGAATAAAGCATCCCGGAAAGGAAGATGACGGAGGCTAGCAAATTCATGGCGTTGTCCAAAGAGGCTTTCTTGCCTTCCTCCTTGGCCAAAACCCAAGGGGCTTTGTCTTGGATGTATTTGTTGGCAGAGGCGATGAGTTCCCCGACGGCGGCATAGGCCTCGGTAACCATTAGGGCATCGCTATCCTTTTCGTAGATGGCGATCGTTTCCTTGGCCTTTTCGATCAAAGCCTTATCGAGTTCATCGAGGGCTTCTTCGCTGCGGTGCGGGATGACCCCGTCGCAGTACTTGCCCATCATCCCCAAGGTGCGGTTAAGCAGATTCCCGAAGTCGTTGGCGAGGTCATTGTTGATCCTTTCGACGAACTGCTCGGGAGTAAAGCTCCCGTCCATCCCGAAGACGATTTCCCTCGTCAGGTAATAGCGCACCGCATCGACCCCGTACCTTTCGATCAAAGGCTCGACGTAGACGACGTTCCCCTTCGATTTGCTCATCTTCCCGTCCTTCATCATCATGAGGCCGTGGACGAAGACCCTATCGGGCTTCCTAAGGCCCAGGGCCTCGAGGAACATCGGCCAATAGATGGTATGGAAGCGGGTGATGTCGGCCCCGACGATATGGACGATCTCGGAGTCTTCTCCCCAGAATTTATCGAGAAGGGGATGCTCTTCCTGACCATACCCGAGGGCGCTTATGTAGTTGGTAAGGGCGTCGAGCCAGACATAGATGACGTGCCCTTCCTTCTCCTTGATGGGGACGCCCCAATCGAAGGTCGTGCGGGTCACGCAGAGGTTGTTCAAGCCCGGCTTGATGAAGTTGTTGACCATCTCGGTCTTCCGCCCGACGGGGGTGATGAATTCCGGGTTGGTGTCGTAATAGCCAAGAAGCTTCTCTACGTATTTCCCGCAGTCGAAGAAGTAGGCTTCTTCTTCCTTTTCGGAAACGGGGCGCCCGCATTCGGGGCATAGATGCTCCGGCCCGACCTGGGTCTCGGTCCAGTAGGATTCCTCATGGACGCAGTACCAGCCCTTGTAGGATCCGAGATAGACGTCTTTGTTTTCGACGAAGGTCGAGAAGATATCCTGGACGGCCTTTATGTGCCTCGGTTGGGTCGTGCGGATGAAATCGTCATTGGAGAGTTCCAGCTTTTCCCAAAGGGAAAGGAAGGTCTCGGCGACCCCGTCGACGAACTCCTGGGGAGTCACCCCTTTGGCCAGGGCGTTTTCCTCGATCTTCTCCCCGTGCTCATCTAATCCGGTCAGGAAGAATACTTCGAAGCCGCGCATCCTTTTGCCCCTGGCGACGACGTCTGCGAGGGTCGAGCAATAGGCGTGGCCCAAGTGGGGCTTGGCGCTAGGATAGTAGATGGGGGTAGTGACGTAGAATCTCTTCTTGCTCATATAAAACAAAGGGCCGCTCTTAGCGGCCTTTAGTTTAAACCGATTGGTTACTTTTTGGCATTGCCTTCGGCCTTGGCCAGCTTCTTGTTGAAGCGGTCGATGCGTCCGTCGGCGGCCACGAAGCGCTGCTTCCCGGTGTAGAAGGGATGGCAGTTGCTGCAGGTATCGACCTTGATTTCCTTGAGGACCGAGCCGGTCTCGAAGGTATTCCCGCAGGAGACGCAGGTCACCTTGCAGCGCTGGTAATCGGGATGGATGTTCTCTTTCATGTTCTTACTCCTTTCGCCTTGCGGAATCTATCTCGCAAAGAGAGTGCGGGGTAAATATACCCGCGCTCGGGCGTAAGCGCAAAGACTTTCGGACCTGGGTCATTTGAAGCTTTCCTATGGGAAAAAGCGTTTTCGAGGGACCAAACCGCGATTTCGCCCCTACTTATTAGTGGGGGCTCCCCTTCTTCTTGGGCGAAGGAGAAGGATCGGCCGCTAGAAAGGAGGTAAGCATGATTTTATATACGCGGGAGAAGCGGCACTTTCGCGGTTTTCGGACAAACGTCAGAGGCGTCATCATGTTCCACCCCGCCTACATCGTTGGCGAAGTGGGCGACTATTATTTCGCCTTCGTCATTACGCATAGCCCCAAAAGGGGCGGCAATCACCCGAATTACCGTTTGAAGCACAATCCGAAGTCCAGCGATCCCAGGCCTTCTTACTTGAGGAACAACCTGATTTTGCGTCCGAAGAAATTCTTCAAGAAAGAACCGTTCGACGATCTCGAGATGTCCGAAGAAGACGAAGTTTACATTGACTATCTTCTATCGAAAGCGGACATACCCAAAAAGATCGAAGCCGTTTTGGGACCGTCGTTTTGTCCAAAAGCGGAGAGCCCGACAAAACCCGGCCAGGGGCCATAGTTCCGACTTGGACGAACGTCTATTTGATTTATCTCTTCGCTGCCAAAAAAACAAAAAGGCGTCCCCCATGCGCGTTCAACCTCTTTCGAGGGACACAAGGTCTACGGGGACGCACCCTTATATTACACCAACCAGCCCCTTATGGAAGAGGCAAATTAGAGAAAACATTCGATGAATGCTTAATTTACTTGTTACTAACAAGAGTTTTTGTATAGAAAATTCTGATGGAGACTTATATAGGGATTAGCAGATTGTCTTCATGCAGTCTGAAAAGCATCAAAAAAGCGCTCCCCTCGCGCGATCAACCCCTTTCGGAGGACGCATCTTAACCGGGAACGCATCGTAACAGTACAACATCAAAAACTATATGGAAGAGGCAAAATTATCAAAAAGTTTCGATAAAATCTTATTTTCTTTGTTAGTAACAAGAGTTTTGAGCTAACCTCGTTTTTAACAAAAGAAGGGCGAATGCCCTAACTAATAAGAAAAGGCGTCCCCTGTCGCGGTCAACCCCTTTCGGGGCACACAGAGTCAAGGAGGGACACCTGCCTATATAGTACATCGCCTAGAAGCGATGAAGGAGAAAAATTTTCCAAAAAGTTCGATGAAATCTATTTTTCTCGTTACTAACAAAGCTTTTTGAAACTACTCCAAAACGATCTCGTCTCCGGGTTTGACGAACATCGCCTTCTCAGAGGTGACTTTCATATCCTGGTGGTAGTCCCAAAGGACGCCGGGCTTCATGTGGATGGGGATCAGGTGCTTGGGCTTGATGTATTCGTCGGCCGCCTTCGTCGCCTCTTCCGGCGTCATCGTGTAGATCCCGTCTATCGGGAGCAAAGCATAATCGATCTTCTTCCCCTCGAGTTCCCTGAACTCCTCGATGAGGCCGGTATCGCCGGCGTGGTAGAGGAGGACGCCGTCGACCTCGATGAGATAGCCGACGCATTCGTTCCTGTTGTGCTTCTCGTTATAAGCAGGAACTGCCTCGACCTTGAAGCCAAAGGCTTCGTAGTCGAAGTAGACGCCGTCCTTGAGCATGTCGCGGCTTCTAAGAGTGACCATCCTCTCCCCCGGGGTCAGCAAGTGGATGGCATTGTGGTCGTAATGCTCATGGGTGATGAGGCAGAGGTCGCAGGGGGCCTTGTAGTCTTTCCCGGCATAGGGATCGATGTAGAGGACTTTCCCTTCGTTGCTGATAATCCTCACGGATGCATGTCCCAAGTACTTTAGCTTAGCCATCGATCAATCCTCCTAAGGCATATTCCTTATAGACATCAAGCGGTATGAAGCGGGGCGCCATGATGAGCAGCTCTTTGCTGATCAAAGGCTCCGAGACAAAGAAGTTATAGCCGAGCCTCATCTCCGGATAGCGGACCTTCTCATAGTCGATGATATAGAGATATACGAGTTTGCCATCCGTATATTCCGTCGGCACTTCCATCGCTTTGGCATCGGCATAAGGTTCTTTCAAGGCAGTTAGAAACAAACGCGTCTTCTTATCGGCCTTTTTGTCGGTTTCCAAATCCGATAATTTCGCGGCGATTTCGCCGTAAAGGCCGGGTTTTGCGCTGAATTCGGCGACTGGAGAATACAAAATCCAAAGCCTCGAATACGCAGCTTTTTCGTTTTGGCTATAGGCCTTGAAGGCATAGCCGAGGACGGCGTGGCCTTCCAGCAATAGCTTCTTCCTTTTGTAGTAGTCCCTGGTCAAAAAGCCGATGAGCTTCCCGCGGACGCTATCGCGCCCGAGAGCGTACGCGATCTCTTCTTTGGAAAGAGCAACCTTCTTCCCTTCGTAGGCTTGGTAGACCTCTTTCAAGGCCTTGGTGATTTCCATGGTTTAACTCTAGCAACGAGGCCCCATCAAAAGAAGTGAAATAAGGCTAACCCAGCGATACAATCGCGCGTGGAAAGGCAAAGAAAATGATAAGCAGGAAACTGGCATTGGAAGTCTTGAACGCCGCTTTGTCGACCGGCGGGGACTATGCCGAAATCTATCTCGAAGAAGAACGCTCTTCCTCCCTTGCTCTGGAAAACGGCAAGGTCGAAGGCATCAACCGCGGCCACGCCTACGGGGCCGGGATCAGGATCCTAAAAGGCATCTCGAGCGTCTACGGATCGACCAACGACCTAAGCGCCAAGGGACTAAAGAAACTGGCCGAGACCCTCGCGGCCCGCTACGAGGACGAAAGGAAGATTTCCGTCACCGAAATCAAGAAGGGCAAGTACAAGGAAATAAACAAGATAAGCGACCACCTCGAAGACGTCGCGACCGAGGACAAGATCGCCCTCCTCAAGAAAGGAAGCGATGCCGCCTACGGAGTGGATCCCAGGATCATCTCCGTCAAGGGACGCTACCTCGAAAATAGGAAACTGATAGAACTCTACGTCGCCGAGGGCGAAACGGCCTATTGCTACAAGGCCGAAGAGGAAAGGGGCCGCTACATCATCGTCGCCGTCGCAAGA
>CAYMRJ010000024.1:6126-8064 GCA_964392865.1 uncultured Staphylococcaceae bacterium
AGCCGGAACCTTTCCGTCTTCAGCGGCTGCATCGGGGAGCAGATCGCTTCCCCCATCGTCTCGGCCGTCGACGATGGAACCCTTCCCTACGAATGGGGAACCACGAGCATCGATACCGAAGGCATCAAGACCGGGAGGAACGAACTCATCAAAGACGGGATCTGCACCGGCTATCTCATCGATCGCCTTTCGGGAAGAAGGCTAGGCATGGAACCGAATGGAACCTGCCGTCGGCAAAGCTACAAGTTCGAGCCGACCACGAGGATGAACAATACCTTCATCCTCCCCGGCAAAGACAAGAAGGAAGACATCATCGCCGATACGAAGCTAGGCATCTACGTCGTCGGCTTCGGAGGCGGCTCCGTCAACCCGACGACCGGGGAATTCAACTTCTCGGCCGACGAAGCCTACGCCATAAGGGACGGCGAGATCGCCGAGCCTTTGAAAGGCTGCACCTTGATCGGCTCCGGGAAGGAAGTCCTCATGAGCATCGATAGGGTCGGGGATGACCTTGATCTCGGAGGCGGCATGTGCGGCTCCAGCAGCGGCATGGTCCCCGTAAACGTCGGCCAGCCGACCATCAGGCTATCCTCCATCACCGTCGGAGGTAGGGGAGGGACCAAACTATGAAAACCAATTACAAGAAGCTCTTCGAACTAGCCAAGCAAGAAGGGATCGCCGAACTCCAGATTGCCGTAAGGCAAAGCGAATCCGTCTCCTTCTCCTATTTCCAAGGCGACGTCGAAAGCTATAAGGCCAAGCAATCGGCCTCGCTTACCGCGGCCGCCATCGTCGATGGCAAGCTGGCCTTCTACGGGACCGAGAAATTCGCTCCGGCCGATTTCCCGGAGATCGTGAACGGGCTCAAGGAAGCCGCCAAATACAAGGAAGAAACTTCCGATATCGGCCTCTTCCCCGGCGCCGAGAAGTACAAGCAGAAGAAGGCTCCGGCCAATAAGCCCGACGTCCCGATGAAGGAAAAGATCGCCGCCATCAAGGACATCGCCGAAAGGCTCATCGCCGCCGACTCCAGGATTTTGCCGACGGTCGAAGTCGAATACCGCGAAGCCAAAAGCGAATCGGTCTTCCTCAATAGCTACGGCTTGAAGCTCAAGGACAAGAGCCAGTATTGCTACGCCATCGCTTCCGTCCCCGCCAAAGAAGGGAACGAAGTGAAAAACGGCCTCGCCCTTAGGTTTGCCAACGACTTCCCTTCCCTTGATCTGGAAGGCCTCTACCAAGAAGCCTTGGAAGATACCCTCGCCCGCTTCGGGGGCACGGGCATCAAATCGGGCCACTACCCGACCGTTTTGAAGAACTCGGTCGTCGCATCTCTCATCCCCGTCTTCGTCGGGGCCGCAAGCGCCGAGGAAGTCGAAAAGAAGACGACCTTCCTTCTCGACAAGATCGATGCCCAGGTCGCCTCGACCAAAGTAACTATCTCCGAAAAGCCCTTGGAGAGGACTTCGAACTATTACTACTTCGATGACGAAGGCGTTCCGGCCAAAACCAAGGACATCGTGAAGAAAGGGGTCCTTACGACCTATCTCCACAATCGGGCGACGGCCAAGCGCTTCGGGGTCGAATCGACCGGAAACGGCTCCTACGGGACCGGGAAGTTCAGCGTCTCCCCTTCGGGAAACCTCTTCCTAAAGCCCGGAAAGAAATCCTTCGACGAGATGATCTCCAAGATCAAGAAGGGGGTCTATATCACCAACGTCGAAGGCTTGGGAACCGGGATGAACGAGACGAGCGGCGACTTCTCCTGCCAGGCCAGCGGCTACCTCATCAAAGATGGGAAAGTCGGCACCGCCCTTCCCCTCATCACCTTGGGCGGGAACCTCATGCAGATGCTCCTCGACGTCAAAGACCTCGATAACCGGGTCTCCAGAGACGGCGAAGGGGCCTTCTGCCCCGACCTCTACATCAAGAAGATGT
>CAYMRJ010000025.1:0-7613 GCA_964392865.1 uncultured Staphylococcaceae bacterium
TCGTCGAAGGAGGTGATGGCCTCCGCTTCCTTCCTATGCCTATCGATGGTCGAGAGATCGAGGATGGAATCTTCTAGGGCGATCCTGGCGTTTTCGGCCTTCTGCTCTTCGCTGAAGAAGGCGCTCTTGGGACGCAAGGTCGAGTGGCTCTCTTCGTACTCTTCCTCGGCTTCCTTATTGGCGAACCAGAGGGAGGACTTGGCATCGATGACCATCGTCTTCGAGAGACGGTCGGTGAGGGTCATGTTCTTCCCTTTCCCTAAAAGCGCGAACATGTAGTCGATGACCGCGAGGATCATGAACATCAATAGGGAGATGTACTGGCTAAGCAGATTGAAGGGGATGGCGCTGGCGCTGGCCACGATGATGAAGATGAACAAGGGGTGCAATATATGCCGCCCCCAAGTAAGCGCGTAGCCATCGCTTCTGACCACGGCGACGCCGAGCAGCTTCTTCCCCAGGGTCTGCCCGTCCGGGAAGATCAAGGGGATGACGAAGAACCAGATGAAGGCAAGGGGCAGATAGAAGACGGCAAGGGCCGCCCAGCTATCGAAGAGCCAGCCGTCATAGCGCTCCGTATAGAATTCCTGGGCCAAGACGGTATTGACGACCTCGAGATAGACGCCGCTAGAAGAATCGCTATCGAGGAAGACGTAGCGCATGTTGGTAAGCGTTTCGCTCCTCGAACTGGAACTCGTATCGTTGATGAGGGCCAGGGCCGCATCCGTGGCGACCGGGCAGGCCGCGGTATCGATGTTCCCGTCTTCATCGAGAGACCATTTGAAGTAGTTCTCGCTATCGCTGATGTTCGTCTCGACGGACGTATCGGTGACCGTATCGGGATCAGGGAGACCGAGATAACTGACACCGAAGGTAAGCCCGGTGTAGTAGTCCTCTTTGGCGTAAGTGACGTCATCGACCGTCACTTCGGCATCTACCCTGCTATCGCTAGAGAGGAACTCGGTGAAGCCGTAGAAGCTCTCGGCCAGATATAGCTCATAGCCGTATTGGCCGTCGCCCTCGCCTTGGATGTTCCCGTCGCTATCTTCCTTCCCGGCCACGTAGCTATGGACGGCCATCGAGGAGTATTGGCCATCGTCGTCGTAGGTGATTTCGAATAGGCCCGAATCTTCGGCGTACTCATATAGTTCGGTCAGCTTCTCGACCGTCCCGAAGGCCTCCATCAAACTGGAACTCCCGACGGTGTTCCAAAGGATCATCGAGGCGAGGAAGACTATGAGGAAGTCGAGAATGAAAGCCATCGTCCGGCGGCCGAATCCGGCCGGCACGATGCGGTTGTTTGTTTCGTTTTCCATAGGAAAAGAATATAACAACCCTCCTTAACAATGTCAGCATGAAAAAAGGCCTAGTAACCTAGGCCTTTCTTGTTAAGGGTTTATTGCCTTACTTGATGATTTCGGCAACGGTCCCGGCGCCGACGGTCTTGCCGCCTTCGCGGATCGAGAACTTGGTGCCCTTTTCGAGAGCGACCGGGTGGATGAGCTCGACCGTGAGGGTGACGTGGTCGCCCGGCATGACCATGTCGGTCCCGCTGGGAAGGCTGATGGTGCCGGTGATATCGGTGGTCCTGAAGAAGAACTGCGGACGGTAGCCGTTAAGGAAAGCAGTGTGGCGGCCGCCTTCTTCCTTGGTGAGGACGTAGACGGTGGCGGTGAACTTATCGTGCGGGACGATGGAGCCCGGCTTAGCAAGGACCTGGCCGCGTTCGACCTGGTCGCGGTTGATGCCGCGGAGAAGGACGCCGGCGTTATCGCCGCCCTCAACGAAGTCGAGGGTCTTGCGGAACATTTCGAGGCCGGTGATGACGCTCTTCTGGGTGGCCTTGATGCCGACGATTTCGACTTCGTCGTTCAGCTTGGCGGTGCCGCGTTCGACACGGCCGGTGACGACGGTGCCGCGGCCGGAGATGGTCATGACGTCTTCGATCGGCATGAGGAACGGCTTGTCGTTGTCGCGGGCCGGATCCGGGATGTAGGAATCGAGGGCGTCGAGGAGCTCGAGGATGCTCTTGCAGGCGGCATCGTCGATGCTAGTGGCTTCCATGGCGAGCTTGGCGGAGCCGCGGACGACGGGGACTTCATCCCCGGGGAATTCGTACTTCGAGAGAAGGTCGCGGACGTCCATTTCGACGATGTCGATGAGCTCGGGATCGTCGACCATGTCGGTCTTGTTGAGGTAGACGATGATGTAAGGAACGCCGACCTGGCGGGCAAGCAAGACGTGCTCGCGGGTCTGCGGCATGACGCCGTCGGCGGCGCTGACGACGAGGACGGCCCCGTCCATCTGGGCGGCACCGGTGATCATGTTCTTGACGTAGTCGGCGTGCCCCGGGCAGTCGACGTGGGCATAGTGCCTCTTGTCGGTTTCGTATTCGATGTGGGCGGTGTTGATCGTGATGCCGCGGGCCTTTTCTTCCGGCGTGGCGTCGATCTTATCGTAGGCCATGTCCTTGGCGAGGCCCTTCATGGCCAACACGTGGGTGATGGCGCTGGTGAGGGTCGTCTTGCCGTGGTCGACGTGGCCGGTCGTCCCGACGTTTACGTGGGCGCGGTCGGGGTTAAATTTCTCTTTTGCCATTTTCTTTTTCTCCTCCGAAATGGTGGCTAACCTAGCAAATGCCAGACAATCTTAGTGCATCGGGGGCCTAAGCGCAATCTTACAAAGTAAGGAAGGCTATTTGCCCATCGAGGACTTCTTGATGACGGCGTCGGCCACGAAGCGGGGGCATTCCCCGTAGTGGTCGAAGCTCATCGTGAAGTTGCCGCGCCCTTGGGTCAGGGAGCGGAGGTCGGTGACGTAGCCGAACATCTCGGCCAGAGGCACTTCGGCATCGACCTGCTTGGCGTTGCCCCTTTGGGTTTCGCCGGTGAGCTGTCCCCTCCTGCGGCTGATGTCGCCGATGACGTCGCCGTAATACTGTTCGGGAACGGTGACCTCGACTTTCATGATCGGCTCGAGAAGGACGGGATCGCACTTCGAGGCCGCGTTCTTGAGGGCCAAGGAAGCGGCGATCTTGTAGGCGGCTTCCGAAGAGTCGACGTCGTGGTAGGACCCGTCGAAGAGGGTCGCCTTGATGTCGATGACCGGATAGCCGGCGATGATGCCGCGCCCGAGGGCTTCTTCGAGGCCCATCTGGGTCGGCTTGATGAATTCCTTCGGAACGACGCCGCCGACGATGGCATCGACGAACTCGAAGCCCTTGCCGGGGTTGGGTTCGAAGCGGATCCAGACGTCGCCGTATTGGCCGTGGCCGCCGGTCTGCTTGACGTAGCGTCCCTGGGCTTCCCCGGTCTTCTTGATCGTTTCGCGGTAGTTGACCTGCGGGGCGCCGACATTGACTTCGACGCCGAATTCGCGGCGCATGCGCTCGACTAGAACGTCAAGCTGCAATTCGCCGACGCCGGCGATGAGGGTCTGCCCGGTTTCGGCATCGGTATGGACGCGGAAGGTCGGGTCTTCTTCGGCCAGCTTCTGGAGGGCGACGCCCATCTTTTCCTGGTCGGCCTTGGTCTTCGGCTCGACGGCTTCTTCCAAAACCGGTTCCGGGAAGACGAGGTTTTCGAGGACAACGGGGCAACTAGGATCGGTGAGAGTATCGCCGGTCGTCGAGGTCTTGAGACCCACGACAGCGCCGATTTCCCCGGCCTTGAGGCTTTCGACCTCTTGCCTGTGGTTGGCGTGCATCAAGACCAAGCGGGCAATGCGCTCCTGGTTCCCGTTGCTGCTATTCAGAACGTAGCTACCGGACTTCAGGACGCCCTGGTAGACGCGGACATAGGCCAGACGCCCGATGAAGGGATCGGTCGCGATCTTGAAGGCCAAGCCGACGAAGGGAGCCTTGTCATCGGGGGTGGTGGTGTATTCTTCGCCCTTGAGTTCGCCCTTCTGCCCCGGGATGTCGAGGGGGCTCGGGAGATAGTCGATGACGCCGTCGAGAAGGGGCTGGACGCCCTTGTTCTTGTAGGCGGTCCCGCAGAAAACCGGGAAGAAGGTGCCTTGGAGAACGGCCTTGCGGATCGTCTTCTTGATGAGGTCGACGGGGACGTCTTGTCCGTCTAAGACCATCATCATGAGGTCTTCGTCGTAATCGGCGAGCTTCTCGAGGAGGATGTTCCTGTAATTCTCGACCTTCTCGGCGTATTCGGCCGGGACTTCGGTGGCCGGGGGCATCTCCGACTTGTCGTCGGTATAGACGTAGGCCTTGCGTTCGATGATGTCGATGACGCCTTTGAAGCCGCTCTCGCGCCCGATCGGGCACTGGACGGCCGGGGCGTTGGCGGCCAGCTTTTCCTTCAGGGATTCGAGGCACATGTCGAAGTCGGCCCCGATGGCGTCCATCTTGTTGCAGAAGACGATGCGGGGGACGTTGTACTTGGTGCCCTGGCGCCAGACGGTTTCGGTCTGGGGCTCGACGCCGTTTTTGGAGTCGAGGACGGTAACGGCGCCGTCAAGGACGCGGAGGGAGCGCTCGACTTCGACGGTGAAGTCGACGTGCCCCGGAGTGTCGATGATGTTGATGCGGTTGCCCTTCCAGAAGCAGGTGGTGGCGGAACTCGTGATGGTGATGCCGCGTTCCTGCTCTTCTTCCATCCAGTCCATGACGGCGGTCCCTTCGTGGACTTCGCCGATTTTGTGGGTGCGGCCGGTGTAATAGAGGATGCGTTCGGTGGTCGTGGTCTTCCCGGCGTCGATGTGGGCCATGATCCCGATGTTGCGGGTATGGGGTAGGTCGAAGGTCTCGGTATTCTTGAGGGTCTTTTCGTCTGCCATATGCTCTCCTTACCAGCGGTAGTGGGCGTAGGCCTTGTTGGCTTCGGCCATCTTGTGGACTTCTTCCTTGCGCTTGACGCTAGCCCCGGTGCCGTTGGCGGCATCGATGATCTCGGCGGCCAGCTTCTCTTCCATGGTCTTTTCGCTCCTAAGGCGCGAATAGGTCACGAGCCAGCGCAGGCCTAGGGTCTGCTTCCTTTCGGGGGAAACCTCGACCGGGACCTGGTAGTTGGCGGCCCCGATGCGGCGGACCTTGAGTTCGACTTCCGGCATGACGTTGTTGATGGCGGTGGCGAAGACGTCGATGGCCGGCTTTTCGGTCCTCTCTTCGATCTTCTTGAAGGCCTTGTAGATGATGGTCTGGGCCGTGCCCCTCTTCCCGTCGTACATGACGCGGTTGATGAGGCGGGTCACCAGCTTGGAGTTGTATACGGGGTCCGGCAGGACGTCCCGCTTGATGGTCTTTCCTTTGCGCGACATTTGCTTTTCCCTCCTTAGTTCTTGGGCTTCTTGGTGCCGTAGAGGCTCCTGCCCTGGCGCCTGGCTTCGATGCCGGCGCAGTCCAGCGTCCCGCGGATGATGTGGTAGCGGACGCCCGGAAGGTCCTTGACGCGGCCCCCGCGGATCATGACGGTGCTATGGTCCTGGAGGTTATGGCCTTCCCCGCCGATGTAGGCGGTGACTTCGTATCCGTTGCTAAGGCGCACACGGGCGTACTTCCTAAGAGCCGAGTTCGGCTTCTTCGGGGTCATGACGCCGACACGGGTGCAGACGCCCCTTTTCTGGGCGCTCGGCTGGGCCGTTTCGCGCTTGGTCAGTGAGTTGTAGCGCTTCCCCAAAGCCGGGCTCTTGCTCTTGGCTTTGGCGGACTTGCGGCCCGATCTGACGAGTTGGTTGATCGTTGGCATGTTCCTATCTCCTTTCCGATACACACGTTTCCCGGTGTATCGGGCGTTGCCCTTTAAAAACGGCCGACGCCGAGGCGGCAACGTCCAAACTATATCCATATCGCCATCCCCAAACAAGGGGAAATTCACTTTCCTATCCTAATGGATATGCTATATTTGCGCTGCGCCCATAAGGGCAGCTTCTCAATTGCCATGAAAGCCCGCATCTACGCCTACTTCCCTATCTTGCTAACCGCCCTCGGCCTAGCTTCATGCGGGACGGCCGAACTCACGTATGAGGAAGGGATCGCCCTCCTAGAGGAGATGGCGGAAGGCTATAAGGAAGATACCTTCGCTCCCCCGAGCGAGTACATCTTCCAAGGCGTAAAGGACGGGCTCTCCATCAGGCTCGACGTTTCCTTTTCCTCGCAATACCGCCGCGAAAGATACGAAAGCGATGACGGAAGCCTCTATTACGACAGCTTCCGCTATTTCTACCTCGATTCGGAGCTCGGCTACTGCGTGATCGACGCCGTTCAGGCCAATACCGAGGACTTCAGCGCGGAAATCGAAGCCTACAAAAGCTACGCCATCACGCCTTGCGATGGTACTTCTCCACTAGACGAAGAACTGAACGACGAATTCGCCGAAAGGGTTTTGGAAATCCCCGAATACCTTCTGGAAACGGTATCGGAAGATACGGCCGTCTTTTCTTCTGACGGGATCGCCGGCCTAACCGTCGACCTCGGAGAATCCGAATACGTCTTCGAGGCACCGCTTGGGACGGGCGTTTCCCTCATCTCCTCTTATTCGATCGGCTCGGCAATGGAGGAAACCGGCAGCTTTTCCTACGGTTCGGCCTCGTTGAACTATCCGATCTTCGATTCGACCTGGAGCCAGATATGAATAAGAAAGCCCTTCTACTACCGCTATCAATCGGACTCGTTCTTTCTTCCTGCAGCGAAGGCCGGAATCTCTTTCTGGCCGACGCCATGGAAGTCATCGGAAGCGTCTCCAATTACGTCCAAAGCACCTCGTTCCTGCTGCCGGCGACCTTCGAATGCACCCTGGAGTTCGAGGATTTCAAATCGACCGTGGCCTATGACGGCGGCACCAGGCGCCTCTATGTCGAAAGCCAAAACGGCGAGGCCCTTAGCGCCCAAAGCGCCTACATCGAAGACGGCTACATCAAGGAAGGCCGCCTCGTGGACGGAGAATACGTAGTCTTCTCCTATCCATTCGAATCCCCCGAAGCCCAATTCCGGACCTTCGCGAAGCCCTATATCTCCTCTTGCCTAGAGTTATTGAGGGCCATCCCGAGCCGCGCCTACGATATCCTCAAAGGGATCCAATCTTCCCTCATAACCGATGTCGAGGATGCCTTCGATTACCAAGTCCTCTCGGCCGACGATACGACCTTCGAGATCTTCCTGACGAGAACGGTCGAGGGAACCGACATGCTCCTTTATGCCTCGATTTCCGATTACTATCTCGAGGATTACCGGATCGTCTACGGAGACCACGCCCTCCGCATCTCCTATTCCTACGAGATGCCGGACTTCCCCGATATCCCGGCGACCAATTCCGCCGATCAGGAAATCCGCGAAGCCAATTGGCAGGAAACAGACATCACCAAAACCCTCGAATACCTTAGCGAGAACGTGATGAGCGCTCCCGAAGAAGGAAAGTACCGCTACATCGAAGGAGACGGCTCGAGGATCTACAAGCAAGATATCTTCGATAACTACGGAGGCGCTTTCTCCCATTTCGCTTCCATAGACGAAGAGTCGACCGGCCTCTTCCCGACCTCCCTATCCATTTACTTCCCCGACGAAGAAGGAAGCGTCTCCTCTTGGCTTTCGACCTGCCTCGAAGACGGGGCCTATATCGACCCCTATATCGGCCTTGGCACCGTCACCGAAGAAGAACGCGACC
>CAYMRJ010000026.1:0-7169 GCA_964392865.1 uncultured Staphylococcaceae bacterium
GCGCTTAGGCCCAGGGCGATAAATGTTCTTTTCTTTCCGTTCATAGTTTCTTCTCTCCTTATAGGCAAGTTGGAACCGGTTTAGCGAAGGAAAGGGGCGGCGCTGCTGCGCCGTCCCAATCCCCGCGAAGGCGAATATTGCCAAAGGAATAAGTTAGTCGTCAATAACAAGATTGAGCGAATTGTTTAAAAACCCGTTTCCCGTTTTAAAGTAAGCGCTTTCATAAAGGCGGGCAGCATAAGAAAGAGCCCGTCGCCGGGCTCATTCATGTGTGTGGATGTTGGCTTAGGCCGCTCTCTTTTTCCTGATTATGACGTAGGCCGCGCCGGCGGAAAGGAGGATTGCCAAGGCGGCCACGGCGATGGCGGCCATCGTCTCTCCCCCGCCGGCGATATAAAGCAACGAGGAAGAGGTGTCGTTATACCTCTCGTAGCAGGCGTTGTACTTGTCCATGAAGTTCACGTACCGGGTGCGGTTCCCGCTATAGCCGGTATCCCCGTCGGCATAGTCCCTGATCTGGATATCGGAGAGCTCGCTTCCATAGGTCTCGACCACGGTCTTGTAGTTATCGAGATAGGTGCCGAAGCTGCTGCTCCCGGCGGTCACTTCGCAGGTCTTGATCTCCTCGAGGGCTTGAATAGCCGGAACGATGGCGGTGCCGGTCGTATCCCTTGTCGCCCCAATTTCTATTCCTCCGAGGTATAGAGGACACCAAAACTCTGAAGGGACATTGTTGCTTTGGTCCAAAACGATTTCGACGCTTCCATAGGACTGGCTGAAGCCAGAGAAAACAAAATCTTGGCTTTCTTCCCGAAGCAATCCTTGCCCGATTTGAACTCCATTTACCAAAACGGTTATTGTGAGATCGCCAACTCCATCCCAATAGGCTCCGGCGTTGACGGTGATGCTGCTGATCAATGTCCTGCCATCGCCCATGAAGGCTTCCGAAAAGAGAGTGACCGTACTGCATGGCGATTGCCTGGTACCGAAAGTGATTCCCCTTTCGCTATCGAAAGTCGAAACGGTACCGCCTTCGGTGAAATAATTCCAAGTCAAACCGTCGTATTCGAAGCTGCCGGACGAGGTTCCCGAGGCCGGCTGGGCATCGCTTTCCGTCGGCTTGTAGGAATACCAATAAGGATAATCTTCGTTGTAGACGGTGATGGCAAAAGACGCCGAAGCGGTAAAACCGGCATAGCTTGCTGTGGCGGTCGTGACGAAGGTGCCAGAGCCATTGTAACTCGGACTAGGACTTTCAAACGAAAGTTCAAACCCGCTATAGATCGTCCTTGTCAGATTGGTATCGTACGTCAGTTTCAGATAAAAACCGGACTCATCCCAGTCCTCGTCCCGGTAATACTCCGTTACGGGGTCATCGGCGATTAGTTCAATGGAAACCAGATTGTCGTCATAGATCCAAGGGTTATCTAGATACGTGGAACCGCTTTTGCCGCCATAGGAGGCGGTGATCGTAAGAAAGTCGGGGTTGGTTGAACGATAGAGCGCCGGCGTAGCTGGATTGAATCTCCATGTCACAAGCGAGTTGTCGATCGTTTCATAAGTTGAATCGCTATACATCACTTCAACGCCAAGGCCATCGATACTCCATTCCTCATCGGAGTAGTAAGTGACCTTGGTCATATAGCCGGTCACCGTGACATTTTCGACCACATTGATAGTACCCGCGACCCCTTCGGCGGGGATTCCGTCATCCAAGGCTACGGTAGAAGCCCGGTCTTCTTCCTTATCGTAGACTCCCCCGCCTATCGCAGCGGCGGAGCCCATGAGCAAAACGGCGCTTAGGCCTAGGGCGATAAGTGATTTCTTCGTTCCGTTCATAGGTTTTTCTTTCTTCTATAAAGGCACGCCAAATGCGGGTATCGGGCAGGGCCTGATGCCGCATTCTATCTACGCCTCAAACGGAAACATTTAGCCCTAAGGCTAATTGGCCTGTCAATAAAATTAGTTCAGCCTAGGTTTCGCTAGTGATTTTGTTTCCGATCATCTGTCATAGAATAAAGATTGAGCGAATTATTTCAAAACCCGCAAGTCCCTTTAAAAAAGCGCTTTCATAATGGCGGACGGCATAAGAAAGAGCCCGTGGCCGGGCTCATTCATATAAGTATGTTGGGATTAGGCCGCCCTCTTTTTCCTGATGATGACGTAGGATGCGCCGGCGGAAAGCAGGATTGCCAAGGCGGCCACGGCGATGGCGACCATCGTCTCTCCCCCGCCGGCGATATAAAGCAACGAGGAAGAGGTATCGTTATACCTCTCGTAGCAGGCGTTGTACTTGTCCATGAAGTTCACGTATTGGGTGCGGTTCCCGCTATAGGCGGTATCCCCGTCGGCGTAGTCCCTGATCTGGATATCCGAGAGCTCGCTTTCATAGGTCTCCACCACGGTCTTGTAGTTATCGAGATAGGTGGCGAAGCTGCTGCTACCCGCAGTCACTTCGCAGGTCTTGATCTCTTCTAAGGCCTGGACGGCCGGGACTATCTCGTCCCCGGTGTCGTCGGTCGAGACGGTGACCCCGATGCTATTGAGATAGAAGGGATCGTCCCCGGGTATTGCGTTTCCGAAGACTATTTCGACGCTCCCGAAGCATGGGGTATCGAGGTCGAAAGCATATGTGGTCAATTCGTCGGTGATGAATTGGAGGCTGCTCCCGAGCCTCGTTCCGTTGACGTAAACGCCGAAATAGACGTATCCGCTATTGGAAGTCGAGGTCAAGGCGCCGACGGTGACGCGGCTTATGAGGGTATCGCCGTTAGACATGAAGGCTTCCGAGAAGAGGGTAACGCCGGTGCAGCTTCCCTCGAAGGCGATGCCTTTGCCGCTAGCGAAATCCGTTACCGAGCCTCCGGTCGTGAAATAGGTCCAGTCTACGCCGCCATAGGCGAAGGTCCCGGCCGAGGTTCCGGACAAGGGCTTGGCGGTGCTTGTTCCCGGCGCATAGTTATAAACCGAGGTCGTGTGGTCGGTTATGTTGACGCGGAAATGGAGGGCGTCAAAGGAGAGATCGCCATAGGAAAGAAAGGCAAAGACCAACTGGTTGTTGCCGATCCCGACGGCGGAAGGGGAGGCGACATCGGTCCAAGTGCTGTCCCTGTAAACCCTGTAGGTTATGTCCAGAAGATCGCTTTCTATCCTGGTCGAATAGCCATCGGAATAAGCCAAATCCACATAGAAGCCCGAGTAGTCCCAGGCATCTTCGATGTAATAGTCCAGGACATCGGGCGACCCGCCGAACGTTTTGCTATCCAAGGTGGCGTTCTCGACGAGGTCTAAGACGCAATCACGAGAGTGGCTCTGCCCGTAATAGTTGGCGGTGATCCTATATGTGGCCTCTTGGTTCCCCGTCGTCGGGGCGATCTTCGGGCTGAACGTCCAAGTCACGAAATCGTGATCGATCGTTGCTCTGGTGCCATCTCCGTAATAGACAGTGATGTAGAGCCCCTTGGCATTGAATGCCTCGTAGGGATGATACGTGGTCTGGGTTTGGCTTCCTTCGAGGATAATCGCCCCGACTTCTTTGCCGGTATCGTCTTTTAAGCCCTGCGTCGCTACCTCGCGGTTCAAGGCAATCTCATCGGATTGCCCTTGGCTATAGACCCCCCCGCTTATCGCTGCGGCAGAGCCCATGAGCAAAACGGCGCTAAGGCCAAGGGCGATAAGCCTGTTCTTCTTTCCGTTCATAGGTCTTTCCTTCTAGGCGCCTCAAATGCCGGTATCGGGCAGGGCCTGATGCCGCATTCTATTTGCGCCTCAACAAAAAGCATTTAGCCCGAAGGTTAAATGGCCTGTCAATAAAATTAGTTCAGCCTACCAATTTGGCGACGCCGGTGAGTTCCTGAAATCGCGGCATGGCCTCTAGGGCTTTGCAGAACAGATGCCATTCCTTGAGGCGGTGCTTTCTGCGCTGGATGTACATGGTCTTGAGTTGCTGGTAGTTGGTGACCATCGTGGCCCCCAAGCAGAAGCCGGAAGGTAGAGAGGCCACGAGGATCCGCCACTTGGCGTTCTTCTCTTCGGGGTTTTTGTCGGAGATGGCGTTATATTCGTCAACCAAGACCTGCATCCTATTGAGGATGATGGGATCGGTCTCCGGGACGCATTGGGAAGGTATATCGAACTTAAGAAGGCAATGCATGGTCGATTCGCTGCTAACGAAGTCGAACCAGTGGTAGCGCTGGGCCTCTTTCCACCAATAGAGGGGAGCGACGATATCCATATGGACGGTAATGCCCTTTAGATAGTTATCGTGCCCGAGGCCGTTTCTGGTCTCGCCAAGCTTGACGGCCCTTAAATAATCCTTGTCGTTCGGCTCGCTCGTATCGATCTTGATCCTCATCGGATTCCCCGAGGCCTTCACGGCCCTCTCTAGTCCATAGACGATGACGTTAGTGACGCTATATTCCATGGCGGTATGCCTCCATTACGTTATTGAGCAAAGACAGTCTCGTTAATAGGCCCACTCCCCCGGGGACCGGGGTTTGGAAAAAGACGGGCAGGCCCGGCAGGGCATCGCCCTGGAGATGCCCATCGACCCGGCTGATGCCGACATCGACGATGACGGCGTCAGGCTTATATTCGTAGCTGAAATCAAGCAGGCCCGGCTTCCCGGTCGCCGCGGCGATGAGATCGGCGTGCTTGATATAGAAGGCTTTGTCTTCGTTGGTCGTCTTGCTATGGATGACGGTGACATTCATGTCCTTACTTAGCAAGAGCTTGGCCAAGGGCTTTCCGACGATCATGCTCCGACCGATTACAAGCGCGTTCTTCCCTTTGAATTCGTAGCCGTTATACCCCAGATAATCGACGATCCCCTTCGGGGTGCAGGGAATGAAACCCGAGTCCGGCAGGAAGCCGTCGATGTCCTTTTCTATAGGGACCAGGGAAACGATCTTCTTCTCGTCAATATGCTTCGGGAGAGGCAATTGGACGATCATCCCGTCGTATTCATTAGAAGAAGCGATCTTCTTCACTTCTATTGCCAAAGCGTCTTCACTAATCGCTTCATCGAACTGATAGACGACGGCCTTGATGCCGACTTCCTCGGCATCCTTGACCTTGCCTTTGACATAGGAATCGGACCCGACGTCATGCCCGGCTTTGACAATTGCGAAAGAGGGCTTCCTAGAGAGGACAGAAACCTCGCTTTTTATTTCGGCTTTCCTCAAAGCCACGTATTCCTTGATGGGTAGGTAGGGCATGTCTTTAGTAGGGTAGCATTTATAAGTCCCTCTCCCCTAGAGGGGACATAAAGAAAGCGGGCCACTAGGCCCGCTTCTAATAGTCCCAATCGCTTAGATGAAGTAGTTGGCCAAGATCATGATGGCCGCGGCCGCTTCTTCGGTCGTCTCTTCGTCGGTCGTTTCGCTGACGCTGGATAAGACCATGATGAGGATGGCGAAGAAGAGCCAGAGGATGGCGAAGGCGAAGGTCAGATAGGAGACGACCTTCTCCGAACCCCTTTCCTTGGTTTTCGCGAAAACGTTCAGGCCGCCGCCGGTGATGGCGCCCGAGGCCCCTTCGGACTTACCGCCTTGCAACAAAGCAAGGATGATGACGATGAGGCTAATGAAGACAAAGACGTAGTCGTACCACATGCGCCCCAAATTCTATTAGGTTTATTGCCCTAAGGCAATTGCGGGTTTAGAGGGCCGCCCGTTCCGGACTGCCCTGGCCCAAGAAGCAAAGCTTCTTCCTTTTCCAACGTTCAAAAACCGCGTCTACATTCAGTTCCTCGAAATTCCTTAGGCCAAGGAAAAATGGCAGGCCGGGTTTTCTATGACGGAAAAATGTATCTTGATACGGAATTTCGGAATAGCGGCCATCCAAAAGGGGCAAAGAAACTAAGTTTCTCCATTTCTCACTCCGCAAAATCGTGATTGTCACCTTTTTGCGAAATGAATTGCCAAAAACTGTTATTTTTCACGGAATTTGAACATGAACGTTCAATTTTTGTTAATGCCCCTCCGGATTTCCTTAGAGCGTACGGCGAAAACCTCTTGTTAATGGGGTTAACAAAATAGATAGCTTCAAATGTCCAAGCCTTCCGGATCCATTAGGAATTCCCATAGACCGACGCAAAGGATCCCGTCTTCGTCATACCGGGGCTTCAATGAATCCATCATCACGATGGTTTTGGGATTCTGATCGCGGATGGATAGAAGGGCTTTCCTCTTCCTTTCGAATGTCTTGGAACGCTTCTTGGCCGCTACCAGCTGGACGTAGCGCTTCTTCTCTCCCTTCAAGGTGACGAAATCGACTTCGAGGTTCTTATGTTCCCTTGTGCCGTCTGGCTTAAGCCCGAAGTGCTCAAGGACCCCGACATAGACTTCGTAGCCTTGCCTTCTTAGTTCCTGATAGATGGCGTTTTCCGCCATGACGGGCCAATCGTCGTAAAAGAAGCCGAAGGCCGAATTCATCACGCCCGTATCTTCGAAATAGAACTTGCTCGGGGAGGCCAAAGGCCTATTGCCCTTTATGTCATAGCGCTTGGCTTCCTCTACCAAAAAGGCTTCTATGAAGTAATCGACGTAACGCCTCATGGCCTTGTCGGTCACGTCCATTTCAAAGCCCTTTTTATAGATGCGGCGGGCCTCCCTCATGCTAAGGCAGTGCCCGACCTTGAACGACAATAGCCTTAGGACATTCTCCGCTTCGAATTGGTATTTGATTCCGTGCCGCTTGTCCACATCGACCAAAAGCATCGTCTTGGTGACTTGGTCTGCTTCCTGGGTCTTGTCTGGGAAATCCTCCGCCATGATGACGCGCGGAAGCCCGCCGTACATCAGGTAATCACGCAAGGCTTTTTCCTTGGGCCCTTTGTAGAAAGGGAGGAATTCGGCAAACGACAAAGACCGGACCCGTATTTCGTCCATGCCTTCAAGAAGCGGCTGATGCTCGATGCCTGTCATATAGACATCGAGATCGGGCATCTTGAGCAAGGCGGGGATCAGCTCATCGAACCGTTCGAAGAGGTAGGCCTCGTCTATCAAGACGGCATGCTTTTCGCCGTTGCCCGTCTTTTCCCGAAGGAAAGCCAAGAACTTATCGGGGTTCCTATATCTAGAGTCGAAAAGGCAATGCAAGCGAATTTCAAGGATGTTCTCCTCCTTCGTCCCCTTCATGAGAAGGGCGTCCTTGAACAACTTGAAAAG
>CAYMRJ010000027.1:0-6688 GCA_964392865.1 uncultured Staphylococcaceae bacterium
ATGCCGGTCGACCTGGAAGAACCGTTCAAGACGGCGAAGTAGACGTCGCAGACGTAGCCGTCGTAAGGATCAAGCCACGCGTAGTCATCGCCGTCGCAGTTGGAATAGCAGTAGGTGCCGGTGTAGCCATCGAGGTCATCGATGTAGTAGTTGACGTAACTGCCGCCGGCGGAACGATTGACGATAGCGGTGGCGTTGTAGATGGTGGCCGAGATGTTGTTGGTCGGCTCGGTGGCGAGGATCTCCTTCATGGTCTTGGTTTCGACCCAGGAGAGATCGACCGGATCGGTCGAACCGTCGTTATCGACGATGGTGGTATCGCTGATCTGAAGGGCGCCCGTATAGCCTAGAGCTGCCGCGGCGCTGGTTTCGCTGGAAGAGATGTAGTTGGCCCTGGTGCCGCAGATATCGATGGTATTCCCGATCTGGACCTGGGCGGCCGAGGTCTGGCTATAGACGGTGATCGCGGCCTTGGACTCGCTATCGGCGAGAAGGAAGCCGCTCTTGGTCGAGGCGCTGCTGCCGTAGGTATATTGGACGACCGTGCCCGTCACGCGGACGAGGGCGCCGACTTCCTGCTCCCTGGCTTCCGCAATCGTCATCTGCGTATAGCCCGAGGGATCGAATTCGGTGATTTCCCTATCGGTGTAGTAGTCGATGATCCAGCCGGAATAGATTTCCGGGGTCGTGCCCCTATAGTACTGGAGGTTGGCGTAGAGGAGGACATAGTCCCCGGCCTGGGGGGCATCGCTCATGGCGCTGTACCTATTCTCGCCGGTCGAGTCGTAGGTGCCGTAGACGTAGATGTCGCCCGTATCGTCGCTGAGCGTCATCGAACCGTATGTTTCGTTGCTGATTTCTTCGACGTAGCCCTTGATGTAGTAGCGCTCGCTGGTGGTGACGCCGGATTCGAGGGTGTAGATGATCTCCAAGGCTTCGGCGATCGTGATGGTGTCGTATTCGGTCCAGAGGGTGGCGAGGGAAACCTCTTCGGTGGTTTCGCTCGTGCTTTCCTCCGTGGAATCCACTAGGGATTCGCTGCTATCTCCGGCATCGCCGCATCCGGCAAGGAGCAGGCATGCCGAGAGAGCAAGGACTGGTAGGATCTTTGCTTTCATTATTTCCTCTCTTTCGGTCAGGTTTGGCCCAACCGGTTTAATTTACGAATGCCCCCCGGCGGATTCAAGAGAACGGCCGCAAATTTTGCTAGCAAAAATCGCGATTTGTTTTGCTATAATAGAAGACCCACAAAAACTAGGCCGTTTCGAGGTTATTTGGGATAGTTCTCCATTATCTCCCATCGGGGATTCCCCTGACAAGACGGCAAATCTCTAATTTAATGCAGGCAACGGTTTCATAGCCCATCAGATAATTTAGCCTTTTCCATTGATGAAGCCTAACCTTAGCGAACCAACACCGCAGCCTTGGATTTAATCAAACGAAAGAGGCCCTAACCCAAACTGGTTTCCATTATTCTTTCGACTGTAACTATAATTAGGCAGCCATGGACTTCCTCGCCAAGAAAGCAAGCGAACTAAGCCTCGAAGAAGCCGAAGCCCTTAAGGGCCTTTTCGGCAAGAACAAGCTCGATGAGAAAGGCACTTACCTCTACTGGGCAGAGGAGGGCAGGATCGCCCTCGCCTTGCTCTATCGGGAAAGCGGATTTAAAAGCAAGGTTTACGGCGAGGGCGATAAGGCCCTCAAGAAGGCCTTCAAAGAAGAGGTCGAGAATTACATCGCTTCTTTGAAGAAAGTCGAAGAGAAGGCTCCCGAGATGGTCGAGATGCCGGTAATCGACGCTCCCATTGTCTTGAGAAACTTTCAGATGACGAGGAATGCGGTTAGTAAGGGACCGCTCGATATTGTTCTTTGGAACGGATTGAACAAGTTCGATGACTTCGAGGGGGATATCCTCGGGGCTTTGACATATTCGTTTAGCGAGAAGACCGGAGGGGAGATCTTCTATAGAGGCACCCTGATCAAGCCCGGGGAAACCAAGGACGAGGCCCCTTATGTCTTGACCCTGACGGTCATGGGCATCGGGGTGATCCAGGCCGTCTATATCCTTAGGGGCAGCATCATGGAAAGGGAGAAGCAGGCGTATCTTCTCTCCAAGCCCTTCAAGGCCCTGAAGGCCTTCAAGTTCAGAGACCCCGTTGAGCTTGAGAAGAAGAAAGAAGCCTTTATGAAAGCTTTGACCGAAAGCGATCCATATCTGGTCGCTTATGATCCAAGTAGCCGCGAGAACCGGGGAAGGAATCTGGACAGGCTATTCGAAAACGCTTCCTTCCCGGTCGCTTCCTGCACGGGAACCGACCCGGAAGCCAAGAAGAAGGAACTGGAAGAGAGGAAGGCCAGGGAGAAGAGGATCGATAGCCTGAACCTCATGCCGATCCTGAAGTTCTTACGGAAGCATTTGGTGTTTGCCGCCATGATGCTGGCCTCTTCCTTCCTCGTGGCCTTCGCCCTTTTGCTATCGGCCTTCCTACTAGGCGGCGATAGCGCCGGCGTGGCCGCCGTCCTCATCGTGTGCGCCATCATCCTTTATCCCATCAATGCCCTTTTGGGGTCGTCTTTATATTCCTTCCTCCTCGAAGAGAAGGATCCGAAGAAACTGGCCTGGCAAAATCTCGCCGTTTCGGTCTTCCTCAATGTCGTCGGGGCCTTATTAGCCTACGGCGTCATCATGCTCATCCGCCTGACGGGGACCGATTTCCTTAGCGGCGACATAGGCTCGACCTTCTATATCTGCCTCGGCGTCTCCATAGCCGCCCTCATCGCTTCGCCTTTCTTCGCGAAGCCCCTATTGCCGCTTACCCGAGGGAAGAAGAAAGAAGAACCCGAACAAACGGAATGAAAAAAGGACCCGCAGGGGTCCTATTTTCTTATTCTGGCGGAGAAGCGGGGGTTCGAACCCCGGCTGGGCTTGCACCCACTATCAGTTTTCGAAACTGACCCCTTCAGCCGCTTGGGTACTTCTCCGGCGGGCCATATGATAGCAAGTCCCGGGGGGAATCTCAAAGAGGACAAGGCTATGAAGACCGCGATATAATCGCGGCGTGATAGCCCTGACCTCCGCGGATCTTAGCTCCCTATGGCCTTTGTGGGTCGGGATTTTGGCGCTTGTCATCATCATCGCCGGCTCCATCCTCACGGCCTACATGATGGAGAAAAAGGGCAGCGTGGTAGAAAGGCGCATCAAGGAAGAGAGCTCGACCATCCGGGTCGTGCGCTTCGACTTTTCCAAAGACAGGGTCCGTTATTTCAACCTCAAGGACATCGCCGGGGTCAAGGAAACGGACATCGGTACGTTCCTGCAATCCTTCCCTTCTAGGGAAGGCCTGAAGGTCAGGAACTGGGCCGAGGACCTCTTTAAGGGCAACGCCGATAGCGAGTTCCTCGAGTGCGACGTCTACATGAAGCGCTCGAAGAAGATCGCCCCTTCGTTTCTTAGGGCCATCCACGTCGATAGCAAGAAGAAGATCCTTCTCGTCGAGTCCTATCTCCTGCGGTCCAATGTCCTCAAATCCCATGCCGGGAAGAGGCATCCCGATAGCCCGAGCGACTTCGCGACGAGGCTCAAGCAAGACAATAGCCCGAACGGGGCGACCTTCTGCTTCGCCTATTCGGTGAGAGGCAAGAGCCTTTCTAGCGAAAGCAACGCCATTTCCGAAAGGGTCATCAACTGTTTGTGGCGCTTCGTCCTGGGGAACCAACTGCTCATCAAGCGCAGCAAGAACCGCTTCATCGTCTGCAATTTCGATATGTACGACGCTACCCAGGCTTTGAACTACGCCCTCGAGGTCTGCACGGCCGCCAATAGGGAACTCAGGGCCAAAAGAAAGAAAGGCCAAGGCGAAATCACCCTCAAATGCGGGATCGTCATGAACGGCGATGTTCTGAAGAACGCCGATTTGCTTATCGGCCAGGCCATGGCGGCCGCCGATAAGGCCCTGGAAGGCCGCGATACCGTCCATATCTACAAGAAGGGCGAAGCCCTTAGCAACGAAGCCGAGTTCGGCACGACCTTCAGGACCGAGGTCGAGCGCATCATCTACGGGAAGAGGATCGGCTACTCCTATCGGCCGATCGTTTCCCTCAACATGACGAGGATCGTCGGCTATCTCGGCAAGGCCGAGCCTTTGAACACGGCCTTCGGCTCGATGGACGAGCTCATCAACTATGCCGAAAGGGCCAACGACATCAAGACGCTTCTAAATGCCGTCGTGAACGAGATGGCAAAGCCATACCTTAGCGATAGGCCTTTGAAGAGCCAATCGCTCTATATCCCCATCAAGATGCACCAGGTCGATTTCGTCTTGGCCGCCCTCATGCGGGCGACGAAGAACCAGACGGCGCCGATCTACGTGCTTATCGACGATGCCGAGGCGGCCAAGAGCCTTTCGCCCCTTAAGACCGATACCTTCATCGATACCCTCGCCAACATCAAGAAGGGCGGCTTCCGCATTGCTTTCTTAATCAGTGGGGAAGGGACCCTTCTTAGCCAGAAGGTCTACTCCCAGGCCGATTCCTTCATCGTCAGTTTCTCCGGGGCCGATACGGGCCTTTCCATCGATACCAGAGTCAGAAGCGGCCTCCATGCGATGGCCGAGAAGCTACTGAAATACAAAAAGCCGATCATCGCTAGCGGCCTCGAGAATTTCTCGGCCATCGAGCTCGTCCATAGCGACGGGATCGATTACGTATCTAGCGACGCTTTGGCGCCTTATGCCGATAAGTTCTATCCCCTCGGGGAGAAGACGGTCGAAAAGCTAAAAGACCTGAAAGGAAGGGAACACCATGGATAAGAAGAAAAACGAGGCCATCGCGGCCAGGGACGTTGATTTTGCCCAGTGGTACACCGATGTCTGCCGCAAGGCGGAACTGATGGATTATTCGGTGGCCAAAGGATTCATCGATTATCTGCCTTATGGCTATGCCATCTGGGAAGGGATCCAGAATTACCTGAACAAGAAGTTCGCCGAGGTCGGTAGCCAGAATGTCTATCTCCCGACCGTCATTCCCGAATCGCTTTTCAACAAGGAAAAGGACCATGTCGAAGGGTTCGCTCCCGAGACTCTGGTCGCGACCTACGGGGGCGGGGAGAAGCTGGCCGATCCGCTTATCATCCGTCCGACGTCCGAAGTCCTCTTCAGCAACCTCTACAAGCGCATCGTCAAAAGCTATCGCGATCTCCCGAAGATCTACAACCAGTGGTGCTCCGTCGTCCGCTGGGAGAAGACGACGCGTCCGTTCCTACGGGGTGCCGAATTCCTTTGGCAGGAAGGCCATTGTCTCTTTGAGACAAAGGAAGAGGCCGTCGACAATGCCATGAAGATCCTCGAGATCTACGATCAGATGGGCAAGGAACTCTTGGCCATCCCCTTCCTCAAGGGCTATAAGAGCGAGAACGAGAAGTTCGCCGGGGCGGTCGAGACCTACGCCATCGAGGCCCTCATGCCCGATGGCAAGGCTCTGCAATCCGGGACCACCCATTACCTCGGCCAAGGCTTCGCCAAGGCCTTCGGGATTTCCTACCTTGGTAGGAACAATGTCTTGGAAGCCCCGCACCAGACGAGCTGGGGCGTTTCCACGCGCCTAATAGGCGCCCTCATCATGGTCCATGGGGACGATAATGGCCTTGTCTTGCCTCCGGCCATCGCGCCCATCCAGGTCGCCATAATCCCCGTCAGGGCCTCGGAGCCGGGCGTTCTTGAGGCGGCTAGGGAAGTAAACGCCAAACTAAAGGAAATGGGCCTTAGGACGCTATTAGACGAAGACCAGGGGAAGACCCCGGGCTGGAAGTTCGCCGAATACGAGATGAAGGGCATTCCCCTCCGCCTCGAGATCGGGCCGCGGGATCTCACAAATGGCGAGATGACCCTTGCCGAACGCGTTAGCGGCACCAAGGTCACGGCCAAGATCGCCGAACTGGAGACCGCCATCCCCGGGAAGCTAAAGGAAATCCAGGCTGCCATGTATCAGAAGGCCAGCGACTTCCTTGCTAGCCGCATCCGCGAGGTCAAAGACCTCGAGGAACTAAAGGCCGCGCTTAATGAAGGCTACATCGGGAAGATGTACCACGACGGGCTTCCCGAGACCGAGGCCCTCATCAAGGAAAAGACCAACGGCGGCACCTGCCGGGCCATTCCCTTCGAGCAGCCAGATCTCACCGGCAAGGTTTCGCCGGTATCCGGCAAGCCGGCTACCTGCCTCGCTTTCTTCGCCAAGGCCTATTGACGGGTCTGGCTCACTGCTTACTTTTTCGGTAACATAATCGTACCTTGGGCATAGTTGTTTATCCTTTCGGGAAAAGGGCGGGTTGGACCCGTCCTTTTCCTTTTTGCAGACTTTGTCAACGAACGCATAACCTTAGTAGGTATTTGAAGTTGGTTTGCAGGTCAATTGAGCCGCCAATTTGACCATTGTATCAAGGCTGATCCACCCCTATCTAGAGACCCGAAAACCGCCTGTTTTTGATGCTTATAGCCTAGTAGTGAACTAGTAGCAAACTAGTAAGAAGTTTATTTATGAATCATAAATAAAACTAGTCTATATATTCCATTATCGTTTCCAAAACCTAGTCTTGATTCACCCTTCTCTTATGCCCTGGCCAAAAGAATCTACATTCCTCGTTTCTAATGGGCCCACCGTAGCCTTGTTGAAGAATTCCCTTAAAGACCCTTTT
>CAYMRJ010000028.1:0-6386 GCA_964392865.1 uncultured Staphylococcaceae bacterium
CTTTCGGAGAAGAAGACCATGCATTATCTATCTAACCCGCTGGGCGCCTTCCTTGGAAAGGAAAAACGGATTCCGTATCCGGCCTGGCTTTCGGTTTGAAACAAAATCAGCACATGAGTGGTGAGGATTTCAGCGACCATCGGTTCTTTTCGGATTAATCCGATGCCAAAACGGCATTTCCGCAACGTTTCCCTTTATCTGAACGTCTTCTTCTTGCAGGTGATCTACATTTAAAGGAGGTCCATGACCATCGCGGCCTTGTCGCCGCGGCGGACAAACATGAAGGACTCCAGGTTGTAGTAGCCGATGATGTTCTTTCAGTCTAAACCGGCGTGGGACGCCCTCATGAAAAGACGGCAGGAAATCTTACCGCATGCGGTTTTCATGGCCCTTTGTCACCACTCATGTGCAAATCCAATTCTTTTAATTTTTCTATCTCAACGAACTTTTTTCACATCGATTACTTTCCATTGAATTCTTCTGCAACGGAATTAGCATAAATTATGGAAATCGCATTGTTGTTGAGCCTTCTGCCTGCTATATCTTCGGGCATTTCCGGCTATCCAATCCAAACCGAAAATGAAGTTTTGGATGAATCCAAATCCCTAATTTTCGAATCTTCTTCCTCAATCGACGCTTCGTCCGAAATCGATGGCGATCTAGTTTCCTTGGACCTCGACTCCCATCTTCAGATTCGCGTTTTCCTTGCTGAACCGGAGTTGGATCCTCTGCCAATTGAGGCTTACGATACCGGACTTTCGATGAAAGAGGCCCAAGCTTTATTAAGGGAACGGCGAGAATATGTAGAGTCGGAGGTCCGCAGCAACAACGAGGCCCGGCTTCGGGAAATTGAGATTGCAACCGGAATCGAAGGCTTTGAAGCGAATCGCTATGCCAGTCTCCTTACCTATGATTTACCCGACGGGGAAGAATTGAATGGAGAGTTTGCGGCCTCACTTGAAGCGGTTTTGAATGCTTCTCCTGAAATAGAAGAGATTTTTGTTTCTGAAATATCCTCCAAAGAGGAGACAGGGGACACTTACCTTCCTTTTGAAACGGTATTCGAATATGTCAATTTGTCTTCTGTTATCGAGAGCGGCGAATATTCTGGCAGAGGAGTTACCGTCGGTATCGCCGACGAAGGGGTATTGGATGTTGCTTCCTATAGCGGAAACGATCCGAGCTGCGACGATTTCACGGGACGCAACATCACCATTCGCAGCGACCAAGACACATTAAGTAATCACGCCAACGTGGTTGCTATGATTGCCGTCGGCAACAACGGCGTGGCCCGCGGTAGCGACATCCTGTCCTGCACTTGGGACGGCGGCGCCGAAACATACTTGTCATGGATGATTCAAAACGGCGCCAATATCGTCAATGCGAGTTTCGGTCTTGCCGGAGAATCGATTTCCGGCACATACACTAGCGAGACTATGATTGCCGACCAACTGACGAAAGACTACCTGCTTACGGTCGCGGCGGCAGCAGGCAATTTCAAAAACAACCAAGAATATACTCGGTACATAATCACGCCCTCGACGGCTTTCAACTACATAACAGTCGGCAATTCTGCAAATTCGACGGAGACGTTGTGGGAGTCTTCCGCCTATAAGGAGGCCGATGGGTATACGGGCAGCAAGCCAACCTTAACGGCACCGGGAAGCATTATTACCAATGCCGGACAGAATACAGGCACGAGCGGGGCGAGCCCGCTGGTCGCTGGTTGTTTAGCCCTCCTGATGGAGGAATACCCCGTCCTCATGCTCCATCCCGAACTTTGCAGTTCGATCGTCACCTCTTCGGCCAGCCCGATGTCCGAGGACTACAACGAAACCTCGGGAGACAGCTACTACGACGGCTCGGGCCTCCACAACCAGATCGGGGCGGGCCTGCTCAACTACGGGAAGATGAGGGAGGCGGCCGCGAACATGCTGACGGCCGAGATCCCGGCCGATTCCCCCGGAGGCCTCATCGACGAAGGCATCGAGATAGTCGCCAGGGAAGGGCAGAGGATCAGGGCCTCCGGGGCCTGGCTCGCGAGGGGCGCCGACACCGCCAACTTCACCAACTACGACCTCCGCCTCTACAAGGTCGGATTCGGAGGGGAGAAGGAGCTCGTCTCCTACATAAGCGACATCGGCAACAACCTAGAGTTCATCGACTTCGAGGTCAAGACCTCGGGAACCTACTGGCTGACCCTCTACCACAGCTTCTCGACCTACCTCGACGATCCGGTCGCCCTTTCCTACGTGCTCCTGGACCCGGGCGTCGGCGGGAGCACCTCCGGGGCGAGGGGGTCGGACAAGACGGCCTCCTCCCACGCCGACATAGCGACCGACGAGTATTCCTCCTTCGGCTCGACCTACAACAGCGAAGCCGAGACCGAAACCGTCTACGACAGCAACGGCCACGCCGTGACCCTGAATAGGCTACGGAGCCGCTACACGAGCGACGGCCAATTCGTCCTCTCGGCCAAGAGCAACGACGCCGACGAGGCCTACGCCGAGTACTGGTTCGACGGCTACGCGGTCTACGACTTCCATTACGAGTTCGGCCTCTGGAGCGATAGCGAGAACCTGATCCTCAATTCCTCGATCGACCTCTACGGGCTCATCCAGGGCGATTGGGTGCTGATACGCCACTTCGACCCGAAGGAGATGACGACCGACCCGGACAACCCCGGCTTCTACATAGAAACCTTGGACGTTCCAGCCGAGGGGGTCAGGTTCCAAGTCACTACGAACAAGACGAACAATTCCAACAACGTCGGGCGCGTCGTGATAGGGGAGATCGGCGGCAACACCCACGTGCATTCCTACACGGAGTCCTACGAGCAGTTCGACGACTACCGCCACGTCGCCTACTGCGCCTGCGGCTGGTTTACCTACGAAAACCACGTTTGGGGAGGAACCGATGACAGCCGGGTCATGGACTATACCTATTGCACCCGCTGCAACGAGGAACACAACCTGACGACCGGCGGCCCGGTCGCCACGCCTTTCGTGTGAGGGAGGATTGAACTATGCGGAAAATCAGAATCAAATCGGCGGCGTATCTCTTCGGCTTGGCGTCGGTCTCTCTTTTGTCCTGCGGCGGTTCCAATTCTTCCATCGACTCGGCTTCTTCTATTTCATCCGAGGAGCCGTCGTCCTCGGTTTCTTCCGAGGAATTGTTCGTCAGCAACGTTTCGGCCGTCTTTTCCTTGGATGATCCCTTCAATCCCCTTTATCCCGAAGTAAGTTCCGGCAGCAATCCCGTACTGTTCCAGGGCTACCAAACCTACGACGAACTTTATGAGGGCGTCGGTTCCGCGGTCGGCGAAAGCGAATTCGCCGAAATGGTCGATGCGCTGGAGAAGGTGTCCGATTACATGTCGTCTTCCGACGACTATGCCTTCGTCGTTTGGACCGTCTTCGGTACCGGCGACGCCGGCTTCTGGTACGACTTCTACGACAATACCCTGACGCGGCATCGGGCTCGTGATTGTTATGAAACCGCCGAAGAACAGGGGAAAATGGAAGTCGTGATGGTAAGCCGCGACATGGTCGATGATTTCGAGACCGTGGCCTTCGAGATGAAGGATCACACCATCTGCCAAGCCTTTTAAAGACTATCAATTATTCTATGATTGATTCGCTTCGATGATGCCTTGTTAATTTGTTGGATTATTTCCTACCTTTACCCTCTTCATATTGCAATAGGTGCTCAAAGAGTTAACATAAGATATGGTAATAACCTTTTTGTTAAGCATCTTGCCCGCGATTGCTTCGGGGCTTTCCGGCTATTCAGTTACAACGGAAGGAGGGCCTTGCGAGCCATCGGAAGAAAGCAAATCGATTGTTTTCGAGAATGTTTCTTCAGGCGAAGCCGAATTGGATTACGAGGGCGATTTTTCGCCGACCGACGAAATCTACTTCATTCAAATCCGGATTCTCCTTGCCGAGCCTGAACTGGATCCTCTTCCGGCTGAGGCTTACGACCCAGATATTTCGATGGAGGAAGCCCAAGCCCTATTGAAGGAACGCCGGGAATACGTCGCTTCGGTGATTCAGGAAAATAACGATGCTCAACTCGAAAAAATCGAGGCCGCGACCGGAATCAAAGGATTTGAGGCCGGCACTTGCGCAAGCCTCATCACCTATGACTTGGCTATCGGGGAAGAACCGGATGACAAAATGATCCAAAGGCTCGAAGATGCGATGGATTCGATTGCCGCCATCGAAGGGATATACGTTTCCCAAGCGCTGGCGGTCAACGCCGAAGCCTCATCGACTACCAAGCTCCCCATCGATACGGTGATGGAATACATCAACGTGGACTCAATGGTCGAATCGGGCGAATACACCGGTCGCGGCGTAACCGTCGGGATTGTTGACCCAGGCGTTCTCAATCTTGCTTATTACTCCGGAAGCAATCCGGCTAAAAACGATTACGAGGGAAGGAACATAACGATTCGGGAAAGCGATGCCGACAATTTATCGACGGGCCATGCCGATACGGTTGCCATGGTTGGTTTCGGAAACTACGGGATAGCCAGGGGCGTTGACATCCTTTCCGCTGCTTACTCGGAAGAAGTCGATGATTACTTTTCGTGGATGATCGAAAACGGCGCCAACATCATAAATACCAGCTTTGGATTTGATGGCGCAGGCAAATCGGGTTGTTACTCAAGCAGCGCGAGAATCGCGGATCGGCTGATAAAAGACTATTCCCTCGTCGCAGTAGGATCTGCTGGAAACGATTCAAAAGGAGAGATGTACATTACCGATCCCAAAACCGCCTTCAATTACATCACTGTTGGGAATTCCGGCGATACGGCCGATACACTTTATGAATCATCTTGCTATAGAGAAGACGATTCTTATTCCGGAAGCAAACCAACTCTAGTCGCCCCCGGCAGCGTTTCTACGAATGCCCATGATTTCAACGGGACGAGTTTCGCCGCTCCTCAGGTTGCCGGCTGCCTGGCGCTTCTTATGGAAGAATACCCTATCCTCATGCTCCATCCGGAACTCTGCAGCTCGATAGTCACGGCCTCGGCCAGCCCCATGTCTGAGGAATACAACGAAGTCACGGACGATAACTACTACGACAAATCCGGGCTCCACAACCAGATCGGAGCCGGCCTCCTGAACTATGAGAAGATGAGGGAAGCCGCCGAGAACTTGCTGCTCATCGAAAACGAGGCCGGGAGCGAAGGCATGATCGAAGAAGGCATCGAGATCGTCGCCAGGGAAGGCCAGCGCATCAGGGCTTCGGCCGCTTGGCTCGCGAACGGCACCGATGACAGCGGCAATTTCACCGATTACGACCTGACGCTCCTCAAATACACAACGGGCGGGGTCAAGGAATACGCCAAGTACATCTTCGGTAACGAGAACAACCTCGAGTTCATCGACTTCGAAGTCGAATGCTCCGGTACATTCTGGCTCGGCCTCTACCAGAACGGGACGACCTCGCGGTCGGAACCGGTAGCCCTTTCCTACGTCCTCATCGATTCGGACGTCGGAGGAAGCACTTCCGGCGGCGCGAACATCGTCTATGACGAAAGCTCGCACTTCGACATTTCGGCCGATGCCTATTCGTCATTCGGATCGACGTACAATTCGGAGGAAACCGCGGACACCGTCTACGATAGCCAAGGAAACGCCGTGACCGTCAACCGATTGAGGAGCCGCTGCACGAGCGACGGCCAGTTCGTCCTTTCAGCCAAGAGCAACGACGCCGACGAGGCCTATGCCGAATACTTATTCGACGGGTATGCCGTCTACGACATCCATTACGAATTCGGCCTATGGAGCGCCAGCGAGAACCTGATCCTGAACTCTTCGATAGACCTATACGGCCTCGTCCAGGACGAATGGGAACTGATACGTCATTTCAATGCGAAGGAAATGACGACCGACCCGGACGGCCTCGGCTTCTACGTCGAATGGTTGGACGTCCCCGTGGAAGGCCTGAGATTTCAGGTCACGACGAACAAGACGAACAACTCCAACAACGTCGGCCGCGTCGTGATAGGGGAGATCGGGGGCCATGCCCATGTCCATTCCTTTAATTATTCGTACGTGTCCTACAATTTGGTCCAGCACAAGGCTTACTGTATCTGCGGGGCTTGGAAGTACGCTTCCCACAATTGGGGCGCGGATTACCAAGACGGATCGAAGCGGTATGTCAATTGCATAAACTGCGGCAAGCAGAAGGACGTGACTGACACTCCGGTGGCAGGGGTAGTGGTATGAAAAGAAACAACAGAAAAGTCATTCGAATGATCGCTTTTTTGACTATGGCCGTTTTGCCTTTGCTTGGGTGCGGAAGCGATTCCAGCTCGGAATCGACGATGCGTTCCACCGAGTTATATGCCAGCAATGTCACCGCGGTTT
>CAYMRJ010000029.1:0-6065 GCA_964392865.1 uncultured Staphylococcaceae bacterium
TATTCGAGCCCATAGAAGGAAGCATCGAAATAAGGGAGGTAATGCCCGCCGAGATACTCGTCCATGAGGGCGATTTCGTCTTCGGTCCAATAGTTCCCGGAGGCCGTACCCGTCGTATCGGTCCCTTCGGTTTCGGCAGCGGACGTTTCGGGAACGACCCCGCTGCAAGAGCATAGGCCTAGGGCGGCGATGCCGATCAGAAGGCCAAATCTTTTCTTGTCCATAATTCTCCTTAATTTGATTCCATTAAGCGGGTAAAGCGACATTTTTGCAAGCGTTTGCCGAATGAAAGGGCTTTAGCGGGTTGCTCATTAAAGAATAACAGGGTGTTCGGAAGATGAGGGCGCAGTCCCCGCCATCATCGAGAAGAAGCCTGCAACACCATAAGTCCACCCAGAGCTTTTCACTTCTATCTGGGCCTGATAATCATCCAGATAATGGAGGACGGATCCGTTTCCGCCATTGTGGTAGACATCGATATTTAGGGCGTAGTCACTCTTGGCGTAGTCGAATATCTCCGCATAAGTCCATTCGAAAACAGGTTCCGTAAGAGTAGTTCCCTCGGCCGCACCGGAAAGTCTAAGGACATTGCCGACGGTTTCTTTCGGCCAGCAGGTAATGGGGCATCAACAAAGAAACCCCGACAATTCCAAGGTTTAGTTAAGTGGCACATAGACGCCATGGCTGGCGACGCTACATGAGTTCCGGCCACTCCCAAGGGAAGATTTGGATCTGGGTAATAGAAGTGACGCTGCTATTCCATGATTCGACGAAGAGAATGTAATCCTCGGCATCGGAATTGCCATAGATGTCATAACCATAAGCGAAGCCGATTCGATCGAACCCGTTGTCCAGAAGGATTTGGATATACTCCTCGGCGGCGGCGATTCCGGTGCAGACAATGTCCATCGTCTCGGTGTCGCCGTAGACTTCGTAGTGATCGGCGCCTTCGAGGGCGGGAAGCGGAGTGAACTCATCGGTTCCGACAATCCCTGCGAGCATCTCATCGATCATTTCGGAAGGCCAGTTGACGATATAATCGGTATTGGCTTGGATGCGAAGGGGAGTCATCCCGTCTTCGTAATCCCCGATGCCGACGAAAATCGTACCGTCCGGGGAGGCGTAGGTATCGTACCCGTTACCGATCGTAATCAAGGTCTTTCTCGCGTAGCCGGCGGCCGTTAGGACTTCGCCGTATCCGGTGAAGTCGCCCAAGACATTGATGGTAAACCTAGACCTGCTGGAGGTGGTGTCTAGGTAATAGACGAATCCGCTATCGAAATCGCCCGGATGGGGAATGGAATCCAATTCCGTATAATCCCCGAGGAATTCCTCCATGAGTTCGGAAATCTCTTCCTCGGGCCAAGAATGGTAGGCGATTGCGGGATAGAAGATGCCATAGAGGTATCCGACCGCGTCATCGTCGGTCAGAATATCGAATCCTTCGTCTGCGAGGGCCACCTCCTGCTGGACGTAGCAATAATCGTCGAAGTCGGCTTGGAGGAACCAAAGGGGTTCGCCGGAAGTGCCATAGCCCATGGAATCGCTCAGATCTTCGTAAACGGCGATTTGGACTTCGACATAAGCCTCGACGACGCTCCGGGTAGCATTCGGAACGGCGTAAATGAGCATGTCCTCATCCTCATAGGGCATAAGGGTATAGGAAAGGCCGAGGGCTTCCGTATCGAAGAAGGGAATGACGTGCCCGCCTAGATACTCGTCCATGAGGGCGAGGTCCTCATCGGTCCAATAAGGACCGGTCGGTTTTTCGCTTGAGGAGGTGTCTTCGTCCGGATTGTCCGAATCGACTCCGTCGCCGGAATCGCTGGAGGCGACATCGGTATCTTCGCTAGTTTCCGTGCCGCCCGTTTCGACTTCGCTGGTCGCCGTTTCTTCCTCCGCGGAAGAGCCGCCGATGATGTTTGCTCCATCGCAAGATCCGAGAAACAAAGCGCCGGCGGCAAGTAGCATCGCTAACCTTTTCTTATTCATTGCCTTTCTCCTTTGCCTTTGCCCCAATGGCCCGACGGGCTTAGAGCAAAATGATTTTTTATTAAGAAATAACAAAAAGACATTTTCAAGACTTCCAAGATTAGAAGACGAAAAGAGCCGGCCTTTTATATCGTTGGTTATCAGATGACGTGGAACGTCCATAGAGTTCGGGCCATCTTATTTGGCTGCCATCCCCAAACAGATCCCTGGCCTTATCGGACCTCGCTTGGCCATACGGCCATGTCATGCGGAACGCATGCCCTTCCGCTGGGGTGTGCTATCCTTTCCATGCACCTTTTCCTCCATCTTGTTGGTTCACAAAGATTGTTGGATAAGGTGCTTTTGTTTCGCTGGCGATTCCGTTTCATATCATCCGTCATAGAACATTGCCGAGATAACGCACTCAGCTTTCAAAGGAAAAGGCATCCCGCCTGGGATGCCCTTCCTAACCAAAACGGAACTATTAGAGAGCGATCACTTCGGGAGCGACGAAGGTAGGCTCCAAGGACCAGAAGCCAGTGGTTCCGGTCGTGCTCTGGGCGTAGATGCTGGTGGCCCCGTCATACTCATCGAGATAGACGGCACAGGTTCCGCTGACCCACCATTCATTATCTTCGTCGTATTCCCAATCGGCACTGGCATTTAGCTGAGCCGCATAATCATCGACGTGCAGGGTGCTGTCCCCATTCTCGTCGATATCGTAGAGGTCGATATTCAAGATGGTACCGAAGTCATAGGCGATGCCGAAGCTCCAATCGAACTCCGGTTCCGGAAGGGTAACGCCATCCGCCACGCCGAACCCGGCTAGGTATTCGTCGAGGATCGCGGCGGCGCTATCCCAATCGAAGAGGTAGCTATCGGAGGCCAACATGATATAGATCTCGAGGCAGCCGTAGTATTCGTAGTAGGCAGCGTTGACGAAGTACTCTTGGTTCGGATCGACGTAATACCATTCGCCATAGAGATAGAGGGCTTTGGTGAAGCCGTTTGCTTCGAGGATCGCGGCGTAGGCATCGGCGCTAGTGGCATCGACCCCGTAGATATCGACATAGACCATGCCCCAATCGGCGTAATCGGTAACGATATAGGCGGCGCCTTCCTCTTCGTAAGCCGGAAGGGTAGTCGCTTGGTCATTGCCGGTAAGGGCGGTTAGCGCGCTGGCGACGCTATCTTCCGGCCAATCGAACTCATAGGCGGTATTCGGGTAGATGTAGACATCGGTATAGCCGTCCACGAAATCGCTGATGAGGATGAGGAGCGATCCGTCCGGCGAGACATAGGTATCGTAGCCGGTAAAGATCGCGATTCCGCTGGCGATATAGTCGGCCGCCAGGACGTCTTGGGCATATCCCGTGAAGTCGCCTTCGACTGTCACATCAATGAAGTAAATGATGTTCCAGGAAGCGTCGTAGGAGATGTAAACCGTGATGTCGTAATAGAGGCCCGTATCGAGATCGCTGCTCGGCGCCGGAACGCTCGTCAGATCGGTCCAGGAACTGAGATAGTACGCCATGTAATAGCCGATCTCATCGCCGGGCCAAGAGGTAATCGGCTCTTCGGCCGCGAATAGGGCGATGAGGGTGCCGCTAAGATCCTCGCCGTCGAGGACGTTCATGCTGGAATCGTAGAGGGCGACTTGCTGCTGGACATAGCAGCGATCCTCGTAATTGCCTTCTAGGAGCCTAAGGCCGGCATCCAAACCGGACCATTTGTCGGTCGTATCTTCGAAGAAAACCTCTTGGGCCTCCAGATAAGCATCGAAGATAGCAGAAGTGGCGTCGTTGATGATGTAGGCGAGATACCCGCTCATGGTCGTCAGCTGATAGGTGACCCCGTAGGCTTCGGCGTCGAAGAACGGGAGCGTGTGTCCGAATAGATAGCTCTCCATGAGGGAGACTTCGGAATCGGTCCATGTATTCTCGACGGGATCGATCGTCGTGCTCGAGGACGTTTCGCCGGGATCGCTCGAGGTGATCTCGGGATCGTCGGTGCTGTCGGTGCTGTCGGTTTCGCTGGTCGTTATGTCCTCGCTATCGGAAGAAGTTACCGTTGAATCTCCCCCCCCGCAGGAACCAAGGACCAAAGCACCGGCGGCAAGTAGGATTGCTAGCCTTTTCTTTTTCATTGCCTTTCTCCTTTATTCATGTGCCCAAAGCCGCAGGCATTCCATAACCCATTGGCCAAGTGGTTCTGCTATTTAAGAGAATTAGAAAGCAATTTCAAGCATTAGTTAAATAAAAGCAAATAGAAGCCCCTGTTACTGTCTCTTTGAATTTTGAGGCACTAAAAACGAATAATGAAAAATCCCTCTAGGTGAGGGATTCTTCTTCGCTTAAGGCCGGGAGGGCCGGAGCCCTTCCCTGCCTAAACTCAATAGATATAGCCGTTATACCCGTCGAAAAGGGTCAGGTTGGAGCTCGAACTTGTATTGGTCGAAGACCTTCCTATGTAGAGGCTCGTGGCTCCCCAGTAATCTTCGAGGGTCAATAGGCAATTGCCGCTCGGATCGAGCCAACCGCCCTCGGACTCGCTATAGGTCCAATCGGCACTGGCATTGAGCTGCTCGGTGTATTCTTCGAGGATCGATGTGGAACTGCTGCTGCCGTCGACATGGTAGTAGATGTCGAGATTCCAGCGGCTGCCGAGCGTATAAATGCGACCATAAGACCAATTCGTTGGCTCGGGGATCGTTGTGCCTTCGGCTGCGCCGTAGGTCGAAAGATACTCGGCCATCGTCTCGACCGGCCAAGCCACGGCATAGCCGCTCATGACAAGCCGGACGTAGATGACGGTGGCTCCACTACTGGATGAGTAGTAGACATTGACCAAGAAGGCGGCATCGGGATCGGCGTAATACCACTCATAAGAGTAGAAGACGCCGTAATCGAAGCCGGCCTCCAAAAGGGCGGCGACATAGGAATCGACTATATTCTCGCCGAAGGCGTAGATGTAGAAGGATTCGAGGCTATCGACATAGTTGAAAACGCCGATATCGTCTGCCCCGGTTATAGCGGGAAGGGCCGTTAGGCCTTCGATGCCGGTAAGTTCGGCCACCAAATCGCCGATCTTCCCTTCGGGCCAATTGAGGTAGTAGCCGGGGTTTCCGTAGATATCGATGTAGGTGACGCCGTCTTCAAGGCCGCTAAGCAAGACGTAGACGGTTTCATCCTCGGAGATATAGGTATCGTAGCCATCCCAGACCGGAATGTTTTCGGCCAAGGTGTAGCCGCCGGCGATGAGGTCGGCCCCGTAGGCCGTGAAGTCGCCGTGGGCCACGACCTCGATGAGAGGCACGATGTTATACGAGGCATCGTAGGTATTGAAGAGCTCGACCGTGAAGATTAAGCCTTCTGCCAGCTCGTCGCTCGGAGCCGGGACTTCCCTTAAGTCGGTCTGGTCCTTGAGGTAATAGCCCATATAGGTCCCGATCTTCTCTTCGGGCCAAGCATCATATGGCTCATCGGCGATGAATAGGGCCTGGAGGTTCCCCGTGAGGCCCTCCCCCGAAATGGGGTCGATCCCGAGGACGGGATCATAGATGGCGACCCGTTCCTGGATGGCCCAATAGTCGTCGAATTCGGCATCGAGGATGTGCATCCCTTCGTCGATGCCGCTATAAAGGGCCGTATTGTCGGTAAAGACCTCGGCCTGTACTTCGAGGAACTCCTCGAAGAGCTCGGTCGTGATGCCATCGATGTTCAAAATCAGGCAATCGTAGGTCGGGTAATACCATAGGTCGTAGGCAAGTCCGTGTTCCGCAACGTCATAGAAGGGCAGGATATGGCCGCCGAGATGCTCTTCCATAAGAGCGAGATCGTCTTCGGTCCAGTAGTCCGTAACCGGATCGACGGTGGTCGAATCGATGCTTTCCGTTTCGCTAACGGTCTCATCCCCCCCGGAATTGCTGTCGAACGAATCGACGGGCTCTCCGCAGGATCCGAGCACGAAGGCCGAAGCGGCCAGCATGAGGGCAAGCTTTTTCTTGTCCATGTGCTTTTCTCCTTTGCTGTTAGCGCCCCTTAGGGACGCCTCTTGGCTTGCTCGCCAAGGAATGGGTTATTTATAAGGAAAAG
>CAYMRJ010000030.1:0-5968 GCA_964392865.1 uncultured Staphylococcaceae bacterium
TGACCTTCACCCCGGATGCCGAATTCGATAGGTATACGCCCGACGATATCCGCTCTTGGGTCGCGACGGAAGAATAAGAGTCTGATTGATGCCTAGCCCCGCCTTTTGTGGGGCTTTTTTATTAGGGGGTTTGTCCCAGATTTTGAAATCTGTTGACACTCTTCACATTAAAGCCAATTATCGGTGGTAAGGAAAACCATCCGATACGGATGAGGCGGAGAAGATCATGAAGAGACTGCTATTGCTAACATCGGCTTGCCTGCTACTAGGCATTGCATCCTGCGGCACCACCATTACCAAAGGAACCACCTCTAGCGAGGATGCCGATACAAGCAGCGATACCGAAGAAACCAGCAGTCTTTCTGAAGAGAGCAGCAGTCTTTCTGATGAGGGCAGTTCCTCCATCATCAATAGTGATTCCGCCTCCAGTTCTCCCATCGAAGATAGCTCCTCCAGCGAGGATGACGGATCTGTCTCTTATGAAGAAGGGTTGGCCTATCTATCTTCGATAGACGAAGAAGAAGTCGTCCTCTGGCTGGAGGAGATAGAGACCTTCGAACTATTCATGTCGAGAGACGGAGTCGAATACTTCTATCAGCTCGATATGGACGAAGATGATTACTATCTCTATAGCGAGTTTGTCTATGGGGACCTTTACCAATTGGGGATGGTCTCTTGGGATGAAGATAAAGAGACATATCTCATATATTTAGGCCTTGTCGGCACCGATTCCGTCTTATACGAGACATATGACGAGGATGAGGCAAAGAAGGAGTTCATAGAGACCATATGCGATTTGCTTTCCAGCTTCGCATACATAGACCTCCTCGATTGGATGCTGGTATTCCCTTTCGAGGATCTTCCGAACACCAAGTGTTACTTCATGGATGACGGCCTTCGCATCGTATCCGAGTTCTCCGGATACGAAGACGGGGAAGAGACATATGACGGCTACCAAGAAGTCATCATCAATGAATACGGCTACGTCACCTCGTTCGATATCGAGATCGAAGGGGATGAGGGGACTTCCTATGAACGCTTCGGCTATGCCGACTACGATGCTTCATTCGAAAGGATGACCTTCGAAGAAGCGATGGAGAAGGCCGCCCAGTAGCCTTATAGGCTCTCGAACTTTTTATCCGCTTGTCCCTTTGCTATCTTGGTAACGCATGCAAGGGGGATATTCCATGAAGCGGCTGAACAAGATCCTTTATCCTATCGCGGTGGCTTTGCTGGAGCTTTTGGCTCTGTTTGCCATCGCCTTCCCACTACTTAGGTACGCACGCAGCAGCATCATGTATTACTACCTCATCGATTTGGTGGCCGGGGCCAGCGTTAGCACTAACAGCGCCGCAGTCGGCGGAGCCACCTCCGGTATTGTCATGGCCGTCCTTATGGCGGTCGGTCCCGTTTTGCTTTTGACGAAGAGGGAAGGAGCCCCGTTCTTCGTGGGCCTAGGACTCAGCGTGGCTGCGAGCGCCCTATCCTTCGGTGTTTTCGCCGGAGTCGCGAGCGCCGCCTCGAATAGCACTGCTTATTCTCTGCTTTTCGGGGCGTATGCCTTGCTCTTTTATGCCATTATGGCCATCGGGTTGCTTCTCGATATCGTCATCGAGGATATTGCCATTCCTTACTTCCGCGAGGGGAGGAACAAAGGCGTCGAGAAAGAACAAGCCAAGAGTAGCGAAGAGCAAGCCGAATAAGTCGAAGCAAAAGAGAAGGGGACCAGAGGTCCCCTCTTTCTTTAATCCATGATGCCGAGCCTTATTTCGGCTTTGAGGAGATTGAAGAAGATCAGCTCTTCCTCATATGTCTCCGGCGTATGGATGTAGACGTTATGGGCTTTGCCCTTTTTCTTCATGCGGCCGAGCCTATCGAATTCCAGTTCCTTGGCGATCGCGTTGGCGGCCTTATCGTGGATGGATGCGATGATGAGCAACTTCGGAGTGGCAATCGGTTTCCCTGACTTGCCAAGGACCGCCTTCTTCGTATAGACGGCATCGGCCAGGTAGGCGATGGCTTCTAGGGTATAACGCTGGTTCCTATATTCCTCCGAGACATAGAAGGAAAGGCTATAGGCGTTCCTGTTTTCGGGGATCTTGGTCATCGAGAGGACCCCGATGGGGTTCACCTCATCCCTCAAGACCAGAAGAAAAGAGATCTTCTCAATGTCTCCTCCTTCTATCCATTCAAGCAGTTCTTCTTTGATTTCCCCGTCGTATTTCTCGTGCGGGACGAGGTTGATTCTGATTCCTTCGATGATCGGCGATTCCATGGTCCATGTCTCTCCTTGCCGCCCAAAGATTGACACAAACGGGGGGGAGTAAACTACCTATCGAAATACGCGTTGGGAGAAATACATGGCCGGGAAAGTATTCATCGTGAGCAGCAAGTGGGACGCCGATTACAAGGTCTTCTTTGTCGATAGCAAGTTCCAGGAAAAGAACGCCGACATCATCAAAGGCTGCAAGCTCGCTACGTCCAAGGGATTTGATACCGTCAAGGTATTCATCGTCCAAAGCAAGTGGGATGCCGACATCCTCATCACGAGGCAGAATTTCCCCAAGCGATGATCGACTCCTTCAGCAGCGAAGTCATCGCTGAACTAAAGCACTACGTCTATCGCCTGGTCGACCCCGTGACGGGGAAGACCTTTTATGTTGGGGAAGGATGCGGGAATAGGGTCTTCGCCCACGCAAATGCGATAGACGTAGATGCTTTCTACCGTGAGAACAAAGAAGACAATCCGACCGAAGAGAATAAGGATCCGGCCAAGATCAGGAAGATCCTCGAAATCAAAAGGAAGGGCCTTAACGTCATCCACATCATCCATCGATGGGGAATGACCAAGGAAGAGGCATTCGAAGTCGAAGCCGCCCTGATAGACGAATACGGGCTGGAACAACTCACGAACATCGTCCAAGGCCACCACGCTGATCGGGGGATCTGCTTCGCCGACGAACTGGAAAAGAGGCTTATGGCGAAGCCATTCCCCGATGACCCGGAATTCCTCGAAAAGTACAAGTTCGTCCTCATCAAGATCGACCAGCATTCCATTGACCAGCATGGGGGAGAGGAATACGGAGGCATCTATCAGGCGGTCCGCTGGTGGTGGAAGATAAGCCCAGAAAGGGCGAATAAATATCCTTATGTCCTCGCCGTCAGGTATGGCCTTGTCGTAGGCGTATACCAAATCTACGAAAACGGCTGGAAGAGAGTGTCCGATGGCCAAAGGGCTTTCTTCGACGGAATAGAGGCTCCCAAGGAAATCCAAGACATCTTTCTAGGGAAGAAAGTGCCTGAGCGGTTCAGGCTCAGGCAGAATCCTATTTCCTATAGCGATTGATCTAGACCTTATTTGACTTTGGCCAGCCAGATATGAGGGGTAAGCTGGAAGAAGTTTTCGGGATTGCCTCTAACAAGATACATTCCCGGTTCTTCGGCGTTTATCTCGAAGACTCGATAGATGTAGTAGTTGCGGTTGATGGCTTCCGAATGGGCCGTCTCCAGTTCATGCTGTGTTAAGAAGAAAGCCTGGTCCTTTCCACCGGTGGTGGTCTTTACTTCGATGAATATCGGCACGGCTTCACCGTTTTCGATGTTGAATGATTGGATATCGTAGCCGTACTTGGCACCGCCCGGTTCCTGCGAAACCCATTTGATTTCCTTGATGAGCTGCTCGGCATATTCAGGACGATCCGGAAGGGATTTGCGGATCTTTTCCTTCTCGTAGATGAAGACTGCTTCCTCGCCTAACTTACCGATTTTTTCGTTGGCGATAGCCTGTTTCACATAATCTATCGTCGTCCCAGAAACCGTCTCATTTGGTTGTCTGAGTTTTTCTGGATGAGATGGCTTTCTTACAACCTTCAAAGCCTTTTTGCCTGAAAGGATCGAATCCTTGTTCGTCTCGATGAACGCGGTGAAGAAGTCATCTCTTTCATGAACGAGCGTTGGGTCTTCGTCCTCCATCAATGTCGTTCCCAGGATGAAGGCTTCTTTGTCCTTCTCAAAATTAATAGCCTTGAACTCCCCTCTATAGGCAAAGAAACCGTCCCGGTTCTTTTCCTTGATGAATAGAAGGATCCTTAAAGGATCTCCTTCCTGGCTGATGATGCTGTCGAAGATCTTCCTATTCGGCTTATTGGCGAAGGAATAGGTTTCGAGGTTTCCATGAGTCTCTTTTTGGATCGAATATTGGTAGAGTTTGCCTTCTTCGATCCATCCATCCTTGTAGTTGTGTTTTTTTCCGCTGGGCTGGGACTTGATGGTTATGTATTCGGTGCCTGAATCAAGGAAGAAGGCCATGCCCCTTTGGATGGAATATTTGCCGCCCAAGGCAGCAATCTCATAAGAGGAGTACTCCTCGTTCAAAATTAGGTCCCGGACCGTCAGGGCATCCTCGGCCTGCAGTTCGTCCATGTAATCGGCAATTAGGTCCAGGCAGGTCTTATAGCCGTGCTCATGGGCGATGGAGGCGTAATAGGAAAAGTTATCCCCCTTCGAGGTCGCGTTGACGTAGCCGATGAGATTCCCGTCTTTCCTAAGCCCGTTGAAAGCGTCGATGCGGGAAGAAGAGTAATCGACGTTCATCGAATCAAATAAGGCCTTGAGCCTTTTCTCGTTTTCGATCAGTTCCTGCCGGACTCTATCCATTGATACGAGCTTAGCAGCTGAAGGTTTCAGAAGCTAGGAGCCCTCTTCATTCCCGTGGATGGGGTGCTCTGGTTTAAAATCATGCCAAGAAGACATATCCCATTCGTTGAAAGGATGGGATTCGTTCGAAGGGAAAAGGGGCAAAACATGTCGAACAATCTGAATGAAGAACTTCAGCAGTACTACAAAGATGGAGAGTACAAAAAGTACGACGGGAATATTGAAGAGGCTTACAGGGACTTCTCCAATAGGTTCGGGAAAGAAGCCATAGAGAAGCTATCTCGGGCGGAAGCTCTCAAGGTCTTATTCGGCAATAAGGACGACAATGCCTTGGGCTATAACCTCGAAAAGCAGACGCGCTATTTCGGCGGCATCGGCATCGGCGGAAGTTGGCAGCGCATCCTCAGCAAGAGAGACGGGGTCTGGAGGTTCGGGAGATCGGAAACCCTAAGCGAGGAAAGGGCCGAACAATTGGCCGATGAATATCGGAACAAATTCGTCGAACTCTTCGATCTGATCGACCGCTTGATCATTAAGGACGGGCTCCAGTCCTCCGCAGATTACAAAGCAATAGAGCAGAAGGGCTGGGACGACTTCGGCAGCGTCTGCCAAAGGCAGTGGTTCCTCAAATACCTTGCCATGCTTTATCCGCAGTATTTCATGAACGTCTTCAAGGACGGCGATGGTGATAGGTCCTGGGTCTCGTATGTCTTCAGGAAGTTAGGCCTTCCCAAAGATCCTTCTTGGTACATCAACTGCTGGACCTTTACCCGCTACGCCAATGAGCAAAACATACCCAACATCGTTCTCTACAAGATCGCGGAAAAGCTCTACTGTGACCCTGATGTTAAGGATGCCGCCAATAGCCAGCCCAAAGGAGGGAATGACGACGATAAGGTGACCGGGGGGCACAATCTCATCCTCTACGGAGTACCGGGATGCGGGAAGAGCTACCACGCCGTGAACATCGAAACGGAAAAGGAAGACAAAACGGAAAGAATCGTCTTCCATCCCGATTATTCCTATAGCGACTTCGTCGGGCAGATCCTCCCATCCGTCGAAGGGGACAAGGTCGGTTATAAATTCACGCCCGGCCCTTTTACGAGGATTTTGAAAGAAGCCAACAAGGATTCGTCTACTCAATATTGCCTCATCATCGAAGAAATCAACCGGGGCAATGCCCCGGCCATCTTCGGCGACATATTCCAACTATTGGACCGCGACGAAGACGGCGCTAGCGCCTATGGAATCGTTAATGCCGATATCGCCCAAGAGGTCTATGGGGACAAAAACCATGAGGTAAGGATCCCCT
>CAYMRJ010000031.1:0-5744 GCA_964392865.1 uncultured Staphylococcaceae bacterium
TGAATATGAAGAGCCGAGGACCAGCGGCGACTGGTGCCATATCCTCATCACCTCAGGGCTGACCGAGACGGTCCAGCTAAGCGAACTAAGGAGTTTGAATTTCACCATCGATTTCGAACTCTCTTGCGAGATGAAGATGAGCGAAAGCGAATTCGATTCGTCTCTCCATACCGCCCAGTTCCTCCTTTACTTCGTGGTCTATAGCAACGCCACCTTGGATTCCGGGGAGTACTTCTGGTTCGGGATACCTTTCTATGACTACCGCTACAGCATCATGCCGGAAGCCACGATGATCGACAGCCGCTCCCAGATGACGATCTACCAGATGTCGAATTCGGCCATCGATCCGACGGGCGTGAAGACCGATACGGAGTACTCGGTCGATTTGGATCTCATCGAACTATTCGGGGATGCTTTGCTCGCCGTCCAAAGCGAGCAGGGACGCATGACCAATACGACGATCGATGACCTTTATATGTCCTCTATGAACATCGGCTGGGAAGTGCCGGGCACTTTCGATGTGGCCGCGAAGTTCAGCAACTTCTCGTGCACCGCGACATATCTATAAGGAGACAAGCCTTGAAGAACATCGCCATCGATATCGGAGCCTCATCCTATCGGGTGATGCTTTCCTATACCGACGGCGTCACCCTGCGCCTCCGGGAAGAGTTCCGCGAAAAGACCCCCATCTATATGGAGGACGGGTTCCTCCGCTGGGGCTTGGAGGAGATGGGGAAGAACATCGTCCATGCGGTGAAAAGGATCGTCGGACGCGAAGCGAAGATCGATTCGATCGGCATCTGCTCCTTCGGGGTCGACTATGTCTATCTCGATGAGAAAGGGCAGCTTCTGGACCTTCCGATTTCCTATAGGGACGAGAAGAACCGCTACTACGCGGAGAAGGCCTTGGAAGTCGTCTCTCAGGAAGAGATATACCGCCATACCGGGATACAGTTTCTGCCGTTCAATACTTTGTTCCAACTATATAGGGACAATCAGATAGGCAGAACAGGGAAGACCTTCCTGATGATCGGCGATTTCATCGCCTATCTGCTTACTGGGAATAAGGCCAACGAGATTACCGATCTTTCGACCGGAGCCTTATTGGAGGCCGACGGAAGCGGCCTATCGGAATACCTTCTTTCGAAGTTCGGTATCGACAAGCCGATATTCCCGGAAATGAAGAAGCCGGGCGAGACCATCGGGTACCTAAAAGACGAGTTGATGCCGAATAGGGACATAGACCCGATTTCTGTCATCGCGGTGAATAGCCATGACACTTCAAGCGCCGTCTCGTCTCTTGATTTGGAAACCGATGGGGAGGATGCCTTCCTCTCCTGCGGGACCTGGGCCTTGCTGGGTACGAAGTCTTCTGCCTATGAACTTGGGAAAAAGGCCATGGAGGCTAACTTCACCAATTCCCTGATGGATGACGGGATCTGCTTCCTAAGGAACATCAACGGACTCTATTTCTCCAACCGCCTGTTCAAGGCGATGAGGGAAAAGGATCCTTCGATCATGTTCCCACTAGGGATGGATGAATTCCGGGAAGGCGATTACACCGGGATCCTTCTCGATATCGATGATCCCTTGTTCCATGGGGCGGGCGATCCGGAAGAAGCCTTGGCCACTTATCTCATCAAGACCAATCAACAGAGGAAGAACCTGACCTATAGGCGGTTCCTCTCTTCCTTCTATGTTTCCCTTTGCCTTTCGGTGAAGGATGAGTTCCAGAGACTACAAGAAGTAACCGGACATAAGTACAAAAGGCTCCATCTGATAGGCGGGGCGAGCGAGGCGCCAATCTTCGCGAGGCTCCTTGCCTCCGCTTTGAATGCCGAGGTCATCATCGGGGCCAAGGAAGCCTCGGCGACCGGAAACGCCCTCATCCAGATTAGCGCCCTTACAGGGGAATCGATGGATGAGCTAAGGAAGAAGCAAAGGAAAACGGGGACGGGGAAGATCTACCGGCCGGATGAAACGACAATCGAATGGCTCAATCGGGAATATGCCCGCTTCATAAGACTCAAGGAGGAACGTCCATGAACGATTTAGAAGAACGCTACCGCCTGGCCAAGGAGGCCTATAAGGCCTACGGCGTCGACGTAGACGAGGCCATAAGGAAACTGGAGGAGATAAGGATCTCGATCCAGTGCTGGCAGGGGGACGACGTCCAAGGCTTTATGAACAAAGGCAGTCTGGGCGATGGCCTTCAGGTCACCGGGAACTATCCCTATAAGGCCAGGACCATAGGGGAACTGCAAGAGGATATCCAGAAGGTCCTCGACCTCTTGCCCGGTTCCTTCAAGCTCAACCTCCATAGCACCTATCTCGATAGCGAGACGCCTGTCTCCCTAGATGAGATAAAGCCCGAGCATTACGAAACTTGGGTGGCTTTTGCGAAGAACAACAACTTAGGTTTGGATTTCAATCCTACCCTATTCTCCTCCCCGATGGTGAAGGACGGCTTTACCCTTTCTAGCAATGACGAAGAGACGAGGAAGTTCTGGATCAGGCACTGCAAGGCCGCCCGGAAGGTCGGGGAATACTTCGGGAAGGAAACCGGCATCCCCTGCGTCACCAACATCTGGATCCCCGATGGCTATAAGGACGAGCCTTATGACAGGCTCGCTCCGAGGAAGAGGCTGCTAGAGGCTCTCGACGAGATCCTCGAAGAGAAGATCGACCGCAAGTACAACATCGACGCGGTCGAGTCAAAGCTCTTCGGCATCGGCCTAGAGTCCTACACGACCGGCAATAGCGAGTTCTATCTCGGCTATGCGGTCAGTAGGGGCATCGCTTTGACATTGGATGCCGGGCACTTCCACCCGACCGAATACATCAGCGACAAGATCCCGAGCGTCCTTCTCTTCGTCAATGACTTGCTGCTCCATGTATCAAGGCCGGTCCGCTGGGACAGCGACCATGTCGTCACCTTCGACGATGAAGTGAACCGCATCGCCCAGTCCTTGGTGAGAAGCAATCTCTTGGATAAGACCCATATCGGCCTCGATTACTTCGATGGCTCGATCAATCGGATCGCCGCCTGGTGCATCGGCATCAGGGCGACCCAGATGGCCTTGCTCAAGGCCCTTCTTGAACCTTCCGAGGCTTTGAAGGATGCCGAAGATAAGGGCGACTACACCAAGAGGCTTTACCTAAGCGAACAGGCGAAGTACCTGCCTTTCGCCGATGTGTACCGCTACTTCTGCTACAAGGCAAATAAGCCTTATGGGGAAGATCTCTATAAGGCAATCGCCGACTACGAGAAAGACACCTTGTCGGAAAGGGGGCGATGAGCATGGGCGATATCACCAAAAAGCGCTTCGTCATCGATGCGCAGGACGTCATCTACAAGATGTACTCCAGCGGCTGGGACGAAAGAAACGGCGGCAATTTCACCTATTTGCTGGATGAAAAAGAAGCCCGTTTGTTCGCCCATAAGAAGCCCAGCAGGATCATCGACATCGGCTTCGATGCTTCTCCTTTAAAAGGGAGGTTCATCCTCACCACCGTCACCGGGCAGTACTTCCGCAACGTCCTCCATTACCCGACCGAAGTCCTGGGGATCGGGCAGATCCTCGAAGACGGGAAGCACATGGCCCTTTACTGGGGCTTTGGGAATAACGGACGCCCCACCAGCGAATTTCCAAGCCATCTGCTATGTCATATCGAGAGGCTGAAGCATGATCCCAACCAAAGGGTCGTCATCCATACCCATGCGACCTATACCCTGGCTTTGACCTTCATGCTTCCGGAAGACGAAAAGGAAATAACCAAGACTTTGTGGAAGATGTCGACCGAGTGCTCGGTCGTCTTCCCGGAAGGGATCGGCTATCTCCCTTGGGAGCTCTGCGGGACCATCAAGATCGGAGAAGATACGGCCAGGAAGATGGAAACCTACAAGATCGTCCTTTGGTCGATGCATGGGGTCTACGCCGCCGGAAGCAGCGTGAACGAAGCCTTCGGCCTCATCGAGACGGTCGAAAAGGCCGCCCGCATCTACTGCATCACCCAAGGCCAAAGGGTCCGGGAAATCAAAGACGAAAACATCAAGGAGTTGGCCAATGCCTTCGATGTCACCCTCAACAAGGAGATGCTCTGATGGACATCATCGCTTATATCAAGGACAAGATCCAAAAGAAGGCCTTGGCCAAGAAGAAGGCCAAGATCGAAGAACGGGAGCGCTACGAAAACTATAAGCGCGTCATAGAACAGGAAGACGCGCGCCTATCCAAAGGCGATCCCGAACCGCCGACCGCTTTCATGTCGCTAAGATCCATCAACAAGATCTACGACAACATGGTCCAGGCCGTCTATGACTTCAACCTCGATATCGAAAAGGGCGAGTTCATCGTCTTCGTCGGTCCCTCGGGATGCGGGAAATCCACGACCCTTAGGATGATCGCCGGCCTAGAGGACATAACCGCCGGCGACCTCTTCATCGACGGGGTCTATTCCAATACCCTGGAGCCGATCGAGAGGAATACGGCCATGGTTTTCCAGAACTACGCCCTCTATCCCCATCTTACGGTCCACGAGAACCTCGCCATCGGATTAAGGGCCATGAAGGTCCCGGCCGAAGACGAAAGCGATCCCAAGAAGACGAGGCACCTGACCCGTCAGGAAATCGACGAAAGGATCGAAAGGGTCGCCGGGATCTTGGAACTCAAGGACTACCTGAAGAGGCAGCCGCGGCAGCTCTCTGGCGGACAATGCCAAAGAGTGGCGCTGGGTAGGGCCATCGTGAAGGACGCCAAGGTCTTCCTGATGGACGAGCCTTTGTCCAACTTGGACGCCAAGCTCCGCGTCCAGATGAGATCTGAAATCATCAGGCTCCATAACCAATTGCACGCCACGACCATCTACGTCACCCATGACCAGGTCGAGGCCATGACGATGGCCGACCGCATCGTCGTCATGGATAAGGGCGTGGTCCAGCAGATCGGGAAGCCCGAAGATATATATGAGAATCCGGCCAATAAGTTCGTGGCTTCCTTCATGGGGAATCCCGCCATGAACCTGCTTGAGGCCACTTACGATAAAGGAACCATCACAGTAGGAGACCTTTCCTTCAAGCTTTCGCCCAAGGACGCTAAGAAGCATGACGAATTCTATGAGAATCTCCTCGATGAATATCGGCATGAACTCGTCGATAACGACGAGAAGAACGCCGCGAGGAACGAAATCCTCGAGAAGATCGAGGCTTTGAAGAGCGACGGATCCCCGAAGGGAGAGAAGAAACTGGCGAAGGCCAGAGCCCAGCTCGAACTCCTCGAGGAATCAAACGCCAGGAAGAACTTCCTGATCGACGCTATTCAGAAACTCGAAGAAATCATCAGGACGAAGAAGCATCCTTTGACCTTCGCCATCAGGCCCGAGCATATCTCGGTCCAGAAGCCGACGAGCGCTTTGGCCCTCGAGGCCCATCTCGACGTTGTCGAGCTACTGGGCGACGAGTATTCGTTCCATTTCGCCTTCGCCGGCAAGGACGTCCAGGCCAAGACGCCGAAGAAGAAGACCTACGTGGCGAATAGCGACGTGACCCTCTATATCGATCTCGCCAAGAAGCACCTCTTCGACGACATCAGCGGCCGCAAGATCCTCTAAGGAATATAGGCAAAGGGCGATGGCCTTTTGCCTTTTTTTCTTATGCTTAATGGGCAAATCATTGATAAAACCAACGCTTCGTAAGTAGAATTCGCTTTGGTTACAAACTATGAAAGAAATCTCTGATTGGCTGA
>CAYMRJ010000032.1:0-2151 GCA_964392865.1 uncultured Staphylococcaceae bacterium
CCGACCGAGCGCTGCTGGGCGATTTCCTTGAGTTTGTTGGAGGCCTGCTCCATGAATTCGCCGGGGTTCGTAGACTCGCTATAATCCTCGGGAATCTGCCTAATGGCCTCGAAGAAATTCCGCAAAGTCGCCGTATCTTTGACGATAGAGATGTAGTGGTCGGCATTCCTCGGGGTCACTTGGAGCTTCAATAGATCAAAGAGGTAATCGGCCCCGCCGGCCTGGTCATAGAGGTGCAGATTCTCAAGCGCAGCGGAGACGGTCGTCGGCTCGATGGCCTGCTTCTGGTTGGCGCAGGAAATCATGGCCCGGAAGACCAATCTGTTCTTCTTATCGGCGAAGTCTTCTTCGATGAGGCGAGCCAAAGCCGTGGCGGCCGCATTCTCATCCAAAAGCATGGCGCCCAGGACGCTTTGCTCGGCTTCGAAGTTCTTGGGGATGGCGACGGCCTTCGGCACTTATTCTTCCTCGCTGATATGGACGCTCACGGTCCCGACGACTTCGCCTTGGCTGCCTTTGTAGAGTTCGATCTTGAGGCGGGTATAGCCCAAAGCGTTGGCCGGGTACTTATCGATGAACTTCCTCTTATCGATCTTGATCCCGTGCTGGGCAAGGAGTCCTTCTTCGATCTGCTTGGGGGAGATGGAGCCGAACATCCTTCCATCGCTACCGACCTTGGCCTTGAATTCGACGGCGATGCTCTTTAGTTTCTCCGCGACCTCCTGGGCTTCCTTATAGAGTTCCTTCTGGCGTTCCTCTTCGAGGGCGTTGGCCTTGGCCAAAGAGGCTTGGCTACCTTCGGTCGAGCGGACCGCCATCTTCCGCGGTATCAAAAAGTTCGTGGCGTAGCCGTCGCTTACTTCGACGGTCTCGCCTTTCTTCCCTAGTTTCTTCACATCGATTAGCAAGATGACCTTCATATCAAGGCTCCCTTCTGATGTCGCTTCTGGCCGAATCCAGATGGACATCCAATGTTTCCAATAAATGCTTTTCCGCATCTTCGACGGTCTGGCCGTTGAAGCTGGCGGCCGCCGAGGTGAAATGGCCGCCTCCGCCCATCTTCTCGCAGAGGAGCTGGACGTTGATGGATCCGTCGCTTCTTGCGCTGATCCGGACAGCCTTTTCTTCCGTCTGGCCGATGACGAAGCAGGCGCTGATGCCCTTTAGCTGCATCAGTTGGTTCGCAACCTTGGCCAGGGTGCTTCTTTCGACCATTTCCTTCCCGTCCGTCTTGCAGTAGACGATCCCGTAATAGGGAGTCGTCATCGTCGAAATGATCTTCGTGATGAGGGTATATTCCTCGAACTCGTCCTTCAGGTAGTAGTCGGCCAAGGTATTGTCGGCCCCGAAGGACTTCAGGATCTCGGCGGCTTCGAAGGCCCTCGCCCCCGTCGCCCTCGCCTTGAAGAAGTTGGTATCGAGGAAGATGCCCGAAAGCATGATCGTCGAATAGGACTGCTTGATCTGGATGGCCGGGTTGGCCGTCGCGTAATGGATCATTTCGGCGATCATTTCGGAAGCGCTGGAAGCAGAAGTATCGATGTAACTAAGAACCGGCTTCGAAATGAAGTCCTCGGCCCTCCTATGGTGGTCGATGACCACGACCTTGCTGGCCTTATCGAGGACGCGGGGCGCCATGGTCATAGACGGACGGCTAACATCCACGACGAAGACAAGCGTCGTTTCCCGCAAAACCGAAATGGCTTCGTTCGGATCGATCGTCAAAGCGTCGTAGACGTCCTTCGAGAAAGCCTCCTGGAAGGCGATCCTCGTCTTCTTTTCGGCCCTTCTGGGACTATAGATGACCTTGCAGGACTTCCCGACGTACTCGCAGAGGGCCTTGATGCCAAGGCAGGCCCCTAAGGCGTCCATGTCCATCTCGTCATGGCCCATGACCATGACAGAAGAAGAGGAGCGGATTAGCGACAAGACGGAGTCGGCGACGGAGCGGACCTTGACCTTGTTGGTGGCCTCAGCAGCAGCGGTCCGGCCGCCGTAGAAGCGGAGGTCGGCCCCGTACTTCGAAACGACGGCTTGGTCGCCGCCCCTGGAAAGGGCGATGTCGATGGCATTGCTCACCATTTCGTTCAGCTTGATGGCATCCGGGAAGTCGTGGGCGAAGCCGATGGAGAGGGTCAAAGGGGCACTAGG
>CAYMRJ010000032.1:2251-4023 GCA_964392865.1 uncultured Staphylococcaceae bacterium
AAGTTCCAGAACAAGCCCGAAGGCGATGATGTAGGAAGGGGAGACGTAGTCGTCGATCCCGCCGACGTTGAAGATGACGAGGAAAAGCAAGACGAACAAAACGACGGCCTCGAGGGAAGCGAGGATCGTCGCGTAAATCCTGATGCGTCGGACGGCCCGTTTCATGCCACGTTATTATAAACGCCAAATAGGGCGTTTAATAAAGCAAAAGGGCCCCTTGCGGAGCCCTTAAGGATGGGTTTCCTAGTTCCTTTGTCCCGGGAAGGGGAGAAGAGCCATGAAGCGGGCGTTTTTGATGGCCCGGGCCAGCTGGCGCTGGTACTTGGCGCAGGTCCCGGTGGCAGAGCGGGGAGCGATCTTGCCCTCGGGAGTGATGAAGCGCTGGAGCAATTCGACGTCTTTGTAGTCGATGTGCTTGATGTGGTTCTTCGTGAAGTAGCAGACCTTCCTGCGGGGTCTCATTTTCTTGTACATGTCTTGCAATCCTTTTTTAGAAAGGCAGGTCGTCCGACATCAGGTCGATGGCATCGAGGCTATTGCCATTGTTGCCATCCTCATGCTGGACGTCTTGCTGATAGGCCGTTTCTTCGGTGTTTTCGGCGGCCGATTTGGGTTCGAGGAATTCCACGTTGTCGGCGATCGTTTCGTAGACGGTCACGTTTATGCCGTCCCGGTTGGTGTATTTGCGCTGGTTCAATCTGCCTTCGACGGCGATGAGCGAACCTTTCCGGGTATACTTGCAGACCGTTTCGGCCTTGTTCCCGAAGATCGAGCAATTCATGAAGAGGGTGTTCTTCTCGCCGCTAGCGCTCCGATAGCTGCTATCGCAGGCAATCGTGAAGGAAGCGACGGCGGTGTTGCTGGCGGTCCGGCGCATTTCCGGGTCGCGGGTCAGTCTTCCGGTGAAGACGACGCGGTTGAGCATGGGTGTTCCTCCTATCTGGACCTTAGTCCTCGTCGACCGTTATAAGATGGCGGAGAACGGCTTTGTCGAGCTTGGCGATGCGGGGAAACTCGCTGAGAGCCTTTTCCGCATTGACCTTGAGGATGACGTAGTAGCCCTTCTTCTCATCGTTGATGGGATAGGCAAGGTCTCTAGCGCCCCACTCCTTGGTCGAGGTCACCTTGGCGTTTTCGCTTTCGATGATCTTCGCCAGTTTCTCGATCTCTTCCTTGCGGGCGGCCTCGTCGAGGTCGGCGCGCAGGATGTACATGATCTCGTACTTCTTCATTTCGGCACCTCCAATTCGGATGTCAGACCGGATCATGTCCGGCCATAGAAGTGTCCTTAGTCCTTCTCTAAGGCGGGGATAATTCTATTATCCCGACAGAAGAAAGACAAACGGAAGTTGCCTTAGGGGTAGTCGGTCCTCTCCCCTCTTAATGTAGGGGCATTTTGGCCGAATGGTCCCTTAAATCGCTCCGGAAAGCAAAAGAGGGACGATGTAAGCAATGACTCCGAGGAGGGCGATGATGGTCATCACGACGCCCCAGGTGCCCCGCGAAAACGGGGTGATGTTCTTGCCGAGGAAGACGAACAGAGACGGCAAAAAGGTCAATAGGGACAAAAACAAGATAATGACCGAGCAGACGATGACGACCGTCGGATAGAGTTCGTAGGCCGTCGCCGTGTAGTTATCGAAGACGGGATAGATGTAATAGCAAACCGTTCCGATGACGGCCAAGGCCACGAGGGCAAAAGAGCCCAAAAGGAAGAAATAACGGAACAGTTTGTCGCGGTTTTGCTCGGATATTTTCATTTTGCTCCCTTA
>CAYMRJ010000032.1:4123-5641 GCA_964392865.1 uncultured Staphylococcaceae bacterium
GAAGCAGCGCCCGATTTCGTAGACCCTATCGATCCCGCCGACCAGGCACTTCTTGAGGTTTAGCTCGGTCGCGATGCGGAGATAGAAATCCAGATCCAAGGCGTTGTGATGGGTAATGAAAGGCCTGGCATTGGCGCCGCCCAAGATGGGGGAGAGGATGCTCGTTTCGACTTCGACGAAGCCAAGGGAATCGCAGTATTCCCTAACGGCCTTCACGATGGCGGGACGCAATAAAGCGACCCTCCGGCTATCTTCGTTCACGACGAGATCGAGATAGCGCTTCCTGTAGCGTTCCTCGGTATCGGTAAGCCCGTGCCACTTGTCGGCCAAGGGCTTCAGGCACTTGGTGATATGGGTGTATTTCTCGACTTTGATGGTGAGTTCCCCGGTCCTTGTCTTCATCAAGGTCCCTTCGAGGCCGACGATATCGCCGAGATCGGCCAGCTTGAAGACTTCGTAGGCCGTATCGCCCACGACGTTTTTCCCGATCCATCCTTGGATGGAGCCGGTTGAATCCTTAAGGCCCACGAAGGCGGCCTTGCCCATCGAGCGGATGGCCAAAAGGCGCCCGGCCACATTGGCCTTGATGCCTTTTTCTTCCAACTCTTCTGCGGAAAGCCCGCCGTACTTTTCCTTCAGGTCGGCGGCCTTGTCTTTCCACTCGTAGCGCGATCCGAAGGGATCGACGCCCAGTTCCTCGTATTTCGGTAGTTTATTGAGCCTTGCGGCTTCTTGGTCGGTCAGCTTTTCTTCGTTGTCCATAAAGCAACGGAAATTATAGCAAATGTATCCAAAGGATACTTTCGGTATCGTCGCACGATAACGAAAGGAAGTTGGCCTTTAGATAAAGCAAGATGCAGAGAGGGCTTAGGCTTCCCTTCTCTTGCGGACGATTACGTAGACGGCCGCTCCGATGGTTATGGCGGCCAGCAAGATGCAGGCGGCCGCGATCGTGGCCTCTCCTCCGCCGGAGAAGCCGCCTAGGGAGGAAACACCTGCGAGGCCGCCCCACCTATTCGCACAGGCATAATACTTATCCATGAACGGCACGCGGATCTCGCGGTACCCCTCGTATCCGGCGTCGTCGTCAGCGTAGTCGCGAATCATGATGTCGCGTAACTCTTCCCGATATGTGGTGATGGTGTCCCCGTATTCGGAAACGAAGGCGCCGAAAGTGGCATCGCCGACGGTGACTTCACAGGTCTTGATGGCTTCAAGGGCCTGTATTGCCGGGACGATGTCCGTCCCGGTCTCGTTCGTTGTGGCATAGATATCGATGCCGTTGAAAAAGAAATTAGACAAATCATCCGCGTAGCCATCGATGACGCAGGAGAAGACGATTTCGACGCTTCCGTAAGCCGGCTCAGTCAGATCAAACCGGTAGGTGGCTAAAGACCGCGTTAGAGCCTTTGTGCCGACCAGGCTTCCGTTCACGTAGACCTGGACGGAAGCGTCGTTCCAACTCCCGTCCTCGCAAGAATACGCCGCATCGACGTCTACGCGACTGACGAACGTTTC
>CAYMRJ010000033.1:0-5473 GCA_964392865.1 uncultured Staphylococcaceae bacterium
AAGTGGTACGCGAGCTGGGTTCAAAACGTCGTGAGACAGTTTGGTCCCTATCTGTCGTGGGCGTAGGAAGTTTGAAGGAGCTAGTCCCTAGTACGAGAGGACCGGGATTAACGGAGCACTGGTATATCGGTTGTCGCGCCAGCGGCATGGCCGGGTAGCTACCTCCGGACCAGATAAACGCTGAAAGCATCTAAGCGTGAAGCTGTTCCTAAGATGAGACTTCCCATTCGAAAGAAGTAAGGGCCCTCCAATGTCAGGAGGTTGATAGGCCGGAAGTGGAAGCGCAGCAATGCGTTGAGCTGACCGGTACTAATAGCCCGAGGACTTAATTTCACTAATTTCCTCTTTGAGGAAATAAAACAATAGGTTGTTAAGCGCGATTCTTGATAGAAAGAACAAAGAGTATCCGGTCTTCAGAGAACACCGTTTCTCTAAGAAAAAAGTCTGGTGGCGATGGCGCGGTGGACACACCTGGATCCATCCCGAACACAGAAGTTAAGCACCGCAGTGGCGAAGATAGTCCCCTCGGGGATGAAAATAGCGCGCCGCCGGGCTTTTTTCTTTTATAGGACCCTATATGGGTCCTTTTTGCATTAGGATATCCCCATGAAGAAACACTACTTCCTCATCAGGATCATCGTTCTCGCCCTCATGGCAGTGACCGTTTCCGTACTTGTCGGCCTCCATATGGGCGGGATCCTGGATCTCGCCTTAGACGAAGGTTATGCGGGCTTTTTGGTCTATATCGATCTGGCTTTGGCCATCTTGATGCTCCTGCCTGAGCTATTCATGTATGTCTTTTTTAGGAAAAAGTACTACACCCTGTTCGGGGAGCTCAAAAAAAGGGGGACCTGGCCTACGAGGATCGGGGAAGTAGTCGCGATATTGTTATCGGCAGCGGGAATGGTCCTTTGCATGGCCGCCTTATTGACCACCAATAGCCCCGACATGTACATCCTCGGCCTCATCCTCTTCGTCTACGGAGGCCTCTATCTCATCTACGATTACCTAGCCATTGCCGATAAGGCGTCCTTTTGAAAGAAAGGGCCCTAAATCAAAAAAATAAAGTAGTTAATAAACGCTTTCTCTCGCTTCGTTTTTAATGGCGAAATTCCATCGATAAAATCAGGATTTGTTTCAAAATCCTTTTAACAAAGCATTGACGGCTTACAATCCTTAGAATAAAATTCAGTAAACCGACCCTTCGGTGGAGGAGAGATTATGGTTGACCTGCTTTTCACATTCTCCGTTGTCATTGGCTCCGCGAGCGGCGCTGCCGCCTCTGCCGGCAGCCTATCCACAGCAGCTTCCGAATGCGGCTACGCCGAGAAGACCCTCATCAGTGAAACCCTGACCTCCCTTCCCAGCGATGGCTGGCTCCATTACCAGAACGGCCTTGGCCAGGAGTTCTACGTCGATCCCGATTCGACGGCAAACGAATCGCGGATCTTAATCGAAGATCCCTCGACCTACGACTTCGGGGAATTCGATCAGCTGAACGGAAGCGCGGCTGTTCTGAAGACCGTTTCGATCCAAGACGGGGAAGCCAGCATCGCGTATAGGCCCGTTTCCCGGGCAGTCATGGAGGATATCCAAGACGAAGCCGTATATGACCTCGACGAAGACCAGGAGCAGATCGCCCGGGTTTCCTATACGGCCGAATTCGGCATCGTCATCGTCGGGCCGATATTGACCCCGGATCAGCCTACGCTGGTTCTCAACACCGGGCCGAAGCAGGGCGGGGGAGACGTGAACAGTTCGGCCTTCTTCGAAGAGGTCAGAACCGGGAAGTACGATAACGGGTACATGGCCGCGAGCAGATACTACGAGGGCATGGACTCGCCGATGGCCAATCTTTTCACCCATCAATCCTACATAGACCAGCTGATTCCCAGGGAACAATTCACGACAGCCGGCGAGTACTACGCGATCGGCAACGAATGGGGCTACTACATGAAGACCGCTGCCGGCTCCGATGACACCATGCTTTCAAGCCTCGTCGCTTTCGATGTTGAAAAGAAGCAGCTAAGTTTCCCCAACGGGCCAGACGACTATGAGTATATTCGGGTTACTCCCGGTTTCAGCCGGAACTATATCTACTACGAATCGGTCGATTGGCTATACAACGACTCGGAGAGCACTTTGACCATTGCCAATCCGATGTTCACGAGCCGGATCCTCAACCTTCCTTACGAACCCGATTCCTCGAATGGGCTCGAAAACGATTCAACCGTCGGGTTCTACATCGATACCTACGGAATCGATATCTACGGAACGGGTACGCGGGGAAGCTTCGCTTTGGCCGATTATTACGATAATTGGGCCGCGGTCTTGCGGGGAATAGGGACGGTCATCGACACGGCAGTCGACCTATTGGATTTTGCGAATTTCGGGGAAATGGCTTCCAAAATCCTTTCCAGCGCAAAATCTGGTATAGCCGATGAAACGCGCATCGAAAGCCTGGAGTCCTACGCCGAATCCATCCGGAAGTCCAATACGATTTCGATTTCGGCCACGGGTTCGAACGGCGGCATATATGACTACAACAGCTATCGTTTCCCCGATTACCAGACGGCGAACGCCGGCATCTATCGGGGCGAAACAAGCGGTGAGGATTTCGTTTTGGATTACGGAACCAAATCCTATTTGAACGGCAATAGCTTTCTCGTCAACAACGGGGCAACCAAAGAGACTCCTATCATGCTATATGACGATGATTCCTACTTCGATTGGATGTGCCAGCCGCGCATCTACCTGACGTACAACGATGCCTTGCTTCTTACGACCATGGACTTCGATGTCTATGACGACCGGAGCACGGCGAATGACCAGACGGCCTATGAGTACATCGGCCATATCTACGGAACGGCAGTGACGCCGCTCGTTAGATATATGACCTCCTCTCAGATTTCCTTCGGGTTTTACGAAGATAACGTCATCGAAGGGTATTACGGCAGCGTCGAGAACGCTCCGACGACCTCTTCCACTTTGCCTGATGGCGTCGTTTCGATTTATTTCACTGCCCTTAGAAGCCTCGATTACCGCTTCATATTGAAAGGAGCGATTCCCGGCACCGTCATGGAGATCAGAGACGCTACGACCCGGGAGATCGTGGCATCGGCGACCCAAGGTTGGCAATACGAAACGCCATACCTTTCCGCCATCAAGCCGGTGCCGACATCCGATTGGCTCAGCATAGATTTGACCGCCCTGACCAACTCCGCATACAGGATCTACATTTACTACTATGACGATTTCGTGGATCAGAGCCGTTTCGCCCCTTCGTCTTATCCTTTCGAACTCATGTTCGGGAAACTGGATGGCTCAATGTCCGAATCAGGGAGCTTCGGCTATTACACGAGTCGTTCCTATAGCGGCTGCGGTACCTTTTACGATCTGAATCTCTCCACCGATTCGCGCAAGGGCCTCTACGCCTTGAAGGCCGATCCGGACTCCGGAAACGGAAGCTACAATTCCACATTGAGGGTCTTTAACGGCGATTATGAGCTCGTCGGATCGGTCGAAGGGGAAGATGCCAGCCTCGAAATCCCGCTTCTCGCCGAATCGCAGTATTTCATCTACGTGTTCAATCCGCGCTATTACACCAGTTTCAAAATGGAAGTAGGGGCATACCAGATGGCCAACGCCTACGCCATCAATCCCTATTCTTCGTTTGATTACGACCGTTACATGTATAGTTATTGGAATGCCAACCAGACAGCCTTCCTGCCGGGGCAGAGGGAGGATTACACGCTCGCGGTTTGGGGTACTCCATATCCAAACCAAACCGACCCGCAGATTTCGCTCGATATCACTTACGTTTCAGGGAGGAGTTTGGCGTCGATCGACAATATATTCGGGTCCATCTACGACATAAGCGTGCCGGCCGAGACGCCGCTATTGCTCAATTTTACCGTCGTCAGCGGCGGCACTTCGTTCACCCTCTACATGGAGGCCTTCGCATGAACGGGAAAGATCTCCGGCATTTCATCGTGCCGATTGGTCTGGTCGTCCTGTTTTCCTGCGGGAGCAGCGCTTCCTCTTCCGAAGAGGCGAAGGCCCTTTGGGAATACGAGTATCGGAGCGGTACCGCCCAGCCGGAGCTCTCGATTACCGGATATAACGGTTCAAGGACTTCCGTGACGGTTCCCGGCTACCTCGATGTCGATGGGGAAGACCTTCCCGTCACCCATGCGGATATCGGGGCCATTACCGAAAACAGTCCGCATATAAAGGAACTTTATCTTGGCATGGACGAAGGGAATCCCGCCTTGTTGGAATTCGACGTCTCCTTTTCAAGCGAGGATGGCGTTTCCATGCTCGAGAAATTAGTCTTCGGACCCAGGATGGACGGGAGTCAGATATACACCTTGGGACGCGCTTTCAGAGGCTACGAGGAGTCCTACCGCAACGTATGGTATCCGGACCGCGAATCCCAGCAGCGCGATTATTTCCCCAATCTCAAGGAATTGGTCTTTTCCGAGGGGATAGAGGAGATTTCGTTTCCTTCCTATTCCTCCTACGATCCCTTCAACGGGCAGTCTCGCTACACCGATGTCCGCCTATTGCCAGGCCTTATCGGCGGAAACATAGAGACGATTGCCCTGCCCTCGACCCTCGAAAAGATTAACGGCGAACCCTTTATCGGAGTGGGACGAGGGCGCTTCGAAGTCGATGAAGAGAATCCCGTCTATGAGGTCGGGGAAGACGGCGGCCTCTATCGGAAGGAAGACGGCGCCATTTTGGCGGCTCCTACGGATATGGAAAGCGAAGAGTTGGCTCTTTCCAGAGCCGCCCCAACCGGTTCCTATGCCTTTTCCGATATCGGTAGCCTCCGTATCGGCGACGGGGCCGAAATCGAAACGCGGGCCTTCGCTTGCTCCGATATCGGAGAGATAACGGTCGAAGGCGACGCCTACATCGACCACATGGCCTTCTTGAACTCTTCCGTCAGGAAAATCGTCGTCGAGGCCGATTTCACCGGCCAGGCGAATTCCTTCATGGGCTGCTATAACCTCGAGGAAGTCGCCCTGAAGGCCGAAGATACGGAAACGGATTACGCTTTCGCCTTCTATCTTTGCCAAAGCCTTTCCGACGTGAGCGTCGAAGGCGTCCGGCGCCTGTATTTGGGTGCCTTCGGCTTGTCCCCGATTGAAAATCTGACCCTTTCCGAAGGGCTCGAAGCCATCGGGGCTTTCGGCTTTGGCGGAATCAAAGCCGGCTCCATCGTCATTCCTTCCACCGTGACGGCCATCGGCTCCGGCGCTTTCGCTCCGGTCGAATCCTTCGTTCCCTATAGCGGCGAATACCTCCATTTCGAGATGCCGGAAGAACCGCAGAGGATATTCACCTACTGCGAGACGAAAGAGGATCTGGTCGATCTGCTTTACCCGGCCCTTCTCGGCTACGTAGGCACCGAATCCTGGCTCGACTTCGCCAAGTGGCCGGAAGATAGCATCACAGGGTATGGCAT
>CAYMRJ010000034.1:0-1803 GCA_964392865.1 uncultured Staphylococcaceae bacterium
GGGTTTCCATTTCGAAACGCGAAAGCGAAAACTTCGCAAAAGCCTTGCGGTTGCTCTCGAAAATCCTCGCAAACGTTTCGGGGTCGATGGGCTTCCCGCCGAGCCTCGTCTGGTTCAAAAAGGAACCGTCCACCGGCTTGCTGAAGCCTGCGACTTTGTATCCGGCGGCGAGGTAGATCTCTTCCAGATAGTTCTGGACTTCGCCCTTGCCGTTGCTGCCGGCAATGAGGATGGCCGGGAAGGTGAATTTCGTATTGGCCTTGGCCAAAAAGGCATCGAGATGGTCGCGGTCGTAGCGCTCCATCGTGAGATCTGCTTCTTGGAGGATCTTCTCTACTTCTTTTATATCAATCATCGCCGCCCCTTTGCCTTTCGCGTTCCTGGTCTTTGGCTTTGATGGCCGCCCGCTTGTCGTAGAGCTTCTTCCCGCGCCCGATGGCGATCTCCAGTTTGGCATAGCCATGCTGGAGCAAGCACTTGGTCGGGACGATGGTAAGGCTTTGGCCCTTGGTCTTGTTTTCGAGTTTCCTTATCTCCTGCTTATTGAGAAGGAGCTTTCTATCCCTAAGGTGGTCGACATTGAAGATGTTCCCTTCTTTGAAGGGAGCGATATGCATGTTGGCGATGTAGGCCTCGCCGTTTTTGATGTAGACATAGGAATCGCTTAGCGAAGCATCGCCTCTTCTAAGCGATTTGATTTCGGTGCCAGTTAGAACCAAGCCGGCCGTCATGAAGTCGCTCAAAAAGTAGTCGTAGCGGCTTCTTCTATTCTCCAATAGGACGTTGCTGGCCCTTCTCTTCTTGCTCATAAAAGATCGATGGTGATGACGGCCCGATTCTTCGTTACTTCATCGAAGGCGATGCTGAACGGGAATTCCTCGCCGTTATTCATGATGACGTTTCCGTCATCGTCCGTCAGGAAATTCTCGGCGTAGTCCTCGGCCGTGAATGTATCGCCGCTATGGAAAAGAATGGCATTAGAGCCCCAGTAATTGGTCTTGTCCAAGACGTATTCGGAGAGGCTCGAGATGGTCGAAATGAGCTTATATTCGGCATCGACCACCGATGAGCTCGGCGTATTGCTGGCCGGCACATAGTAGAAGCGCCTGGCCGAGGCGCTTTCGAGATCATCGATATCCGGATCGACGTAGGAGTAATAGAAATACGTATAGGTCGAATCGGTCGGGATCATCTCGATGATCCGAGAATCCACATGGGTCATCCTTACGCCCGGGCCGGTGTAGTAGTAGGCGTAGCTCGATATGTATTTCTCATTGGCGTCGGTTTCGGAAACGCCCGAACCGGTAAGCAGTTCCAAAACGATGTATTCGTCGAAAGGCGTTCCGTTGAAGTTCCCATTTACGGGGATGACGACGCAGTCGCCGGTCGTTTCCGTCGGGTTGAATTCGATGCTGATCGGGAAGCTATAGCGATCGTCGACGACATAGGGATCGACCCACCCGATGGCGTACTTGCTCCAGGCATCGTAGTCCCCGAGGTTATAGTCCATCATCGTAAGGCCCGCCATAGGGGAGCCATTGTCGCAATCGAGATCTTCCCCGACGTCGTAGTTGTAATAGTCGTCTAGCCCCATCAGGTGCCCGGTTTCGTGGATGAATGTATGGGCGTCGACGTAGCCGCTTGGCCTTTCCGTCCCTTCTACCAGCCACTTTTCGTAGATGAAGTCGATCGAGGCCCAGAAGTAATTGGATAGCTTCAGGTCCCCGACCTGTTGGGATCCCGTGTAATAGGTGCAGTAGGCCCAATAGGCGCTTTGGTTCATCGAAACGCTGGCCGTCTGGT
>CAYMRJ010000034.1:1903-4574 GCA_964392865.1 uncultured Staphylococcaceae bacterium
TAGGTGCAGTAGGCCCAATAGGCGCTTTGGTTCATCGAAACGCTGGCCGTCTGGTAATTGGGGGCACTATAGACGAAATAGACCGCGTCGTAATAGCCATCGCCGTCATAGTCGTAGCGGCTCGGGTCTTCTATATCCTCTGCCGCATCTGCCAAAGCGGTGCGGCACAAAGAAGCGACGTAGCTGGTGGCCGCCGAACTGCTGGCCGAATAAGGGATGTAAGACGTCGAAATGAGGTTCGAAGAATAGACGTCGGCAATATCGAACGTGAGGTTCAGATTGCCGTAGGAAGACTCAAAAATAAAGGAGCTCACCGACTCGTAATAGGAAGGGTCATCGTCGTTGAAGACATTGTAAAGATCGGTGAGCTGTTCATCGCTAAACGGATAGTCGGCGAACTCGATCGGGATGACCAATAGATTCACGTTCCCGACCGTCGGCATGCTCGGCGTATAGACCCCGTAATCGATGTATTGCTGCCTGGAAATGTCCTGATATAGGACTTCCGAGGTTCCGGCCCTCTCGGCCTCGGTAAGGGTCCCCGTCCACTGGGAACTGCCCTTGCCTAATAGGTCATAGATCGTCCACCCGTTGCAACTGGTGAGCGAAAAAAGGGACACGGCCCCGAGGACCAAGAGACTACTCTTCAGCTTCTTTTCCATAAGCGGTGTCAATCGTGAGGGACGCCTTTACATTTCCCTCGCTATCGTAGCCTAGCGAAGTGACCTCGACGCTATAGCCGAGGCTCTCGCCGGAATTTAGCAATTCTCCGTTTTCGAAGAACTCGGAAAAGGATTCCATGTCGAATTGGTTATGTCCGGCGCTTGCATTAAATAAGGTCTCGTTGCTCCCGGTAGCGATGTTTCCATTGTCGAGTTTATCGAAAGTGAGTTCCCCATCGCTTTCAAGGAGGTGGAGCGCGCGATATCCCGGCTCTTTGGAATAGCTCGGGGTATTGCTCGCCCCCATCACGTAGCGGATCGAATGCCCGAGGGTAGGAGACCTCTCCAGCTTCTCGGCGGTCACTTCCTTTAAAATCTCGCCGTAGATGTTCCCCGACTTCCTATAGAGGCGCATGTCGCTATGGTAGATCTTGAGCCCCGGCTCGCTATAGCCGGTGCCATAGGAATTATAGGGTTCGGTGGCGTCCATGTAGTTCAATCCGGCCGGCTCGTAGAGCTCGATGGCGATGTATTCGTCAAAGGGGGTGCCGTTGTACTCCCGCTCCTCCGGGACGAGAATCAGGAACTCTCCATCGAGAACGCTGCTATCGAGTTCGATGTTGAGGGGGAACTCCAAATCGCTTGTTACCACATAAGGCGTATTCCAACCCAGGAGCCACTTGGAGACGGCGTTGTGGTCCATGACGTTGAAATCCATCATGTCGTAGCCGCCTAGGGGCGAATAGTAACGGTAGGCTTCGCTTGTATTGGCGTTATTGTCCAAGAGGTCGTAGTTGTAATAGTCATCTAAGCCCAATAGATGCCCGGTTTCATGGATATAGGTATGGGCGTCGATCCCATCGGCCGAGCCGTTATGGAGGAAGTCGATGGAAGCGAATATGTATCCGTTGCCGACGGCATAATCTTGTTCGTCAGCGAACGAATCCCAATAGGTGAAAGCCCAGAACTCGCTCGGGAACCCGGCTTCAAGGCCTTCCTCCGAGCTATAGGTCGGACAGGCGTAAATCAGATAGAGCGCGTCGATATAACCGTCATCGTCGCTATCGAAATAATCGGTATCGCCGCCATTATCGACATAGTCATCGACGGCTTCCCTCATGAGATCGAGGGAACGCCTTCCCGACGAAGAACTCCTCGACATATAGGAAAGCGCCGTCATATCGACCTCGTAAACCGGCGCGATCGTCGAATTGATCTCAAGTTTCCCAAAAGACGATTCGTAATAGAAAGAGCGGACCGATTCCCAGTATTTCGTCTCCTCGGAATCGCCGTTCATGGCGATCTCCAATTCCTCCAGATCTCCTTCTTCGAAGGCGTAATCGCTGAAAGCGATCGGGATGACCAAGGCATTGACTACGCCCTTCGTCGGCATCCCGCCTTTGCCTTGGTTATCCATGAGGTTCTTCGCCGTCACTTCGCTTTCGTCCGAAAGGGGGATTTCGTCATAAGGGCCATTAGAGACGTACTTATCGCCGAACATCCCGTAGAAGGAGCATGAGGAAACTAGGGCCGAGAGGCCCAAAAGGGGCAAAAACACAGAGGCCCTTTTTCCCATCGGTGAATTTATAGACTAGAAGTCTATCGCCCTCAAGACTTCCTTAGGCGATGACGTAGAAGTAAATCGAGAAGAACATCAAGACGGTTCCCAAGAGGACGAAGAAGTGGAAAACGACATGGAACCACTGGGTCTTCCTATGCCCGAAGGCATACATGATTGCCCCGACCGTATAAGCGATCCCGCCTCCCAATAGAAGCAGGAATCCCGGCAAAGGAAGCGACTGGTACAAGGGATAGAAGGAAATCAGGCAGCACCATCCCATCGCGATGTAATCGATCATCGACAAAACCGCGAACTTCTTGATGTTGATCGAGTTGAAGACGATGCCCACGATCCCCGACGCCCAGCAGATCCCGAAGATCGTCCAGCCCCAGGCGGCCGAATATTCCCTTAGGGTCACAAGGCAATAAGGGACATAGGTCCCCATGAT
>CAYMRJ010000035.1:0-4437 GCA_964392865.1 uncultured Staphylococcaceae bacterium
TGGGCGTAGACGGCCAGGACGACTTCGTTATCGGCGATCCTGAAGGTCGCTTCCGGAAGCTGTCCGGGCTTGAGGACCTTGCGCTGGGCCCCTTGGTCGGTCAGTAGATAGATCCAATCGATGTAGTGTTTCTCTTCCATCGGATGGGCCACTTCCCCGACCTTGACGGTCACGAGGCCCTCTTCTTCGGTCACGACCGGGACATGCTTGGCTTCCCCTTCCCCATTTGCTTTGGGACCGAGGACATCCATCGGCGCCCCGCAGCAAAGGGTTTCGGGGCAGCCTTCCTGGACGAGCCCGACGATCTTCCCGCACTCTTTGCAGACCAAGAACTTCGCCATACCTACCTCCTATGGCCCCGATGGGCGCCGAAGACGATCAATAGGTAGATGACCTTGAAGAGGACGTTGATGAAGTCCCCGTAAAGGGTATAGGCCGAGGCCACGACGGTATTGAAGCCGATGGGTGCCCCGGAAGAGGCGATCTTCCTAAGATTCCTCGAATCGATGGCCACGAAGAGGCAGATGACGACGAGGATCAGGAATTGGGCGATGAGGTTATAGATGGTGAAAAGCCCCAAAGCCCAGTAGATCAAGGAAACGAGAGCAAGCCCGAGAGCACCGAAGACCAGGGCCATGGCAAGGAAGCCCAAGAAGCCGACATTGATCTTCGTGAAGTAGCCGATGAGGAACATCGCGAAGAAGGCGACGGCGGTAATGAGAAGGGCTTCGCCGGCGATCTCCATCGATAGGCCGGTAAGCAGCAATACCGAAAGCAGTATGCCGACCCAGACCGAGAAGACGATGAGGCTTAATAGATACCCCTTCCCCCTTCTCCTCATTCCGATGGTACAGAGGTTGAAGACCACCACGAAGAGAGTAGCGAAGAGGACGGTCCCGACGACGGTCCAATAGCCGTCGAAGTTATAGCGGACGTCACCATAGGCGTTGACGAAGATGCTGCTCGTGACAAAAGCCACGAGGCAAGAGAGAAGCAAGGCCAGTCCCATGACCCCGAAGACGGAGCCGAGGAACTTTCCGGCGTAGCGCCCCCTTTCGTCGACGTAGGAGCGCTCGGCGTATTCGGCCGGCACTATAGCGCCTCCTCGATCAGCGCCACGAAGCTATCGGGCTTCAGGCTCGCGCCCCCGACCAAGGCCCCGTCGATATCGGGGCAGCCGAGATAGGCTTTGATGTTTTCGGGTTTGACGGAACCCCCGTAGAGGATGCGGATCTCTTCGGAAGCTTCGCCATATAGATCCTTCAGGACGTCCCTGATGGCCTTGATGGTATTTTCGGCATCGTCGGTCGAGGCGCTCTTGCCGGTCCCGATAGCCCAGATGGGCTCGTAGGCGATGACGACCTTAACGGCCTCTTCGCCGGAAAGGCCCGCAAAGCCCTCGCGGATTTGCTTTTCGACGAAGATATTGGTCTCGCCTTTCTCATAGGTTTCGAGGGACTCGCCGCAGCAATAGACCGGAGTCATGCCGCTAGAAAGCAAGGCCTTGATCTTGAGATTGCAGGCAGTAGAGGTTTCGCCATTGTATTCGCGGCGCTCGCTATGGCCGATGATGGCAGTATTGATACCGATGCTTTTCAGCATGCTCGGCGAGACTTCGCCGGTATAGGCGCCAGATTCATGTTCGTTCACGTTCTGGGCGCTCACGATGAAGCCAGCAGGAGCCAAGGAAGCGACCTTCTCAAGGCAGAGATAGGTCGGGGCGACCCCGATTTGCAGGCCCTTCTTGTTGGCCAGTTCTAGCATCGACCCGGCGGAAGCCATGAAAGAGGCGGCTTCCTCCGGCGTCTTGTTCATCTTCCAGTTGCCCAGAAGCAGCTTCGTGCGGCTCACCTGAGGATATCCACCCCGGGCAGGTGCCCGTCATTTTCGATCATCTCGAGGGAAGCGCCGCCCCCGGTCGAGACGTGGCTGAAGGAATCGCGGTAGCCGAATTGCTTGACGGCCGAGGCGGAGTCTCCGCCGCCGATTACGGTGAAAGCCTTGCCCTGGAGTTCGGCCGCGGCCGCGCAGACGGCCTTGGTCCCGGCCTGGAAATCGGCCTGCTCGAAGACGCCCATCGGGCCATTCCAGAAGACCATCTTGGCTTTCCTGATCTCTTCGGCGTAGATTTGGGCGGTCTTGGGGCCGATGTCCATCCCTTCGAAACCGGCGGGGATGCCTTCTTCCCTCGTCACGGTCTTGATGGTCCTATCGCCTTCTTCGAACTTGTCGGCGACGACCGAATCGATCGGGAGGAGGATCCGTCCGTTGGCTTCTTCGACGCAGCGCTTGGCGTAATCCAGCTGATCGGGCTCGAAGGGCGAATCGCCGATTTCCTTCCCGAGGGCCTTGGCGAAGGTATAGGCCATGGCGCCCCCGATGAGGATCTTGTCGCATTTCTTGAGGAGCGTATCGATGACCTTGATCTTGTCACTGACCTTGAAGCCGCCAAGTATAGCGACGTAAGGCCTATCTTCATCGGCCACTTCGACGCAGCGGGTGAGGTTCTTGACCTCGTTCACCATGAGGTAGCCGACGGCCACGGGCTTGCCTTCTTCCTTCATGAAAGTCGGGACCCCGACGGTCGAAGCGTGGGCGCGGTGGGCGCTCCCGAAGGCATCCATGACGTAGGCATCGGCAAGGCCCGCCCATTCCTTGGCGAGTTCCGGATCGTTCTTCTCTTCGCCTTTTTCGTAGCGCGTATTCTGGGCAAGGAGGATCTCGCCGTCCTTAAGCGCAAGGACGGCTTCCCTAAGGGCTTCGCCCCTGGTGGCATTGACGAAACTGACCTTGGTATCGGGGATCAGTTCCTGGAGGGCCTTGGCGACCGGCCCCATGCAGTTGGCCTTCTTCATGGCCTCGATCTTCTCCTGATCGGGCTCTTTCCATTTGATCTTCCCCAAATGGCTCATGAGGAGGACGCGGGCCCTTTGGCCCACGAGTTCCTTGATGGTCGGCAAAGCCGCCTTGATGCGGTTGTTGTCGCGGATGACCCCGTCCTTCTGGGGGACGTTGAAGTCGACCCTGACGTAGACGACCTTCCCTTTGAGGCCGCTCAATTCATTGACAGTCAGCATGCTATTTCTCCTAGTCAGGTGAATGATACCACCAAAATGTAAAAGGGCACCAATAAGGTGCCCTCTTTTCCGTTTTGTTTTCGGGTTCTAGGCCTTAGCAGCCGAGGACCTTGGCGTATTCGCCGGCCAGGCGGATGTACTGGCAGGTGAAGCTGTATTCGTTGTCGTACCAGGAAACGACCTTGACGTGCTGGAGGCCGGTCGCATCGTCGTAGATGACGGTCTGGGTGGCATCGAAGATGCTGCCGGCGGTGGCGCCGACGATGTCACTGGAGACGATTTCGTCTTCGGTGTAGGCCAAGACGTCTTTGAGGCAAGAAGTCGAAGCGGCCTTCATGGCGGCGTTGATCTCTTCCTTGGTCACCGGCTTCTCGAGGATGAGCGAGAGGTCGACCAAAGAGCCGTCGATGACGGGGACGCGGAGGGCCCCGCCCATGAGCTTGCCCTTGAGCGAGGGGATGACGAGGTTGATGGCCTTGGCGGCGCCGGTGGTCGTCGGAACGATGTTGCTGGCGGCGGCGCGTCCGCGGCGGAGGTTGCCCTTGGCAAGGTCGAGGGTCGTCTGGTCGTTGGTGTAGGCGTGGACGGTGGTCATGAAGCCGCCGCGGACGCCCCACTTCTCTTCGATGACCTTCATGACCGGAGCGAGGCAGTTGGTGGTGCAGCTGCCGCCGCTGATGATCTTCATGTCGGCCGTGAGCTTGTCGGTATTGACGCCGTAGACGAAGGTCGGGATGTCCTTGTCGCTAGAGGGAGCGCTGATGATGACGCCCTTGGCGCCGTTGGCGAGGTGGATGTCGCCGTCGGCCCGGCTCTTGAGGCGGCCGGTGCATTCGAGGACGATATCGACATCGTATTCGCCCCACTTGAGGTCCTTCGGATCCTTCTTGCCGAGGACGGGGATGCGGGTCCCCTTGTAGATGAGGTCGTTGACGGTGATGTTGCCGTTTTCGTCCTTCTTGACCTCGGAAGCGATTTCGTCGGCTTCCCAGGTGCCGTGGGTGGTGTCGTACTTCAAGAGATAGGCCAGGGTATCGGCGTCGACGAGGTCGTTGATGGCGACGACTTCGAAGCCGCCGACCTCATAGGCCCGGCGGAAGGCCAAGCGGCCGATGCGTCCGAAGCCGTTGATTGCGAGTTTCACTTTTGACATGCTGTCCTCCTAAAAACCTGCGGGATGATTATAGCGCCCGCACGCGAAGAAGGTAGAGAATCGCATTCGATTTTCCCCCTATGGGAGGAGGCTATCGATCGGCGCGATGCCGCGGAAGAGTTCCTCGAGGGTCACCCCGAGGGCCTCGGCCACGCTATAGAGGGTCATCAAAGAGGGATTCCTCTTCCCGGCTTCGAGTTCGCTGGC
>CAYMRJ010000036.1:0-4293 GCA_964392865.1 uncultured Staphylococcaceae bacterium
TTCGTCGGCGCCGCGGCCATGATCGCCGGGGGGGTGTAGTTGATAAAGCCAACGCTCTCGCGGAAGAAAGCATTGTCGCCTCTAATTACGAACTCATCCAAGTCACCGATAGCGATGACATTGCCGATGGGGACGTTTTTTATTTAGGGGCCGAAGTTGATGGTGAATGGCTCTTTTACAACGGAAGCATAAGCAGCAATTGGGGCCAGGTTTCTTCCGATTCCTCCGAATGGCAGCCTTTGACTGCAACCACTGCAGACGGAGGATTCACGCTCCACTACGGAGAAACAACTTATCTTTCTTGGTCTAGCAATAACAGCACCTATTTTTCTACGAACTCGTCCGAGGGCTCGATCTTCGCAATAGATAGCGAAAGCATCCAAGGTGCTTATGCCGTCAATGTTGTTGCTTCGAATACTACAAATACACCTCGGTTTGCCAAGTATTCATCTTCGTCCTCGAATGCGGGCATTCGCTGGTATGCTGCCGGCGCGGATGGCACGGTTGCCGGACTCTACAAGAATTGCATAAGCAGCATCGCTTTGACCGTTTCGGACGATTGGCAGAAGGAGTATTCCGTTGGCGATAGCTGGTCAACAGCTGGCATTACCGTTACTGCTACCGATATCAATGGAAGCCCGTCTGACGTTACCGATAATGCCGTCATTACTTTCGATCCTGCCTCTCCTACGGCTGACGGAAACTCGGTGACCATTACGGCTGCCTATAGCGGCCAAACCGCCACGGAAACCGTTACCGGCATTTCGGTGACTTCTCGAAGTGTCCAAGAGATTGCAGTTAGCACCAAGCCGCAAACCGAATTCGGGGAAGGGGACGCTTTCAATGTCGATGGCATCGTAGTCACTGTCTCTTACGATGACACGACTTCTTCCACGATTACCGATCCCGACTTGCTCGACTTTTCCATTGAACCGGGGACGGCTCTGACATCGTTGGGCACTCAGACCGTCACCGTGACTTACGAAGGTTTCGAGGCGACGTATGAAATCACCGTCGTTGCCCAGCCGCTACTCATCATCGATCACGAATTCACCGCAACTGATTTGGGAGGAACGGCTCAAAGTGTCGATCCGTTTGATTTGGAAGACACCGAGCTCGGGGGCTATTCGTTTACTCCCGAGATAGTCCTTGGGGAGGGCTATTCTCAGTACTATATCGCCAACTCTTCGGGCACCTTGCAAATCGGAAGTCAGTACAATAGGGTTTCCTCATTCACCCTTTATAGCGAAATCCTTGCCGGCGAACGCTCGCTGATTACTTCCATCTACCTGTATGCCCGTGTTAGTCAAAGCGGCGCGACTCTTTCCGCCACTATGAATGGCGAGACCGTTTCCGAGAGCATGTCGACTTCTAGTTCACTAGTCGAATACACCCTCGATCTAACTGGCTTCACCAATCCTGTCGGCCACCTCGAAATCAAGATCGAATCCACCACCGATACCGGTTCTGGCATTTTCCTCGATGTGCTCCGGGTCTATGCCCTGGGCGATGAAGAAGCCAACGAAGCCGCTGCGTTCGCCGCCGGCCTCGAAGAAGTCGATACCTGCGACACCGACACTTACGGCGACGCCATCGCTGACTACGCCGAACTCAACGGCAATCAGTACGTCGACGGCATATTGCTCGATGACTATCTGAGCACCGGCGATGCCGATAAGACCAGGGGCCTCCTCTCCGTCGCCGAGAAGATCGCCGCGATGACGACCTTGGCCGGAGAAGCGGAGGCCAGCGTCCTCGGCCTCTTCGACGGCGATAAGGGAACCATGGTCATCGGGGCCTGCATCCTCTTGGCCGCCGCGACCATCGGAGCTGCCGCCTACATCCTCATCAGGAAGAAAAGGACGGCCTGATTAAAGCAGGCATTTAAGTGAGAAGGAGCCCAATGGGCTCCTTTTCTTTTGGGAAGGCGATTTTTGCCGAAAATGCGGGCATTTCCTTGCCGCGTTTTCGGTTGACGCGTCCTTTTCGTAGTGGCGACAATTTACTTCGCATAGGGAAAGAATCGGACGCGTCAGCCGCCGTCTTCCCTTTGCCTTTGTTCCATTAAGGGAAAGGATGAAGCAAATGAGAAGCAAGAAATGCTCATTCGTCGCCTTGGGCCTAAGCGCTGCGTTGTTCGTGGGCGCCGCGGCCATGATCGCCGGGGGGGTGTAGTTGAAGAGGCCGCCGCGGCTGCCGAGACTTATACCGACACGCTCACGAGAGACGTAACGGGGATTACTAACAGCAACTACGACAATTGGACATATACCGCGCCAGAATCCGGCGTTAGTTATGCCGGGCATTCCGCCGGGAGCAATTCGTCGATTCAACTTAGATCTACGATGACCTCAAGCACTTACTATGCCGGGATCATCAATACAACCAGCATTGGGAATATCGTTTCGGTCAAGTTGACTTGGAATTCAAACACATCTACTACTTCGCCTGCCCGCGCCGTCTATGTCTACGGCTCGGACACCCCTTTTGATTCACCGAATGACCTTTTCGCAGACGGAGTCGACTATCTTGAATCGCTGACATATGCCGATGCCATAAACAACGATTACGTCAGCGAATATGAGTTCCAGGCTGATTATCCTTATATCGGCATTCGCTCATACTCAGGAGCCATCTACTTAACCAGCGTCGAATTCGAATGGGAAGACGGCGCGGCCACCGGGATTTCTTCCTTATCGATTGGCGGAACATTGGCAAAGACTGAATATCTGCCGGGTGAGGATTGGGATACCACGGGGCTCTCGGTTACGGCGAATTACGAAGGCGGCGGAACCGCGGAAATCGATAACGACAACGTCGAATGGTCATTCAGCCCCGAAAAAGCCGTAGCGGGAACGACCCAGGTCGCCATTACGGCCTCCTATGGCGGCGTTGAGGTTACGCAAAGCTATTCCGTGACCGTTTCCGAAGCCACCCTTTCGACGGTGACTTTGGTCGGAGATCTCGCGACGACCGAATATTATTCCGACGCCGAGGCTTGGGACGGAAGCGGTTTTACCGTTGATTTGGCATATTCCGACAACAGCACCAGGACGGGCGTCAATACCGGATTTACGCTCTCCTACTCGCCGGAAGTCCCGACTCCCGGGACGACCTCCGTTTCGGTTACCGCAACCTACGATGGGGTTACGTCCGCAACCCGTGCATTCGACGTCACGGTCCACCCTTACCGGCTGTCCTATTCCTATACGCCCACATCTGCGTTGACTACAGGAACATCCGAATTGAACGGCCTCGATTGGACCCTGTATCTTTCTACCGCGAGCGCCTTCCTTGGGACTGATTCCGACAAGGGGGCTCAGATAGGGAGCCAAAGTAACAATACGACTACCGCGACCCTCTTTTCCGAAGCTTTCATCGGAAACGGAGATACGCTGATCAGCCGCATCGTCGTCAATGCCTCGTCTGCCTCTCAAAACAGCGGCTACACCACGATTACGGTTTTGGTTAACGGCACCGAAATCGGCACTGAAGACATCACTGACACCGCAACCGATTACGTTTTCGACTTGGAAACTCCGGCCTATGGCAGCGTCGAAATCGTCTACGACCAGTCCGCTTCCAGTTCTAAGAGGGCCATGTACTTCGGCGGCGTCGAAATCTACGCCGAAACCGACGACACCGGTACCGACATCATCCCGGCCGTCCAGGCCCTCGAAGCCATCAAGACCTGCGATGTGATCGCCGGGGATGAGGAGTTCGGCGCCATCGTCACAAACTACGCCAGCATTATCGAAGCCAATAGAGAAACTCTCGAAGGCATCTACATCCGCGACTACGCCGACGGGGATACGACTTATGCAGGCAATAGGGAGAACCGCGTCTCCTTCATGGACAAGTACAATGCCTGCTATGAGAAGTACGCTGCCAGTGCCGATGTCTCGTCCTTGATCGATAGCTCGAACGGGGAAGGGATCCTCATCGCCGCCTGCGTCCTCTTGGCCGCCGCCACCGTCGGCGGTGCCTATGTCCTCATCAGGAAGAGAAGGACGGCCTAAGCCAGTCAACATAACTAAATAGATAAGGAATCCCCCTTTAAGGGGGTTCCTTTTCGTTATCGGGGCAGGCTTAGGCCTTTGTTTGCCTTGCTTTGATTAGGAAAGAAAGCCTACTATGAGTGGTACACATAAGCAGGCCTATCGGTATACGGAGGACTGCTAACAAACAACATCCCATTCACTTACACACATTCACCAAAGGAGGAAAGCATGAAAGTGAAGAAAGGGCTGCTCCTGGGAGCAGCGGCCGCCCTGGCCGGTTTGGCTGGGGGGG
>CAYMRJ010000037.1:0-2252 GCA_964392865.1 uncultured Staphylococcaceae bacterium
GCCAAAAGCATGACCTCGAGGTAGATCAAAGCCATGAGGACGATGACGTTGGGCCTTAGGAAGGCCCATTTGACCCTGCTACTTTTCGACATGCCCGCTCATGATAGCAAAAAAGGCGCCCCTAGTAAGGGGCACCTCGTTTTTGAAACTATTTACTCCGCAAAAGCCTTGCGGTCTTTCCGGTAGGTCGTGTGGAGGAGGCGTTCGGCCTCTTCGCTTCCGTACTCCCCGAGGTAGTCCTCGTAGAGGCGGATGATGTCCGGGTTGTTGTGGCTCTGCCTGACCTTCTTCTTCTCGTCGATGGAGTAGAGGATGGCCGCCCTCTTGGCCCGGTAGGTCTCAAGGATATCCTCGGCTTCATTGGGTAAGAGGCTAGGCTTAACGAAGGGCATGCCGCCCCCGTTCACGCAGCCGCCCGGGCAGCCCATGATCTCGACGAAGGCATAGGGAGAGGTCCCCTGCCTGATTTCCTCGAGCAAGGGCTTGGCGTTGGCCATGCCGCTCGTGACAGCAACCTTCAGCTTCTTCCCGGCCACTTCGACTTCGGCCTCTTTGACGGCCTCGAAGCCGCGGACGGGCTTGAACTCGATGGGGTCCATTTCCTTCCCGGTAAGCGTGTGGTAGGCCGTGCGGATGGCGGCTTCCATGACGCCCCCGGTCACGCCGAAGATGGCGGCGGCCCCGGTGTATTCGCCGATCAGATCGTCATCGAAGCTCTCTTCGGGGAGTTCGTCCCAGATGAGGCCGGCGCGCTTGATCATGGCGGCCAATTCCCTCGTGGTCAAAACGGCATCGACATCGGGGAGTCCGTCCACGAACTCCTCGGGGCGCTTGCACTCGCCCTTCTTGGCGGTGCAGGGCATGATTGAAACCACGAAGATGTCCTTCGGATCGATATCGTGCTTCTTGGCGTAGTAGGTCTTGATGATGGCCCCTTCCATCTCGTGCGGGGACTTGCAGGTCGAGACATTCGGGATGAGGTCGCCATAGAAGAACTCCATGTAGTTGATCCAGCCCGGAGAGCAGGATGTGATCTGCGGGAGCGGTCCCTTATTGTGGAGGACCCTTTCGATCAGCTCCTGGCTTTCTTCGGCGATGGTTAAGTCAGCGCCGAAATTGGTATCGAAGACGCGGTAGAAGCCGAGGCGATGGAGAGCCGCGACCATCTTCCCTTCGCCGTTTTGCTCACCGATCTTATGGCCGAATTCCTCGGCGATGGCGGCACGGACGGCCGGAGCGGTCTGGACGATGACCTTCTTGCCTTCGGCCATGGCCTTATCGACGGCGGCGATTTCCGGCTTTTCGGAGAGGGCCCCGGTCGGGCAGACTTCGATGCACTGGCCGCACTGGATGCAGGGCACCTCGCTGAAGGATTTGTTGAAGACGGGTCCGACGATCGTCTGGAAGCCCCTTTGCTGGAAGCCGAGGATCCCGATCCCCTGGGCTTCCTTGCAGCGCTCGATGCAGCGCCCGCAGAGGATGCACTTCCCGGTATCGCGGATGAGGCCGTTGCTTAGTTGGTCGATGGTACGTTCGGTGGTGCTTCCGAGGAACTTCCCGGATTCGGCCCCGGTGATTTCGGCGGCCTTGAGGAGTTCGCACTTCCCGTTCTTGCTGCAGCCAAGGCAGTCCTTGACGTGATTGCTAAGGAGGAGCTCGACGCTATGGCGGCGGGCTTTGGTCGCCATCGGCGAAGAGATCCAGATCTCGAAGCCCTTTTCGGCCGGGATGTCGGCGACGGGATAGACGCAACTTGCGAAGAGTTTGCCGCCCCTAGCGGTCCTTATTTCGACAAGGCAGACGCGGCAGGAAGCAAGGGAGCATTTCCCGCCGTTCCAATAGCAAAGGGTGGGGATGCGGTAGCCGCACTTCCTGGCCGCCTCGAGGACGGTCAAGGACTTATCGACGGAATAGATCTTCCCTTCGATGTTGATATTGATCGTTTCCATTGATCCTTACCTCCTTTCGATCGCCTTGAAGGGGCACTTCAGGATGCAGGTGCCGCACTTGATGCAGGCAGACTGATCGATGACATAAGGCTCTTTGCCGGGAACGCCGTGGATGCAGTTCACGGGGCAGTTTCTGGCGCAAAGCGAGCACTTCTTGCACTTTTCCGGATCGATGACGTACTGCATGAGGCTCTTGCAGACGTGGGCCGGGCACTTCTTGTCCTTCACGTGGGCCTCGTACTCTTCCGGGAAGTTATTCATGGTCGAAAGGATCGGGTTGGCGGCCGTCTGGCCGAGGGCGCA
>CAYMRJ010000037.1:2352-4242 GCA_964392865.1 uncultured Staphylococcaceae bacterium
TCGTAATCGATCGGGGTATCGAGGTCCTTGGCCGTCAGGCAGCCGCCACTGGGACCGCCGGTCTGGATGGCCTTGAAGGCCTTCCCGCCCGGGATGCCGCCCCCGATATCGTAGATGAGTTCCCTTAAGGTCGTGCCCATCGGGACTTCGACGAGGCCGACATTGTTGATCTTGCCGCCGAGAGCGAAGACCTTGGTGCCCTTGCTCTTCTCCGTCCCGATCTTCGAGAAGGATTCGGCCCCGTTCCTGATGATGTAGGGGACGCAGGCCAGCGTTTCGACATTGTTCACGCAGGTCGGCTTGCCCCAAAGGCCCTTGATGGCCGGGAAGGGCGGACGGGGACGGGGCATGCCCCTCTTCCCCTCGATGGAGTTAAGCAAAGCGGTCTCTTCGCCGCAGACAAAGGCCCCGGCCCCGAGCCTGAGGTGGGCCCTGAAGCTGAAGCCGGTCCCGAGGATGTTGTCCCCAAGCAAACCGACGGCCTCCATGTTCTTGATGGCGTTCTTGATGCGGTTCACGGCGACCGGATATTCGGCGCGGATGTAGAAGTAGCCTTCGCTGGCGCCGAAGGCATAGCCGGCGATCATCATCCCTTCGATGACTCCGTAGGGGTTGCCTTCCAAGATCGAGCGGTCCATGAAGGCGCCGGGGTCGCCCTCGTCGCCGTTGCAGACGATGTACTTCTTCTCGCTATTCTGGTTGGCGGCGAATTGCCATTTGCGCCCGGTCGGGAAGCCGGCGCCCCCGCGGCCGCGGAGGCCGCTATTAAGGACTTCGTCGATGACTTCCTGGGGCTTCATTTCGGTCAGGACCTTCTTGAGGGCCTTGAAGCCATCGTAGCCGAGGGCCTCTTCGAGGCTATCGGGATCGACGAGGGAGCAGCCGTGGAGAGCGATGCGCAGCTGCCGCTTGTAGAAATTGATGTCGTCTTGCCGGGCGACCTTTTCGTGGGTCGTCGGATCGACGTAAAGGAGGTCTTCGACGATATGCCCGCCGATGAGGTCTTCTTCGACGATGCGCCTGATGTCGTCCTTCTTGACCATCCGGTAGAGGGTGTCTTCCGGGAAGATCTTGACGAAGGGCCCCTGGGAGCAGAAGCCGAAGCAGCCGACGAAGTTGACGGTGACTTTCTCGCTAAGTCCTTTTTCTTCGATGAGGGATTTCAGCTCGTCGATGAGTTCCTGGGAATTGTTGGCAAGGCAGCCGGTCCCGCCGCAGACGACGACGGCCCTTTTGCCGTCCTTGCCCTTGATCTTGCCATCGAAACCTTCGGTGCAAGAGGCGATCCTGGAATCTAGGATCTTCGTATCGACTATGCGTTCCATTAGGCAGCCGCCTCGCTTTCCTTGCTTCTTAGTTCGTTGATGATCCCGTCGACCTTATCGGGCGTGACCATCGGATAGACCTTGCCGTTGATCTGGACGGCCGGGGCCAAGGCGCAGGCCCCGATGCAGCGGACGGCCTCGATGGTGAAAAGGCCGTCTTCGCTCGTCTGCCCCGGCTCGATATGGAGGAGCTGGGCGAACTTGTCGATGACGTTTTGGGAATTCTTGACGTAGCAGGCCGTCCCCAGGCAAACGCCGATGACGTACTTGCCCTTCGGGGTGACGGAAAAGAAGGCGTAGAAGGTCACTACGCCGTAGATCTCGGCCACGGGAATCCCGGTTTCTTCCGATACGATCTCCTGGACTTCCAAGGGGATGTATCCGTACTTCTTCTGGATGTCGCTTAGGATCATCATCAGGGGCGAGGGCTCGTCCTTGTAGGACGCGCAGATCTCCTTGACCCCATCAATCACTTCTTTGCGGATTTTCATTTTGCCTCCCGCATGAATAGATTCATGTCTAACAAATTTTAGGGAGTTTGCCCCTTTAGGGCAATGGCGTCTTG
>CAYMRJ010000038.1:0-4184 GCA_964392865.1 uncultured Staphylococcaceae bacterium
TCTTCATCGCCGCGGTCTTCGGCATCATGCAGGGCTTGATGCCGATGCTTGGCTACTTGCTAGGTACCACTTTTGCCGAATTCATCGACTCCTTCGACCATTACATCAGCTTCGCGCTGCTTGCCATCATCGGCGGCAAGATGATCTACGAAGGGATCAAAGACACCGTAAAACCCGAAGAAGCGGAAGCCCGCAATTTCAAAGTCGGTGAAGTATTGCTCCAAGGCGTCGCCGATTCGATCGATGCTTTGGCGGTCGGGATTACTTTGGGAACGGCCATCAAGGCAACCGCGACCTATCAGATCTGGGTCGCCATCGGCATCATCGCCCTCATGAGCTTCCTTATTTCCCTTCTCGGCCTTGGCCTCGGGAAGTGGATCAACAAGCTCCTCAAGGGGCGCTACCACATCGCCGAAATCATCGGCGGCGTCATCCTTGCGGGCCTCGGGGTATACCTCCTCCTCGACGGGCTTGCTATCTTCGGTTAATCGATTTCGATTAAAATAGGCCGTATGGCCAAGGACTTCACCCTCGTTATCCAAGGCGGCGGGACCCGCGCCGCTTTTTGTCTGGGCGCCGCCCTGGAACTGAAGGAAAGGGGCTATTTGGCTGGTGACATCATCGGCACCTCGGCCGGCTCCCTCATCGGGATGATGTATCTTCTCGACAAAATCGATTTGGTCGAAGAGGTCTTCCTTTCCTATATGGCCGATAGCCGCTTCGTCGGGGCCGGCAACATGCTCAAGAGCCGGAATCTCTTCAACTTCGAGTATTTCTACGAAGACCTCAAAAGCGGCAAATGCGGCCTCGATATCGAATCCTTCTACGGAGCGAAGGAGAGCTTCACCGCCGTTGCTACTTCCTGCGAAACGGGAGAGCCGGCCTATTTCGAAAAAGGGAAATGCGACATCCTCAAGGGAATCGCCGCTTCTTGCTCCATCCCCTTGTTTGCGAGGCCCGTCGAAATCGAAGGCCTCCATTACCTGGATGGCGGGACCGTCGAGTCTTTGCCCTTCCATAAGCCTTTGAAGGAAGGGAAAAAGAAGATCGTCCTTATTTCCTCCCGTCCCCATGGCTATCGCAAAAGCGGCGGGACGACGGCCAAAGGCGTCGCCGCCAAAGCCTTCTATTCCAAATATCCCAAATGGAACGAGGCCTACCGCAATTCCATCAAGCGCTATAACGAAGAAGTGGAGCTATTGCTCCAAGCCGAGACGGAAGGGAAGATCTTCAGCATCTATCCGGAAAAGCCCGTGGATATCGGCATTGCCGAGACCGATAGATACCGCCTATTGGGCGCCATCTATCTCGGGCGCAAAGCTGTAGACAAAAACATCGCGGCCCTCGAGGAGTACCTATGCCGGTAAGAGGCAAAGGCAAAGTCCAAAGAAGGGGAAGCGGAAGCGACAAGGAATACAAGGTCTACGTCGAGACGACGCTTCTGGATTTCCTCCTTTTCAAGCTGGGCAAATCGCTATCGAGGAACGCCATAAAGCATCTTCTTAGCCATAAGCAGGTCGCCGTCAACGGCGTCCTCACCACCCGCTTCGACTGCCCTCTTTATCCGGAAGACACCGTTCTGATTTCCAGAACCTCCCTTTCCGCTCCGAAGAAAGGGAAGATCAAGGTCATCTACGAAGACGAGAAGATCTTGGTCATCGATAAGCCGACGAAGCTTCTCTCCGTCGAAAGCGACGACGAGAAATCGATGACGGCCTACCGCCTCGCCAGCGACTACCTAAGAAGCAAAGACCCCAAGGCGAGGCTCTATGTCGTCCACCGTTTAGACGAAGACACTTCAGGCGTCCTCATGTTCTCGAAATCCTATGAATACAAGGAGGCTTTGCAGAAGAATTGGCAGAAGATCTGCCTCAAAAGAGGCTACTACGCCATCGTCGAAGGCAAGCTTCCGGAGAAGGGTTCCTACAAGGATTACCTCCTCGTGGATAAGACGGGACTCGTCCATCTCACCAACGACAAAACGAAGGGCAAGCTCTCCATCACCCGCTTCAAGAAGATGGCGGAGAACAGTGAATACACCCTCTTAGACGTCGAAATCGATTCGGGGAGGAAGAACCAGATCAGGGTCCAACTCGGAGCCAGAGGCCACCACGTCATCGGGGACGACAAGTACGGGGAACCGGCCGATCCCTTAGGAAGATTGGGCCTCCACGCTTATGAGTTGAGCATCAAATGTCCCGATACGGGCAAGGTTATGACATTTAAGAGCAATATGCCTTCTTGCTTTGCAAGCCTCCTTGGCGGGAAAATTAAAAAAGCGCCGCGCTAGAACCATGAAGAACTTTGTCGAGAAACTGAAGAACAACGATTACATCAAGAACTTCCTCGAATCTTTCGTATCGGTTTTGCCCATCGACCTCTGCGTCATCGTCTTCTATCTCACCGGCCTCATCCACGAAGACGTCAACGCGACTTTCTATCTGAATGCCGCTCTCACAGAAACTGTCAGCGTTTCCTTCGATCTGAATTCCCTTTGGTTCTTCCTCGGCCTCTCTTTGGTGGCCGTCATCGGCCTTACCCTTTTCCAGATCGGCGTCGATAAGTCGATGCAGAGGATGGGTACATTGGTCGGCGAAACCTCGACCAGGAAGAAGTCGATGTTCCTATTGGTCGCCATGTCCTTCATCCTCGGCTTCCTCGTGACGATGGCCGAACCAGACCTTACGGTCTTGGCCGGACAGTTCGGGCTTCCTAGCGTTTTGGTCATCGTCGTCGTTTCGACCGGGACCGGCATCTTCCTCGTCATCGGCGTCATCCGCATCATCCTGAAAAAGAGCCTGAAGATCATGTTCTTGGCCTTCTACGCCTTGGTCTTCGCCCTCGTTGCTTTGATCGATCCGTCCCTATTGCCCCTCTGCTTCGATGCCGGCGGCGTTGCCGCCGGGGCGGTCACCGTTCCCTTCATCCTCGGCTTCGGCGCGGGTCTTGCCATGTCGACCGGTTCGAAGACCAGCGGGGAAGACTCCTTCGGTCTCAGTGCCCTATGCTCGACCGGCCCCATCATCGCCGTCATGATCATGAGCCTCTTCCTCGGGGAAGACGCCCTTAGCGTCTACGAAGTCGAAATCCGCGAATTCACCGGAAGTGCTTTGGGCGCGACCTTCGTCGATTCCCTTAGCGATGTCCTCTTGGCCTTTGGCCCCATCATCGTCTTCTTCCTTATCTACGATTTCCTGTTCCTGAAGCTCTCCCTTAAGTCTTTGCTGAAGATCTTGGTCGGCTTGGTCTACGGCTTCCTCGGCCTTTGGTTCTTCCTAACGGCCGTCAACGCCGCCTTCTGGCCGACGGCCTTAATCGTCGGCGGCGCCTTGGGCGGCGGGGACTCCTTATGGATACTGCTCCTCGTAGCCGCCATATTCGGCTTGCTCGGCGTCATCGCCGAACCGGCCGTCCAGGTCTTGGTCAAGCAGGTAGAAGAAATGAGCGACGGGACCGTGAAATCCGGCGTCGTCTTGGCCGTCATGGCGGTCGGCAATGCCTTGGCATTGCTGCTCGCCGTCCTTAGGGTCGTCTACCAGTTCCCGATCGAATACATATTGATACCCGGATACATCCTCGTATTCGTCCTCATGCTCTTTTCGCCCAATCTCTACGTCTATGTCGCCTTCGACTCCGGCGCCGTCGCGAGCGGCCCGATGTCGAGCGCATTCCTTTTGCCCTACGTCATCGGGGCGGCCCTGGCCAATAGCGAGGTGACGGCCGAAGGGGTCTACGAATACGCCTTCGGCGTCGTCGGCCTCATCGCCATGATGCCGCTCATCGTCATCGAAATGATGGGGGCCTACATCAACGGCAAGCAGAAGGCCAAGATCAAGAAGATCCAGCGCTCCTTCGTCGGGCCCGACGAAGAACAGATCATCCACTTCGGGGAGGCGTTTAGCTGATGGCTACCGGTAAGCAAAAGAGGCTCTATACCCTGGCGAAAAGCCGCAAAAACGCCGCCGAAAAGGCCAAAACGGCCAAGACGGTCCAGCCTTTCGAAAGCAAGAACAAGGTCATCCCCCTCTATTTATTGATGGCCGTTGTGCCCGACGGCCAGCAGCGCTTCGTCGGGGAACTCCTCTATAAAAGCGAGGTCCCGGCCGCGACTATCTTTTCCTTCCGCGCAAGCGGAACGGCCTCGACCGACATGCGCGAAGTCCTCGGTCTCGAGAACATCCATA
>CAYMRJ010000039.1:0-2639 GCA_964392865.1 uncultured Staphylococcaceae bacterium
GAACAAGGGCCAAGCCAAAATAAAAAGCCTCTGCGGGGTCAATGCCCTCGCCAAGAGGCTTCAGCCTTTCCTGGAAAGCTTGGTGAGTTCGTTTTCCACTTCGTCCATGACCATGGAAAACGAGAAATTGGAATCGTAATAGGCCCTATTGGCCTTCCCCATCTGCGAAAGTTCCTTCTTCGGAAGCCTGGTAAGCTCTTCGATTGCTTTGGCGATGTCTTCGGGCTTTTGGCTGACAGCCAAGATAGCGCCTCCGCTTTCCTCTAGGACTTTCCTCCCATCTCCCCCGATGACGCCGAGGATCGGCTTTTCGTGGTATAGGGAGGTCAATAACTTGTTGGGAAGGGTCTTGGAAACGGGGCTCCCATCATCATTGAGGGTAACGACCAAGGCATCGGCGGCTATCTGGGCAGCGCTAGATTCATCTCCTTCGACGCGGCCGTAGATCTTGATGCGTCCGTCGATCTTATCAGTGTTCTTCTCGATGAGGGCCTTTATGGCGTCCAAGTGGCTGCCGCCCCCGTAGATATGGAGGCAAACCTTTATATCTTTCGGAAGCAAGGCGATGGCCTCCACGAGGCTATCGACGAGCTGGAGCTTCCCGATGTTCCCGCAGTAAACGAGATTGAAGCAATCATCAGGGAAAGCGACCTCTTCATTCGGCTCGACGGTCAAAGCCGGCTGGACGATGTAGCGGGTCGGCATATCGAGTTTCAGAACATCTTTGATGTAGTCGTTAAACGAAGGGGAAGACAGGAAGAGCTCATCGGCCCCTTGGTAGATCTTCTTGCTCCAGCGGTAAAGGAAGCGGTAGGCCAAAGAGCCTTCCTTGATGGCTCCGACCGCCACCGGCGAAGCCGGCCATAGATCGAGGACATGGAGGGCATTCTTGATGCCGAGCCTTTTCTTGGCCAAGTTGGCCGCTTCGACTCCGATCAAAGGAGAAAAGGACATCGAATAGATGACGTCGTATGGGCCTTTCAGTTTCCTAGCCGCCTTCTTGGCGTTCTTCCAGAAGGAGTAATAGTTCAAGAGGAGGTGGAACAACGAGGAACCCTTCCTCGGATGGACTTTGACGCGCCGGATCTTCACTCCGTTCACTTCTTCTTCGAAGAGGTTCTCATAGCCCTCCGGGATCTTCCCGAAGCCGTAGTTCGGCTGGCCGGTCAAAACATGGACCTCGTGGCCGCGCCTCACTAATTCGAAGCACATTTCGTTCAAAGCGAAGTTCTCGGGATAGAAATATTGGCTCACTACCAAGATCCGCATGGCGAGATTATCCCACAAATGGGATAAAGACTGGGATGTAACTATTAGAAGGCACCAATGGCCGCAAACGTGGCTACCTCACCGGTTTCTTGCGTTATGATAATCCCAAGAAATGAAAAACTCCGGCAGGCTACTTCGACTGTCTTTGGTTATTTCGGCTGCGGCGTTATTGCCGTCATGCACAGATACGGCCGAAGATGACAAAACGATAAGCCTTACTTTCATCCAACATACATTGGTGTGGTACACGAATTGCGAAGAGTTAGGGCGCTTGGTTTATTACTTCGACAACGACGTAATAGCAAAAACCGTTTTGGAATATGAAAAAGGATATTACGTCACCCAGGACGACATTCAGTATTTCAAATCGGGCGTATTGAATTACGTAGTACCACAGCTCACCGGGGGAGGATATTGGAGCTACACCGATTTCATGACTGATTTCGACGAAGAAACCGGCCTTTCGAAAGAAGCATTCCAACCTCAGGAATTATCAACGGATTTGACTCTCCATTTTGGAATATACGGATAAATCGATGCGAAACGGGATAGGACTATCGTTATTTTCAATGCCTTCGTCCTTCGGCGAGTAAGATATAAAAGCGCATGCTCGCCGAACGCCTCCACGAAAACAAAACCAAAAGGAAGTTCGCTTCCTTGGCCAGACCTTTGATCAAGGCCTTTTCCAAAACCCTTTACGTCAAAGGCGAATACCAATACATCACCCATCACAAACTCAATCTGAAGAACCCGGTCCGTTACACGGAAAAGCTTCAGTGGCTAAGGCTCTACGATTACCCGAAGAACCCTTTGGTCATCAAAGCGGCCGGAAGGGCCGGAGCCCGGGACTACGTAACGGAAAAAGGACTCGAAGACATCCTCATCCCTTGCTACGGAATCTATGACTCCTTCGATGAGATAGACTTCGACAGATTGCCTGAAAGCTTCGTCATGAAGTGCACGCACGCCTGTGCCTTTAATCTCATCGTCAAAAACAAAGCCGAACTCGATATCGAAGAAGCGAGATCGAAATTCAGGAAATGGTTGAAAACTGATTACGGTAAGAAGACAGTTGAGCGCCATTACTCGAAAATAAAGCCTCAAATCATCATCGAGAAATATATCGGTCAGCCTGATGAACTCCCGACCGAATACAAGATCCATGTCTTCAATGGCGTTGCTAAGAACCTCTATGTCGTAACAGGACGCGGAAAGGACATCCGCTATAACAACTACTACATCGATTGGAAGCCCTTCGACGGCAGCCAGTTCAACGGGTGGCTCAAGACCGATTATCCGCTCCAAAAACCGCAAAATTTCAACCAAATGGTCAAAGTTGCGGAGATTTTGGGGGCGGATTTCCCCTTTGT
>CAYMRJ010000039.1:2739-4101 GCA_964392865.1 uncultured Staphylococcaceae bacterium
GCGAAGATATCGCCGTCCGTCATCGTCAAAGGGAACAAGGTCTTGAAGCCTTCTTCCTCGCACTGGACGCGGGCGACCGCGTACCAGCTGTGGCAGGAAAGCTGGCCATTGTAGAGCTTGCCCATCACGCCTTTCTTGAAGGCATCGTCGACCTTGGCCAGGCAATGGTCTTTCCCAAAGGAGATGTAACTATCGTCGTCCAAACGGGAAGCAATGGTGTCCAGACTGCTATAGGAGATAGTGTCTCCGTTTTCGTCGACGTACTCGAAAAGTTCGGGATAGATGTCCTTCATGCCGACGCTATCGAAGGCCGAGAAGGCGTTTTCCTTGTTGCCGTTGAAGAAGTAGGCTTCCCCGTCTTCGTAGACTTCGGTCGCCCTTCGGAAAGTCACGGCCTCACCAATCAGGCTACCTTCCTTATCGCCGATCTCGTCATAGTCCCTCAGGTAGTTATCTTGGAACTCGTCCCCGTTATAGGCCGGGGAGTCATAAAGGGGATAGGTCGAGCAGGATGCCATGAGGATGAGGGCCAAAGGCATCCCAAGTAGATAAGCGTGCTTTTTCATTGTTCCACCTCCGTAGCCGGGACTTCTTCCCTAACGGGCTCTTCCTCCTCTTTCCTAACCGGGCTATAGGTAAAGCCCAGGATGAACAAGGCAATCAGAGGCCAGAAGCTATTGGCCAAAGGCATCAGGTAATCCGAAGAAGAGAAGCGCGTCACCGCGAAGGGCTCGCTCGTATAGAAGAAGCTCATGGTGACGAAGATGCCTAGCAATAGAATCGCCAAGCCGACCTTCCCGTAATCGTCCCTGCCCCTGATGAAGTAGCGTCTAACGCTCGCGATCCCGAGGATGATGAGGACGATCAAGGCAATGAAGGGGATGAACCCGCCTTCCAGCAAGATCTCGAACTCGAATGAGAAGTTATTGATGTTCGTGACTACGACCGGCGAAGTGACGCCATAGGTGGTGTAGCCGCCGTTATAAACACCAAACAAGAGGCTAAGAAGAACTTGGCTCGTAGAAGCCGAACCGTACTGCCCTCCGTTGAACAAAGCCGAAACCGTCTGGTTGATCGCGGTTATATACCCGTTCGTATTGAAAATCTTGTTGAGAAGCGTGCTATTGGCGACGAAGGAGAACCCATAAAGGGCGTTGAGGATGACAAAGAGGATCAAAGCCAGACCGAGGGCAACGACGATCCAGAAGCCCCTTAGAACCCATTTGGCGGGATTCTCCTTGGCCTTATAGAGGCGATAGACCAAGCAGACGATAAGGACGATGATCGCGAAGAAAAGGCCCTTCTTCTCGGCCATGAAGATGAGGAAGAGAAGGCCAAGCAGCCCCATGGCCGCCACGACGC
>CAYMRJ010000040.1:0-1553 GCA_964392865.1 uncultured Staphylococcaceae bacterium
TTCGCCTTATTACGATATGTTCTACATCAAGGGCGATAAGCCGGACCTCGATAAGGGAAACTACGAGATGTTCAGCAGCGGCAAGTGGATGCCTAAAATCAACGCCGAAAGCCCGCTTGGGGAAGAACTGCTCACGAAGGTCGCGCTCCATTATCTTCAAATGGGCATAGACGGCTGGAGGCTCGATGTCGCCGATGAAGTCAGCCACGCTTTTTGGAAGAAGCTACGGATTAAGGTGAAAGAGAAGTTCCCCGATGCCCTTTTGATCGGCGAGCTTTGGCACGATGGGGCTTCTTTCCTTAGGGGCGACGAATGGGACGGGGCCATGGATTTCCCGTTCATGAATGCCGCCATCGCCTATCTTGCCGAGAAGAAGGACGATGCCAAGGCGGCCAGCGATAGGCTCAACGCCCTTCTTTCCAAAAACCGGCTCATGGCCCAAAGTATGTTTCTTAACTTCCTCGATAACCATGACACCAATCGGTTCCTCAATCTGGCCAAAGGGAACGAAAAAGCCTTGGCGGCTGCGCTCGCCTTATTGGTTTTCTATATCGGAATGCCTTGCCTATATTACGGGACCGAGATTCCGATGGACGGAGGCTTCGATCCGGACTGCCGCCGCTGCTTCGATGCCGAAGAGGCCCTTAGAGATAGCCCTTATCGCAGGCTAATAAGAAAACTGCTCGCCCTTAGGAAGGAAGACATCCTTTCCTACGGAGACATCGAAATCAGGGAAGAAGGCGGCTTGCTTTCAATCAAGCGTTCCTATGGAGGAAGGACCCTCCAGCTGCTCATCAATGCCGGGCCTGAACCGCTTCCTTTGAAGGCTGGCAACGTATTGATCGATTTAAATTACGAAGAGGGGATGATCCATCCCGATGGCTTTGTTATCAGGAGGATTTGAACTCTTTCCGAATGAAGGGGAATTTAGCCTTCCTGCTGGATCTTCTTGATTAAGTCGCTGACGTAATCGGGCCCTAGGACGATGAGTTCGTCATAGAGTCCTTTTATTTCTTCGCTTACGGGCTCGAATTCGCCTTTCATCCGTTCCATCGCCTTTTCGGGGACGATGCGGTCGCCTTCCCGCATCTTGTTCTGGACGCGGCAGATGTCGAAGGGGATATCGAAATAGACGAGGATGTGCTTATCGAAGCCGGGAGTCTGCTCGAAGTAATACTTCCGGTAGTAGTTGGTTAGATTGGTGGCGTCGGCGATGACGGTGACATCGCCTTCGTCATTGATGTGGCTATTGATGTCCTGGAGGTAGGTGAGCCAGACGAGGGGCTCCATATCGAAGCGGGCGACGCTTCCGGCGACCTTTTTCCTTACTTCGTCGCTACTGACGATGAAGACGTTTTCGTGCTCTTTGGCGTAGGCTTTGGCCCACGTCGATTTGCCGCTTCCGGGAAGGGCGCTCAAGAGTATCAGGGTCTTCACCGGGCAATGATAGCATTGCCCACCCTCTTCTTTATAGAAGAGTTAACCAAACTCATCTCGCTTTGCTATCCTTAGCCCGTGGAAATCGAAATAAAGAAAAAGATCTATTCCTATGA
>CAYMRJ010000040.1:1653-4009 GCA_964392865.1 uncultured Staphylococcaceae bacterium
ACTTTGGACTTCAAGCCCGAGCACTTCTTCATGGGCAGGAAAGGCATGCTTTATTTCGGGACCGAAAACTTTCCTTTAAAACAGGAAGAGAGATTCGAGCAGAAGGCCATCTATCTCTGGGTTCATGGGAAAGAAGGCCTCGCTTATCTAAAGAGCCGCGGGCACGACATCGAAGGCATCGTCCCCATCAAGGAAGAAGAGATGAAGAGGCATATCGTCCTCCTCGTCGTGAAAGATTACCAATGAGTGTAGACGCCTTCGGGTATAATCATTAGTCAGATATGGATAGTACCAAGACCGCCATTTTCGGCCTTAGCGCCAACCCGGCCCTTTCGAAGGAAGTCTCCGAACTCGTCGGGCTGCCTTTAGGCAAACGCAAGATCAGCCGCTTCAGCGACGGCGAAGTCATGTGCCGGATCGAAGATTCGGTCAGGGGCAAGAAAGTCTATATCATCCAGTCGACCAGCTATCCCGGCGCCGATAGGCTCATGGAGCTGCTTGTCTTCATCGATGCCCTAAGGAAAGGCAAAGCCAAGGAAGTCAATTTGGTCATCCCTTATTACGGCTTCTGCCGCCAAGATAGGATCGCCAAGCGCGGCGAACCGATTACCGCCAAGATGGTGGCCTCGCTCCTTGAGACCGTGGGGGTCGACCGCCTCATCACCATGGACTTCCATACCCCGCAGATCCAAGGCTTTTTCTCGGTTCCCGTCGATGATTTGTCGCCAATTCCCCTATTTGGGCAGTATTACCGCGCAAAACTAGCCGAAATCGGCGTAAAAACCTCGGATGTCGTTGTGGTTTCTCCCGATCACGGCTCGATTCACCGGGCCAGGGACCTGGCTAGCGAGCTTCCCGATTGCTCTTTGGCCATCATCGATAAAAGAAGACCGGCCCCCAATGCCGCCGAAGTCGTCAATGTCGTCGGCGACATCGCCGGCAAGACCTGCGTGATGATCGATGACATCATCGATACGGGCGGAACCGTCTTGGCCTGCATCGATGCCTTATATGAGCGCGGGGCCAAGGAAGTCTTGGTCGGCGGGACGCACGGCGTCTTCAGCGGCGACACTTCGAAGCTCTTCTCTTCGAAGAAGATCAAAGACATCGTCGTCACCAATACAATCGAGCACGACATCCCCGGGCTTTCCGTCATCTCGATCGCCGATATGATCGCCGGAGCCATCAAGGCCAGCGAGGACGGAGGCGACATTCCCGATTCCTGGATGGCCTTCTATTGATATAATCTGCAACGCCTCAAGGCGACGTGTTCTTCCTCTGAACCACGTATAAAAAACAAGGAGGTCGCTTATGCGCGATCAGAATCTAACCAAGAAGATCGTGGCCAATGGACTCCTGGCCGCGATTTATTTTGCCCTCAGCGTCTTATGCGGTGAGTTCGCTTACGGGTCCATCCAGTTCCGGATTTCGGAAATATTGGTCCTGCTTTGCTTCTTCAGGCCCGACTTCATCTGGGGCGTCACCATAGGAACGTTCCTCGCCAACATCATGGGGATTTCCCTCTATGGCCCATGGGATTTAATTTTCGGGACCTTGGCGACTTTAATTTCTGCGCTTCTTGTAGCTTATGCTTCGCCGAAACTGCTCGTTGCCTGCATTTATCCCGTCGTCATCAACGCGGTCGTCGTCGGCCTCGAGCTCTTCCTTATCACCGAGACGCCTTTCTGGCTCAACATGCTGACGGTCGGGGGAGGGGAGCTCGCCGTCATCTTGATCGGCTACTTCATCCTCCTCTATCTCATGAGGAGAGATGACTTCAAGAAAGCCATGGGTTTCAGCCGCCATCTGGAAGCCAGATGGTAGAGTAGAAGGCATAAGGCTAAAATTGCCTGATGGCTTTCGGTATAGAGATTCTCCACGTAGACAAAAATAGCGGCGCCCGCTATGGCATTTTGCATACGCCCCACGGCGATGTCGAAACGCCGATGTTCATGCCGGTCGGGACTCTGGCGACCGTCAAAACCCTATCGCCGGAAGAAGTGAAGGCCTGCGGGGCCGGGGTCATCTTGGCCAATACCTACCACCTCCATTACCGGCCCGGCGAAGACATCGTCGAGAAGGCCGGCGGCCTCCATAAGTTCATGAATTACGATGGCCCGATGTTGACTGATTCGGGCGGCTTTCAGGTCTTTTCGCTTGCCAGCAACCGCAAGCTTACCGAAGAAGGCGTGAGCTTCCGAAACGACTTCAACGGGGATATGGAACTCTTCACCCCGGAGAAAGCGATCGGGATAGAAGAAAAGCTCGGGGCCGACATCATCATGAGCCTCGACGAATGCATTCCCTATCCCGCCGAATACGAATACGTCAAAGCCTCGACCGAGAGGACCCTTCG
>CAYMRJ010000041.1:0-3940 GCA_964392865.1 uncultured Staphylococcaceae bacterium
AATCGACGGAACCTTCGTTCCCGAGATGGAAGGCGACGACAGCGTCATCGCCTTCAGGATTGAAGGCAAAAAGACATTCCACTTCGTTTCCAATATCTCTTCAGAAGAGATCGGGAATCCCGCTTACGGGAAAGAGATACTTCTAGAGAACAAGGGTGCGGATAAGGTCTTGCCGCCTTATGCGGTCGCCATCTACCTTGAATAGTTTTTGTTAACCCTATTAACAAGACGGCCTTTTTCTGTTGTTCTATTCAAAGGAAAACGGATGTTAACCCCGTTAACAAAAATCCTGTTTTTATATTGCTGCGTTCAAGGCTAAATAGTTGTTAACCCCGTTAACAAAAACTTCCCTTTTCGCAGTCGCCTACAAAGCAAAATGGCTGTTAACCCCGTTAACAAAACGACCGTCTTATATAGCTTTCACAAAGAGAAAAACGGGATGTTAACCCCGTTAACAAAACAGGCGGTTTCCAAAACCGTTCGCGAAGTCAAAAGCGTTTGTTAACCCCGTTAACACCAGTGGCTGTTTGCATTGTCATCATCGAAGGAAGTTGAATGTTAACCCTATTAACAACAAGGTGGGGCGCCTGCCTATGAAAATTGTGTCAACCCGGTTGACAAAACAACCGATATCCCGAGTCCTGAACAAGGTAAAAGGTGCTAACCCGGCAGACAAACGGGACAAAGGAAAAGGGGGCACCGAAGTGCCCTCTCCCCTTCTATTCGAGGGTTTCCAGATCCTCTTCGCTCGGAAGGTATTCGGTATAGTCGTATCCACCGCGGACGTAGATGCGGTTGACGCTCTCACTGTAGGAATTGATGAACACAAGCGCCATCGAGGCGGTCTCAAAATCGGTCCATAGCCCCAATGACTCTATGTAGTACCACTCCTCGCTATCCTCCATGAACTCCTTGAAGTCATCGGCCAGATCGACGAAGGCTCCCTGCTCGTCCCAACTGTAGTAGTTGACGGACACGGAGTCGGCGCCGGTGGAATAGCGGGCCAGATCCCAGCCCTCGATGAACTCCGGGAAGGAGGCGATTACGCCTTCCCCTTTGCAATTGTCGAAATAGGAGTTCACCTTCAGATATAAGTCGTCGGCATCGGAAGGCCTCGCGAAGGTGGCGATGGTCTTCATCACGGAGATAGAGCAGTAGCCGACCCTTTCGTAATTGTCACTGAACGTGATGTAATACTCAAAGGCCGGGTCATGGTAGACCTTGCTTGACTGGTTGTAGATGAAGCCGTCGAAGGAATCGGCATAGGCATCGCCCGATATCCCCATCCTGACGATCAGATAGAGATCGCGGCTCCCGTTGATCTGGCTGATGCTATAGGAATTCCCGTAATTTACGTAGTAATAGCTGGCTCCGTCGAAATCCGGAAGGGGCGTATACCCTTCCCCGGCCAAAGAGGTCATGGCCTCATCGATGATCTCTTCGGGCCAAAAGGCGTAATACCCGGTGCTGACCCTGAACTCGACCCTGGTGGAATCGCTGGCTTCGTCATAGGCCCCGACATAGATCTCGATATCGAGATCGTCGGTATGCATGCAGTGGTTGCCGTCGACGTCGTAATAGGCGATCTCGTACCAGCCTCCGCTATTCATGACTTCCTCATAGTAGCCGCTGAAGTCCCCTTTTGCCGTGATGAAGACGCCGGAGTTGAGGCCGAAATCGATGCTATATTCCCGGGCGGCATCGAGTTCTTCGCTCGGAGCCGGGATCTCCTTTTGGTAGCCGATGGTATAGTCGAGGAGATAGGCGATTTCTTCGCCCGGCCATGTATATGTTTCTTCCGGTTCTTCTTCGCTAGAGCCGGTATCGACAGGCTCCTCGGTAGAGGTGCTACCGAATGAGTCCTCAGGCGGATTCTCTTCCTCTTCTTCCGGTTCTTCTTCCTCTTCCTCGATGAATAGGGATTCGGATTCTTCTTCGTATTCCTCCGTGCTCGAGCTCTTGGAGGACACGACGCAGGAAGAAAGGGCCAAGGAGGCGGAGGCCAGCAAGAGGCAGACTATCTTTTTCGTCATACGTTTAATCCTTTCCAGGCGATCACTTGATCCCTTCCGGGTTCTTCTTCTGGAAGTTATAGGCATCGCGGCAGGCATCCTCTATCGTAAGCCTGCTCTTCCAGCCTAGTTCCCTATAGGCCTTCTCGACGGCCGCGTAGTTCTCATCGACATCCCCGGGCCTTCTATCTTCCAAAGAAAGCGGGATGTTAACCCCGTTAACAAGTTCGAAGGCTTTGACGAGTTCCAGGACGCTTGTCCCCTTCCCCGTCCCGAGGTTATAGACCTTGATGCCTTTCTTATCATTCAAGGCCTTCAAGGCCGCGACATGGCCGGAGGCCAAGTCGACGACGTGGATGTAATCCCTGACGCCCGTTCCATCGACCGTCTTGTAGTCGGTCCCGAATACATGGAGGACATCCCTCTTCCCTATCGCCACCTGGGCGATATAGGGCATGAGGTTGTTGGGGATCCCTTTGGGATCCTCGCCCAGTAAGCCCGATGGATGGGCTCCGATCGGATTGAAGTAGCGTAGCAACACCGCGGTCAATTCCTTATCGGCCACGCAGGCATCCTCGAGGATCCTCTCGATCATGATCTTCGTTTCCCCATAGGGGTTGGTGGCTTCGCCTCTCGGATCGCTTTCATAAAGGGGCACATGGGGCGGAACCCCGTAGACGGTCGCGGAAGACGAGAAGACGATGTTATGGCATCCGTATTCCTTCATGACCTCGAGCAGGGTCAAAGTAGTGCCAAGATTGTTCCTGTAGTACTCCAAGGGCTTGGCAACGCTTTCCCCGACGGCCTTGTATCCCGCAAAGTGGATGACCGCTTCGGGCTTTTCCTTGGCGAAGGCCTCTTCCAAGGCCGCCTTATCGGCGACGTCGATCTGATAGAAAGCAGGTCTTTTGCCGGTTATCTCTTCGATGCGGTCGAGAACCCCGATCTTGGCATTGTAGAGATTGTCGACGATGGCGGACTCATGCCCCGCTTCTAGCAAGGCGATGACGGTCTCGGACCCGATGAAGCCGAGGCCTCCGGTAACGAGGATCTTCATTCTTCTTCCTCCTTGATATCAGGCTCTCTCTTCGGAGTCTTCTTTTCCTTAGGGGCTTTCTTCTCTTTCTTGGGCGCGGCTTCGTCCTTCTGCTTCTTGGCGCTGGCGACGCGCTCAGCTTCCTTAGAAGCGGCCTTTTCGCGCTTCTTCCCTTCCTTTTTGGAAGGGTATTTCATTTCCGTATATTCCTCGCCGTAGAGGTCTTCCCCGATGGCGGCCAATAATCTCTTGGCGAGCCTTTGGCAAAGGGAGGCCCTTACGGCGAGCCGTAAGGCCACCAAACCCATCGAATTCCTAAGGTCCTCTTCGGCCTTTTCGCCATACTCTTCCTTGTTCTTCTCGTAGCGGTCATAGAAGTCATAGAGCCTCGCTAGTAGCCTATCGGCGGCTTCTTCCCCCATCTCGCTCGACATATTGGAGAAGAACTTGTAGAGCTTGCTCTTGTCGGTGCTGATGCCAACATCGAGATCGATGAGGGTCATGATCTCTTCCATCGAAAGGCAGTCCTTGAGCATGCAGATGAACATCAGATAGCCCAGGTGCTCTTCGTGGTACTTCTTCCCGTCTGGCTCCTTGATGATCTTGGCCTTCACGTAGTTATTGACCATGAAGGGCGTCAAAACCTTTTCCTTCCCGGCGATGTCCTTGAGGGCATCGTTCACATAGGCGACGACCTGCTCCATGAACAAAGGGATCCGAGGCAGGTTCTCGAACTTCGGGAGGCTGGCTTCCTTGGCGCTCAAGAGCCAGCGGACGAATTCCTCGACCTGCCTCTCCATTACTTGTCCAACTCCTTCTTTACTAGCGACGAAATAAGGGCGGGATTGAACTTCCCCTTCCCCTTCTTCATGCACTGGCCGACCAGATAGCC
>CAYMRJ010000042.1:0-3768 GCA_964392865.1 uncultured Staphylococcaceae bacterium
GATGAGAACTCGGAGCCGTTGTCGGAGAGGTTTATCGGGAAGATCTCCCGGACACGGTCGTTGCCGAGCCGGGCGAACAGGGCGTTGAGCTTCCCGGCCACGTCGCCCGCGAAGCCCTTCCTGATCACGTACCCGAACTGGAACCCGTATTTGGGGAAGGTGATCGTGAGCAGGGCGCGCTTGTCCTCCTGCTTCCCGATCACCGAGTCGTACTGGACGACGTTCATCCGGGGATGCTTTTCGACCTTTTCGAGGCAGTCGCGGTACATCCTGCCCGGGAGAGCCTCGATGTTCTTGAGCCGGACCTCGGCCGGCTTCTTGGCATAGGAATGGCTGTACCTCACGTAGCGCCTGAGCTGGTGCGCCTTGGTCGAGAGGAGCCCCTTGTAGCAGAGGCGCCTCACCGTCCTTTCGCAGCAGATGGCCCGCAGTTCCGGGTCGGACGCGTAGATGTGGTGGAGGGACTGGCCCTTGGCGACCCCTTCCTTCACGATCTCGTCGACCGCGGCGAGGTCCCCGTCGGAGATCCTGACGTGGGCCCTGGACGACCTGAGGAGGAGGGAGGCCTTCTCGTCGGCCTCCCTGAAGTCGTAGTAGAACCTTTCCCTCGGGCAGCCGAAGGTGTGGCAGCACTTGTTGCAGAGGCCCAGGCGCCTGTGCTTGCAGGGCAGCGCCTTGCCCTCCTTTTTGACCGCGTTCCTCTTCAGCTCCCTGCAGACGGTGGACTTGCTGACCCCGATCACGGACGCGATCTGGCCGAGGTCCATCCCCTTGTGGATGCATGCCTGGATCTCCAGGCGGTCTTCTATGTCGAGGTGCTTTCCTTGCCTCTTTTTGCTGTTGCTCATCGCTTTCTCCTTTCCGGCAAGGGAGACAACGGAATTGTAGGGAAAACGAAACGGGCGGAGAAAGGAACGGCGTTGCGATTTCTTTGTCACCTAACGCTATAAGGCCAGGTTGAATCAAACCCCTACCTTTCCATTTCTCGGGCTATATAATCGTGTCCAATGGACAGCGTAGAAGAGTCCGATATCAAGCCATCTCCTTCCGGGAATATCGAAGCCAAAAGCAACCGGAAGATCATGCTCGGTGCCATAGCCGGGTACGTTTATTTGGTTTTGCAGATCGTTTCGGGCTTTTTGTTCGTTCCATTGATCAGCGCCCATTACGGCCAGGACCAGTATGGTTTGTTTACATTGACCAATTCGCTGGTTTCGCTGTTTTTGCTCGATACCGGCCTTTCCGGCGTCGCCAGCCGCTACCTCGCGCAATACAAAGCCCAAGGCAGGGAAAAGGAAATGCGCTCCCTGCTCGGCTTTGTCTACAAAATCTATATCGGTTTATCCGCCATCGTCCTCGTCATCTTCGTCGTGGCTTTTTTCTGCCTCGATTACATCTATCCGGATTTAAGCGAAACCTACCGCGAGAAGCTGAATGTGATGTTCATCATCGCCGCTGCTTCTTCGACCCTTTCTTTTGGGATGCAGGGCTTCAACGGCGTCCTTAACGCCTTCGAGGAATATCCCTTCGAAAAAGGACTCAACATTCTCCAGCGTTGCCTATATATCGTCCTTTGCTCCTGCGCTTTGGCTTTCGATTGGGACATCGTCAGCATCACGGCTATTGCCTCGGGAACGGGCCTTTTTTGCTATCTGTTGAAATATCTATACATTAGGTTCAAAAACGGCTTTTCTGCCGATTTCCGTTCCCCTTTGTCCAAGGAAGAGCAGAGGCAACTATTGATTTTTTCTGGCTGGAATCTCGTTGCTTCCATCTGCTATCAGATTTCTACTTACATCGCTCCGACGATCGTCGCCCAGACCACCCAATCGGATCTGATCGAAGTCTCGGTATATAGCGTCGGGGCCGAGATCGAAAACTACGCCCTCATTATCGCTTCTGTCCTCAATGGGCTTTTTGTCCCCAAAATCGCCAGAATCATGGCAACTTCCACCGGGGAAGAACGGAAGATCAAACTGACCAATCTGGCCAAGGAAGTCGGCCTCATCGCCTCCTCGATTTTCTCGATCATAATCATCGGGTTCCTGTGTTTGGGCCAAAAATTCATTTCGGTTTGGATGAATGACGAAGGCTATGCCAATTCCTATTATGTCGCTTTGATATTGATGATCGGCCAGTCGACGACCCTCCCGATGGTCGTTTTCACAAACGCTTTGTATTTTGAGGACAACGTCAAATTCGTGGCTCTGGCTAGGGTCGCATCGCTCGTTGCTTTCGTTGCCGCCGCTTATATCTTGGGGAATTTCTATGGCGCCATCGGCGTCGCGATAGGCGTCGCCATCGGCATGGTCGTCCGGGCCGTGGTTCTGGTCCTTTCTTCCTATTTCCGGTTGGGAATAAGGATAGGCGAATTCATGCGCTTCACTTACCTGAGGCAGGTTTTGGCTTGGATCGTATTGATCGGTCTGGGTATTTCGATTTCCTGGTTCGTTCCCTTGTCCGATCTGTTCGTTGTGATTATAGGGGCGTTGGCTATATCGGCCGCCGCCGCCCTCATATATTGGTTTTTGGTTTTCCCGAAGAGCCTCCGGGACACTTTGTTGACCGCCCTTAAGCTGAAAAGAAGGCAAAAAAGGACCTTGCCTGAGACCGAAGGGCAAGGCTAGGCTTTGAATTCGAGTACGAAATGGTGGCCGTAACGCTGCCCTTCGGGCGGCAAGGCCATGTAATCACCGTATTTTTTCGTCAGGTATTTGTCATACCCGCCGGGAAGCGGCATCTGCCGGCCTTCGAATTCGAAGTATACGGTCCCTTCGAACCATTCTTTGGGATAGATGGATTGCTGGTTTCCTCCGACCCATATCGAATCGGAGTCCTTCCATTCTTTTTTGGAGATATAGGAGGCTTGTATTTTCCTCGCCATGGAAGGCGTCATCCAGAATATCGGGAGCCTTGCAAGGCACCACAATATCAAGCGCATCAGGATGTGGGCTTTCCTGAAGAGGCTAGATTTCCTTTTGCCTTCGCTGCCAGCGGCCGCTTTCAGTTTCTGGTATGTTTTTCTGTCGGCTTTGTGGGAATAGGAAGGTCTCGTTTTCCAACCGATCCAATCCAGGAAGAACCATCTGCGCCAAGATGCGAATCGGGCGCGGCTATCGGGAACGCTGCGGATGGGGAAGATGTCTATGAAGATGGCCGACGGGGTTCCTTCGTAAGAGACGCCGTATTCCCTATAGGCTGTCCCCTTCTTGAATAATTTCGAGAACGTATTGGGACAAAGAGGGTTTATTTCAGGCCCCGTTACGAAATATTGGCCCTCTTCAGGAAAGTTTTCGATGAGGTAATCGTAATCTTCCTTTGGCATGCAGATATCCACATCGTCATCCCAAGGGATATAACCCTTGTGGCGGACGGCTCCGAGAGCGGTTCCGCCGAAGAGATAGAAGGTGAGGTTGTGCGCCTTGCAGTATTCGGCAAGGACATCCAGCAACTCGAGTTGGGTTTTCCTCAGCTCTTCGATTTGTTCTTTGTTTAATTCAATAGTTCCGTGGAGTTCAATTTGTTTGGTTTTTTTCACGTCCATATTCTAGCAATGCGATGCCAAGAATTGCGCTTGTTCTTGGGTGTCGTGATTGGCTTTAGGCTTGCGGGTTAATCAATCTTTGCCAATCCATGTGGGACAGGGGTCCAGACTCTTTCGCCGTTTCATATTTATTCGAAACCAACAACAGGAGATAAACGGAGCCTTTGGCTGGCTATTCCATTTGTGGGGAATGGAAAAGGAACTTAATTCAGTATCCTTTCAAA
>CAYMRJ010000043.1:0-3560 GCA_964392865.1 uncultured Staphylococcaceae bacterium
GCCGGCGATTCCGCCGAGGGTTAGGGCGGATAATGAGAGAAGGGCCGCCCCTAGGGCAAATGTTTTTTTCTTCATATAAGGATTTGTCCTTTTCTTCCGTGTAAGTTGTTATTTCAGCAAAGGCCGCTTGGGGTGGGGCTACTCGCCCGCTTCAAGCGGCCTTCATAGTCTATGTCCTCCCCTTCCCATGGCCCCCGCCGACGGGGAGGAGAAGGCGGGGGCAAGGGAGAAAGGAGGTAGGTTATCTGGCAGTTACGGCGATGCTGCCGATCGTGAGTTCGTAGGTGCCGCTGGTCTGGTAGCCGCCAAACTCAAAGGTCAACTTAGTATCGGCGGAATCGAAAGTTTGGCCGTTGAAGTTCAAGGTGAGAGTCTGCCATTCGGAGGTGTTGGCGACGAGAGACCCGCTTACGATGCTAGTGGAATTCGCATTGTCATAGATCTGAACGGGGTAGGTGTCGTTGGCTTTGTAGGTAATGGTTAAGTCGTAGTTCGTTCCAGAAACGCCGACGGGGACGGGGATGAAGTTGATTTGGACGTGCCAGCTCTCGCTCCAGCCGCCGCCAAGGCCCGAGAAGACGAGAGATCCGTCATCGTCGTGGGTGAAGTAGGTGTCGGGGATGCCGTCGCCATCTTGCATATAGGTCGAGGAATGCTGGACCCAGGTCTTGGCATAGAGGGTCATGGTGCCAGTGATGGCGGTGCTGAAATCCCAAGCGTTGGTGAAATCGGGATCGGTATACCAGCCTTCAAGCCCGTAGCCAAAGCCGTATTCGTCATAGCCGTAGTCCGGAGCGGTGATGGTGGCGCCGGTGACGGCGTTGACGGTTTCGATGAGGGTGGTGCCGACATAATAGGAGACAGTGGCATCGGCCGTGCCGTAGGTGGCGGTCAGGGTCGTGTCAGCAGTCGGAGTCCAAGTCGTGAGATCGACAATATCGCCGTTTTCATCGGCCCAACCAACGAAAGCTTGGCCTTCGATAGTCGGAGCGGTCGGCGAGGTCCAAGGAGTCTGGCCGACCATGGTGTAGACCTCGTCTAGGGTATTGCCATCGGCATCTTTGAAGTTCACGAGGTAATAGCTATTGACGGTGTCGATGATCTGGAGATCGGTAAGAGTGAACGTCCCGGAATCGAGGGGGTTGCCGTTCTCGTCGCCGCTGACGCCGAGCTGAAGGGAGAGGGTCTTCCCTCCGACGGCACCGCCGGCAACTTCGATATCGGACGCGGTGGAGCTTACGTCAAAAGTGCTGCTGTTGATCGTGATGGTGCCAGAAGCAGTTGAAGTGACGCTGGCCTTGATGGTCCATTCGGTTCCTTCGACATCATAGTAAGGGGCGGTATAGAACAACTGGACGCTCCAGAAGGCCCAACCGCCGGTATAAGTAAGAGAAATTGAGTTATTCGAGGCCGAATAAACAGCTGAAGACATCAATGCGCCGTCACCAGCCCAGTAACACAGGTTGCCAGCGGCCGTAGCATCGCCGCTAGCAATGACCCCGTCTTCGGCCACGAACATATTCACATTGGTATGAGCGCCTTCGGGGGTTTCGGTGTCTCCGCCGGTATCGCCATCCGTTCCTCCATCGGTGGAATCGGTATCAGACGTATCCTGATCTCCACCGTCGTTGGTAACGGTCGTCACAGACGTGGTGGTGGTGTCGTCTGTCGCCTCGGAGCTATCGTCAGTCGTTCCGCCGCATCCGGCCAAAACCAAAACGCCGGCAGCGAGGATCGACAGATAACCAAGGTTTTTCTTCATTATTGAGTTTCCTCCAATTTTCCTTCCTGGTTCCGCATAAAACGGATGCGAAACCGCTTTCCTTTTCTATATTCCGGGGCTTGACCCTTGAATGCAAGCAAAAAAGTAAGCGCTTACATCGGTTTTTAAGAGTTTTGCGGTTTCCTGCGTCGCAATCGGCACTTTGAAAAAGGAAATCGATTTCCTAGATATTGCCTAAAGCGGCTTGTTCCAAACCGCCGATCAGCTTCAAAGACTCCTTTAAAGCAATGTAGGGCGCGCCCAAGTGCGCATCTAGCACGCGTACATACGTCAATGCCAACCCATAGCTAGGAACGGTCAAGCCCTCAATAGACCGTTCACTACAGATATAATTTGATACACCTTTTTCTAGGCCCTATATTATTTCCATCGATATTCTGGATTTCTAATGAAAAGAACCGTATTGGCGAAATCCGTATTGGAAAAGCTTATTTCAGAGCCAATTCACCTAATATCCGCCTTACCTAAATTCGGCAAGAGTTCTTTTCTCAGCAAGGATATCTATGATGCATTGACCGGCCAAGGCACCTCTTCCCCGGAAATCCTCCGTATCAACGGGGCGGATGAGGGGGCACTTCGGCAGATTGAAGCATTCATCCACAGGAAAGCTACCTCCAAAAAGCTCAGGCATTTGTTGATCGATGATGCAGACCGAATAGAGGCTCTTCCCCAAATCGCAAAAGAGGTTTTGGCGAAACAAAACATAAGACTGGTCGGCACTTCTAGGCTTGATGAAGTTTCGCTTAGAGAATGGCTAAGACCTGCCGTTCCGAATATAGATGTGACCCGTCTTGATACAATAAGCCTCTTACAGGAAGCCAAAGATCTACCTGATACAGAGAAAGAGGCTTTCTATGAGCAATATCTTAGATACGGTGGCTGTCTGTCTCTCTTAGAGGCAAAGGATCCCTATCCCTTGCTAAATGAAATCCTTGTCTCTCCCATAAGAAGAAAAGGCTCTCTCAAGGACAAAAGATATTTAATGAATCTCATGAGTATCCTGGCTGAGGAGACAGGATTTTTGTTAACCCCATTAACATTACAAGAGCTTTTCTTAGAGAGATATGGTGAGAAAACCGCCGATGATACCTTGGCTTTTTATCTTGATGAAATGGTCTCTAACCTATCGATCGGTAGAGAGATGCGCTTCGAAACCCGCAGAAATCGGGTCCTCAAAAGCCAAGCCAAATACTATTTCTGCGACCATGGATTGCTCATTGCCTTATCGTCCATTAATGGCCTAAGGCCGACCAAGCAGCAGATTCTAGAGACCTTGGTTTATAACTCTTTTGTTTCAAAAGGCTACGAAGTGTACTTGGGCGATGTCCCTTGCCTTATCTATAACGAAACGGGGAAGAGGGTCCGTAGCCATAGATATATCGACTTCCTCGTAAACTGCCTGGACGGCAATCTTATAGCCGTCCAAGTGGTCGCGAGAAAAGCCAATCTAACCACCAAGCTAGAGGCTTTGTCCAAACTCCGTGGACCTTACAGAAAAGTGATTATTAAAGTCACTTCTATATCCAGCGACACCCAAAAGAGCGTCGAAATAATCGACATAGAAGAATATTTAAGGCAATTATCAAATTAGTTTACTTGATGTAATAGACTCTGCCAGGCTTGCGTTCCCCATTGGAACGGGGTTCCCCTTCGGGGTAGCCGACTATAAGATTCCCGACGCCTTCGTAGTCGCCTGTAACGCCGGCCTCCCTAAGGATCTCTTTGCCTTCTTCGGTCTCGAAGGATTCCTTGGCCCGGTGGATCCAGCAGGAACCTA
>CAYMRJ010000044.1:0-3509 GCA_964392865.1 uncultured Staphylococcaceae bacterium
TTCATCCAGGTGTAGTCGAGGGTCCCGTCGTGGTGCGGATGCTTCCAGGCCCAGCGCCCGGTCCTTTCGGTCGTTTCGATGATCTCGCCGTTTTTGCCTTCCTTGGCATTGACGAGCTCGACGTAGCCGTCGTCGACTTCGGGCTTCTCGTCGATGAGGTCGAAGATGCGCACGGACCCGGCAAGAGCGAGGGCTACGACGTTCATCTGCTGGCTGATCTGGCCGATCGGCTGGGTGAAGGATTTGCTATAGAGCAAGAAGGAGACGATGACGCCGAAGGTGAGGCCGTCGATCCAGTTGTTGGCAGCAGCCAGCCCGCCGAGTAGGCCGATGAGGGCGTACTGGAGGTTCCCTAGTTGGCTTACGGCCGGCATCAATATGCTGGCGTAAGAGGAGGCCCTCCTCGCGGCATCGAACAAGGCGTCGTTTAGTTCGTCGAACCCTTCCTTGGCCTTTTCTTCGTAGTTGAAGACCTTGATGACGCGCTGGCCGGTCGTCATCTCTTCGATGTAGCCGTCGGTGGCGCCCAAGGCTCCTTGCTGCTTGATGAAGTACTTGGAGGAGCTCTTCGCGAACTTGATGGTGACGAAGAAGATGAGCAAGGCGAAGACGATGACGAGGATAGAAAGCTGCCAAGAGGTGTAGACCATCATGACGAAGACGGCCACCATCGTGAAGGCGCTTTGGACCATCATCGGAAGGACGCGGCCGAGCATTTCGTTAAGCGCGTCGACGTCATTGGTGAAGACCGACATGATGTCCCCGTGGGTCCTCGAGTCGAAGTAGCTGACCGGAAGGTCGAGCATCTTCGAGAAGAGGGAGTCGCGGATCCTCTTCTGGATGCCCTGGGCGATGACGACCATCGTCCGGTTGTAGAAGTAGGTGCCGACGATCCCGGCGCAGTAGACGCCGATCATGGCGAAGAGGTAGTTGTAGAACTCGCTTCCCAGAGTCGTGATTCCGGAGCTTACGTAATCGGAAAGGATATCGACGATCTGCCCGATGAAGTAGGAGCCGAGGACCCCGGCGGAAGCCGAGAAGACGATGCAGATGCAGACGAAGACGAAGGGCAGCTTGTAGTACTTGAAGACGTAGCCGAAGAGCCGCTTGATCGAGGTCCTCTTCTGCTTGCCGGTGACCTTTTCGAGTTTGTCGGCCGCGGCCATATGGACGTTCTTACTCATCGAAGTCGCCTCCTCCTAGCTGGGATTCGTATAGTTCTTTGTAGACGGGGCAAGTCGCCATCAGTTCGTCGTTACTCCCGTGGGCGATGATGCCGCCTTCGTCCATGACGTAGATCTCGTCGCATTCGCGGACCGAGAGGATGCGCTGGGCGATGATGATGCGGGTAAGGCCCGGCATCTTATGCTGGAGCTCATTCCTGATGAGCGAGTCGGTATGGGTATCGACGGCGTTGGTGGAGTCGTCGAGGATCAATATCTTCGGGTTCTTCAGCAAAGCCCTAGCGATGCAAAGCCTCTGCTTCTGGCCGCCGGAGACGTTGGTGCCCCCTTCGACCAGCATCGTGTCGTACTTATCGGGGAAAGACTCGATGAAGGCATCGGCCTGGGCGATGCGGCAGGCTTCCTTGATCTGGTCTTCGGTGGCTTCTTGGTTGCCCCACTTCAGATTGTCCCTGATGGTCCCGGTGAAGAGGGTGTTCTTCTGGAGGACAACGGCGACAGAGTCGCGTAGCGACACCAAGTCGTATTCCTTGACGTCGTGCCCGCCGACCCTAACCGTCCCCGACGTCGGGTCGTAGAGGCGGGCGATGAGGCTGATAAGGGTCGTCTTGCCCGAGCCGATCGGACCGATGATGCCGATCGAGGCGCCGGATTCGATCTTCATGTCGATATCGTGGAGGACGAGCTTGCCGCCGCTTCTGGCATAGCCGAAGTCGACGTGGTCGAAGTCGATGGAGCCGTCTTTGACCTCGGTGAGCCCGTTTTCGGGGGAGACGAGGTTGCTTTCTTCGGTCAATAGGGCGGAGATGCGTTCCGACGAATTGCGGGCGACGATGATCATCGTGTAGACCATCGAGATCAGCATCATCGAAAGCATGATGAGCTGGACGTACATGAACAAAGTCGTGAGAATCCCGGAGTCGCTTCCGGTCGAAACGACGAGGTTCCCGCCGAGCCATGCCAGCAAGACCATGGCCAGATAGACCGAAAGCTGCATGGTCGGGGCGTTGAAGGCCATGATCTTCTCGGCTTTGGAGAAGCACTTGAAGATGAAGGAGGAAACGCCGGTGAACTTCTCCTTCTGCATGTCTTGGAGGTTGAAGGATTTGATGACCCTGACCCCGTCGACGTTTTCCTGGACGGCTTCGTTGAGATCATCGTAGGTATCGAAGACCTTGACGAAGAGCGGGTGGACGATGGTCGCAAGAATAATCAAGACAACGAGGATGATCGGAACGATGATCAGGAAGATCCAAGCGATGCTCGGGGCCGTGACGAAGGCCATGATGATGGAGAAGACGAGCAGGAAGGGGGCCCGCATGACGGCCCTTAGGATCTGCATGAAGGCATTTTGGACATTGGTGACGTCGGTCGTTAGACGGGTAACGATCGAAGACGTCGAGAACTTATCGATGTTATCGAAAGAGAAAGTCTGGATGTGGTAGTACATCCCCTTGCGGAGGTTGCGGCCGAAGCCGGTGGCGGCTTTGGCGGCCGAGAAGCCGGCCCAGATGCCGGTCGCCGTCGCGAAGATGGCCAGCCCGATGATGATGAGGGCCATATCGACGATCTCTTCGACGTCGCCGGAAGCGATGGCGCTAGATAGATACTGGAGGACGAAGGCGATGCCGACCTCGCAAGCCGATTCGACGAGGACCAGGATCCAGGTGAGGATCGTCGTGCCCCAGAAGCCCTTCAGATAGCGGGCCAATACTTTGATGGTTTTCATTCAAGGCCCTCCAAAGCGTTATAGCGGAGCTTTTCGGCCACGGAAACGAAGCTCTCGAGCGCCTCGTCGCCGATGCCCTTAGACAAGGTTTCGTAGGCTTTGGCGAAGCGGCTGCGGTCCTCTTCGACCGTTTCCTTGCCTAAAGGCAAGATCGCGAAGCTCTTCTTGCGGCGGTCTTCCTTATCGACGATGCCTTCGATCATCCCCTTGCGGACCAAGGAGGAGAGGCATTCGCTGACGGTGCCTTTAGAGGCTCTCGCGATGTCCTTGAGGACGGGGAAGGGGACTCCGTTCCCCTCATCGTTTTCGGCGATGAAGCCCAAAAGATAGCTTTCGGGCGGCGTGAGGCCGCTTCCCGACTCCTTGAGGACGGAGTCGAGGTAGGACTTCACGGCATAGTGGGTCTTGGCCAAAGTAAAGGCCAAGTGCGTTTCTTTGCTTTCCATAACTCGTTTATCCAAATGTCAGATTCCCGTGTTCGGGCCCAAACATTTTATTCAGGGAAAAGGGTTTGGCAAGGGGGCCGAAAACGCTTTTTCCGCTTTATTTTCTACTTAAGTAGAAGAGAGCCCGAGGCGCTTCCTTAGACCCTTCAA
>CAYMRJ010000045.1:0-3464 GCA_964392865.1 uncultured Staphylococcaceae bacterium
TCCCGGTCGCGGCCTATAAGCACGACGGGGAAATCCATCGCCTCTGGATACCGGCTTATCTCGTCGAAGAAACGGACGAGTATTGGGCTTTGGCGTCCCGTTCTTCTCTTGTAAGGGAAGCCGACAAGAGGGAGTGGATCACCAAGGAACACGCCATCTTCTATCTCTTCAAGAAGAAGTGGATGAATGTCATTTCGATGTTCAAGGAAGAAGGGATCTGCTTCTATGCCAATCTGGCCAGTCCCGCCATATATGACCGAGGCATCATCAAATACATCGATTACGATCTCGACGTCAAACTGCTTCCCGACGGGAAGAAGAAAGTCCTCGATGTCGAGGAGTACTTAAACCACGCGAAGAACTACGGATATCCGGATGATCTGACCGCCTGCATCCGCAAATCCTTCAAGGAAATCGAAAGGCTCGTCGACCAAAGGGCCTTCCCCTTCGACGAAAAGAAGGTCCGCTCCCTCTATGCCAAATTCGAGAGGGAGAACAAACCCATCGTCAATAAGTAGAGAGCAAGCTCTCCAAGACTTTATCGGCCTGCCGGAACCCGGGGGCCATCCTTTTCTTGTGGTCGGGGTGGTAGATGCAGTCCCCGCAGGCATAGATGCCTTCGGCGACCATGAAATGCTCGTCGACCTTCAATCCGATGCCTCTTTCGTCTTTCGGGAATCCGAGATGCCCGCCTTCGGGCAAGGCCCCGTAATTGACCAAGATCTCATCGATTTCAATCGTCTCCCGTTCCTTGGTCTCGACGTTTTCTATCGTGACGGATTTCGCTTCTCCTTCGATTTGTTCCACGCTTACGGGGATATAGGGAAGATGGAGGGCGATGTCGCAGCCTTTTATGGTCGAGGGATCGCCGCGGAATTCCTTTCTTCTATGGATGAGATGGACTTCGGAGTGGCCGCTCAAGGCCTTGGCCCAGTCGAGGGCGCTATCGCCGCCCCCGAAGATGGCGACTTTCTTGCCGTATAGCGTCGTCGGCTCCAGAAGGGCGTAATGCACATTTCTGCATCCTTCTTCGCCCGGGACTTCGAGTTTCCTCGGCACGTATCTTCCTAGGCCCGTGCAAAGGACGATGTTTTTAGCTAGATAGACGCCTTTATCGGTATGGACTTCGTGTCCTTTTATCTTCAGGACTTTGGTGTCCTCGAGTATCTTGGTTCTATCAACCTTCCTAAGAAGGTTTTCGAATACGTCTTTGGCCTTCATGTTCCCGATTTCCGGGACATCTTCGACCGGCTTTTCGGGGTAAAGGGTCAGCACCTGGCCACCCACTTTATGGGCCTCCAAAAGGAGGTAATCCATGTGGGCTTTTTCTAGCTTCCCGGCCAGGTAGATCCCGACGGGGCCGCCCCCGACTATCAGGCAAGAGACTTCCTTCATGAGCGCCTTTCCCTTGCGATGATATATACTTTGACGGCATGAAAGAAAGCCCCGAAAAGCGCTTCGAGATAGAGACCAAGTCTCCAGAGGAGACAAGATCTCTTTCTTCCAATTTGAGCCGTCTCGCTTTTCCGGGCTTCCTCATTCTCCTCAAAGGCGATCTCGGGGCCGGGAAGACCCTTTTCGCCTCGGGTTTGGCCAAGGGACTAGGGATAGAAGAAGCGGTCACTTCCCCGACCTTCAATATCCTCAAGGTCTACGAAGGCGGAAGCCTCCCTTTCATCCATATCGATGCCTATCGCCTGAATGAGGGAAACAAGGATATCGGCCTCGAAGACTATATCTACGGGGACGGACTGACCGCCATCGAGTGGCCGAACTTCATCGAAGAACTCTTGCCTAGGCAACGCCTAGAACTCGAACTCACCCAGACGGGGGAGAATAGCCGGAGGCTCTTGTTCATCGCCAAGGGCAATAAATACATCGAAGTCCTCGATAAGCTGGAGGCATCCTTATGAGCCTCGGACTATTGCTCGATACTTCTAACGACACCCTGAGGGTCGCTTTGGCAGGCGATGAAGGGATCCTCATCAAGAAGGAAGAAAGAGCGGGCCGCCGCCAAAGCGAACTTCTCGTCCCGACCATCAAGGAACTTCTTTCCCAAATTGGAAAATCCGGTAAGGAAATCACCTATGTCGTCTGCGGCAAGGGACCCGGCTCCTATACCGGGGTCCGCATCGGCTTGACCGTCGCCAAGACGATCGCCTTGTCTTTGGATATCCCTCTATATCTTCCTTCGTCCTTGTTTCTTCTAAAGAAGAAGGACAAGCCGACCATGTGCTTCATGGATGCGAGAAACGATAGGAGCTACGTCGCCATCTACAAGGGGAAGGAAGCCATCCTCCAAGACTCGGCGATGGAGAATGACGAAGCCTTGGAGATCCTAAAGGTCCACCCCGAATACGAAGTCGGGGGAGATGTTTCCTATCTCGGTTTGGAAAATCCCGGGGATGATGTCATCTCGAATCTCTTGGAAGCCAAAGACGAGTTCTTCAAGGCCGAGGCTTTAAGCGCGAGGCCGGTCTACCTCAAGGAGCATTACGATGCGCCGCGTTTCTAGGTGCAGGGAAGAGGATGCGGCTTTATTGGCCGCTCTCGAAAAGGAATGCTTCGATGATCCTTGGGAAGAGAAAAACATCCTTTTCGACCTCAAAGAGAACCCTTTTGCGGTCCTTTTGCGCCTCGATGACGAAGACGGCCTTGCCGGATACATCGACTACATGGTGACTTTTGATTCGGCGACCATCTCGAGGCTCGCCGTTACGCCGAACAAGAGAAGGAAAGGCTACGGAAAGGCCCTCTTGGCCGCGATGGAAAAGGAACTCAAAGGCCTAGAGGAGCCGCCTTCCTTTTCGACGCTTGAAGTCGCGACCGGGAATACTGGCGCGGTCGCTTTGTACCAAAGCGCCGGTTACGCCATCGTCGCCAAGAAGGAAGGCTATTATTCAAATGGCGGGGACGCCTATTACATGGTGAAGGGACTATGAGCAAGATACTGGCCATCGAATCTAGCTGCGACGAAACGTCGGTCGCCGTCCTTAAGGACGGAGAGCTTTTGGCCAACGTCGTTTCCTCCCAGATCGACGTCCACCGGAAATACGGGGGCGTCATGCCGGAAGTGGCGAGCCGCCTCCATGTCGAGAACATCGGTGTTTGTCTAACTGAGGCCCTTGAGAAATCGGGTCTCAAGTTGGAGGAGATGGATGCTTTCGCCGTCACAAGGGGCCCGGGTCTAGTGGGCTGCCTCCATGTCGGCCTCCAGGCCGCCAAGAGCCTTTGCCTCCTCTACGATAAGCCTCTTATCGCCATCCATCACTTGGCCGGACACATATATGCCAACGAATACATCGGGGAACTTAAGTTCCCTTTATTGGCCGTCGTCGTTTCCGGCGGGAATTCCGAACTGGTCTATATGAAAGACCATATGGAGTTCGAAGTCATCGGGGATACCAGAGACGACGCCGTCGGGGAATGCTACGACAAGGTCGCCCGGGTCTTGGGTTTGCCCT
>CAYMRJ010000046.1:0-3333 GCA_964392865.1 uncultured Staphylococcaceae bacterium
TCGACTGGTGGAGCCGAGGGGAATCGAACCCCTGTCCGAAGGAAGCCCTCCAAGGAAATCTACAGTTTAGGAAGCATCTCTTTCCGCCGCCGGGTCAGATGCTCCCAAGAACCCGGCGGGTAGGTCCCAACAATCTCGATCTCCTGCTTGGACCGGGGCAGAAGACCCATCGCCTTGATATACCACCCGCATCTTCCATAAGGCGAAACCGGAAGAGGGATGAGCTGCCCTCTCAACTCTGGAGAGGAATCCGTAGATTACCGATTAGGCGCGAGCATAGGACACCTTGGCAGGCATCCCGTAGTTATAGCTGTTGTTGGCAGTTATTGTTTGTTTGGCGCTTAGGGCGCCGCTCCACTGCATTCCAAGTCAAGCCGTCCCCCGTCAAAACCATGGACGACCCCAGATCGTGCCTAACTGAAGGCAAGAGCCATTATAACCGACAAAAGGCATGAGAAACCCATACTAACTCCCGTTCTTTTACATTGGTAAAAGAGGGGTGCCTAGTTATAATGAGCGGGCAAATCATGAAACCCCGCACGAAAGAAACGCTCAGGTACCTCTTCGGTTCCTTGATAAACAACGACGCCTGCATCGCCGGCGGTCGGGAAAGGGCCTGGTACTTCGCCATCCCGATGGCCATCTTGTCGGTCCTAATGGCCGTCACCCCCATCATGACGACCTACTTCACCATCAGCGGCGCCAGCATCGTCACAAGCGATTCCTACGGAATCGATAGCTATCTCATCGGCTTTCAAGAAGCCCTCTACGAAGATGGCGTAAGCATGGAAATCGCCGAAGACGAAGAAGGCGATCACTATCTCGTAACTAACTTCGACGAGCAATACGCCCAAACGACCGGGGCGGCGCGCTATGAACTGATCAGGGATTACGGGGACGGAACGACCGAAATCGTCTTCCGCGCCTACTACTACGGCGATATCGACCAAGAGACCCTAAGCAGCAGAAGGGATACCGTTTTGGCCGGCATCAGCCCGAACTCCGATGACGAAGACTCGCTTTATGACGTCACGACGATGTTCTTCAGCGATACCTACTTCTATATCTCCGTCGCCCCCTACTATGACGGCGAAAATAGCGGCTCCTCGATCGGAGGAGACTATGAACACCTGCCCGTCGGCTTCGACCTCGGCTTAATCGCCATCCAGGATCTAGACGGCAATGCTTATGACGTCGGCTATAACGAAAGGGCGAGTGACTGGTCTGCGTATGTAGACAATTCCCTCGCGGCTTGGTCCGATTTCTTCGACAAGGTCTATATCAATACGGCCTATACGTACGCTTGGACACAAACGGGCATAGCCGCCGGCGTCTTCGCCGCCATGGCTATCCTCATGGGCCTCATGGTCTTCTTGATGACAAGGGGGAAGAACAACCCCTTCCGCATCTACACCTTCTGGGAATGCCAGAAGATCGCCTACTGGGAGAGCTTCACGCCGGGTTTGCTTACCCTCATTCTCGGCTTCCTCCTCCCGAGCTACGCCCTCTTGCTCTACGTCGCCTTCTTCGGCTTCAGGACCGTCTGGCTCACCCTCAAGAGCCTTAGGCCCTCCTGATCTATAGGGACATAGAAAATAAGCGGTCCTTATGGACCGCTTTTCTGTAATCCCGATCGATCAGTCCCCGTAATCGGTAGGACGGTTGTCGTTCCTTAGTAGGATCCCGAGCCTATTGGCGACGTCATCGAGATCGACATATGTATAGCCATCGAGATATTCCGGGATGGCCTCAAAATCCCCGGTCAGGAAGACCGGCTTTTCTTCGATGATCTGGTAGATCCTCTCTAACAGTTTGGGATACTCTTCGGCCGCCTTGATCTCGTAGATCTTCAAGAGGTCATGGAAAGCAGAATCGGCGTAGAAGACGTATCCGCTATTGGAGACGTAGGCGTTGATAAAGCCCTTATAAACGCCTTCGGAAGGTTGATATTGATTAAACTCCGGGTAAAGCATATATTTGCCCAAACATCATACAGGAAGGCTCTAGGCGCGGCATGGATTTCACCAAAGGCAAACGGACGAAAATCATCTTCACCGATATCGACGGGACCCTTTTTTCGCATAAGACGCGCCAGGTCCCGCCTTCGGCCGTCGAGGCCTTCAAGAAGCTCCAGGAAAAAGGCATCAAGATCTTCATTTGCTCGGGCAGAAACTACTACTTGGTCCGTAAATCGGGGATTTTGGATTACGTCAAACCGGACGGCATGATCCTCATGAACGGGGCGGCCGCCATGATCGACGGGAAGATCATCTACCGCTATCCGATTCCCCAGGAAGTCGTCGATGCCATGATCAAGTTCTCCTATCGTCTTAAGTTCGGCTTGACCCTGATAGAAGAATCGGAAGGCCACATCAACATGATCGACGACCGCGTCATCGATAGCCACGCCAAATACGGGACGAGGTTCCCGCAGCCCCGCAAGTTCCCGATCCCCTACGATAGGACCATCTATCAGATGATCGCCTTCTGCGACGCCTTCGACGAATCGCTGTTCCTCCCGCACCTAAAGGACTGCAAGGCGGCCAGATGGGACGAATACGCCGTCGACATCATGCCGAAGGATAGCGACAAGGCCAAAGGCATATTGGCCGTCTTGGAACACTACGGCTACGAGCCGACCGACGCCATGTCGCTAGGCGACCATACCAACGATATAGAGATGCTTCTATTCACCGGGATCGGCATCGCCATGGGCAACGCCATCCCCGATGTCAAAGCCGTCAGCGATTACGTGACCGACGACATCGACGAAGACGGCTGGGCCAACGCCATGAAGAAGTTCGGCCTTCTAGACTAACTATTTGTGGTAAGGCTCGTTCCTTAGGATCCTGAAGGAGCGGTAGAGCTGCTCCAGCAAGATGATGCGGCTCATCTGATGGGTAAAGGTCAATCTGGAAAGGCTGATGCTCGCATCGGCCCTTTTTCTTACTTCCTCGCTTAGTCCGAGGGACCCGCCTATCGCGAAGAACAATCTGCTACCTGAAGTAGATAACCAGCCTTCCAGTTTGTGGGCCAATTCAACAGAATCGGGTTCCTGCTTATTGAGGTCCAAGGCCACGAGGAAATCGCCGGGGGAGAGGAGAGAAAGGATTCTGTCCCCTTCCTTTTTCTTCACGCCTTCCCCGATGGCCTTGGAGGCCTTATCGGGGATGCTTTCTTCCTTGATTTCCTTGATAGAAACTTCGCAATAAAGCGATAGCCTTTTCAAATATTCGGCGCAAAAGTCACGCAAATAAGTTTCTTTCAGGGTTCCGACGGCGAGGATCGTAATCCTCATATCTCGAGCCTCGTCGACTCCCTTTGGCTAAGGGC
>CAYMRJ010000047.1:0-3249 GCA_964392865.1 uncultured Staphylococcaceae bacterium
TGTTCGATGAAATCGAAAAGGCCCATCCCGAGGTCTATAACCTCTTGCTTCAGATCTTGGATGACGGACGCCTGACCGATAGCCAGGGCCGCCTCGTCGACTTCCGGAACACGATCATCATCATGACCAGCAACCTCGGTAGCGACCTACTTCTCAAAGGCGACCGGGATCCCGTCACCGGACTTCTTAGGCAGACCTTCAAGCCCGAGTTCTTGAACAGAATAGACGAGATCGTATACTTCAATCCTCTGGATAGGGATGTCCAGCTTAAAGTCGTATCCAAGATGCTTAAAGAACTCTCCGATAGGCTTAGCGAGAACTATTACTCCGTCTCCTTCTCGGAGGCTTTGGAGGATTTGGTCTTGGATGAAGCCTATGACCCGGAGTATGGGGCCAGGCCTCTACGTCGCTACATCCAAGACCATATCGAGACGGTCCTTGCCAAAGCCGTCCTCGAAGGGAAGATGGATACGAAGTCTTCTTATATCGTGGATGTCGATAAAGAAAGGAACATCGTCGTGAAGGAGAATGAGGCCAAGGCCTAGAGGGCCTTAGCCTTTCTCCTCCGTTTCATTGGCTTTATCATCTAGCCATGAACCTCCTTTATTCCGGGAACGACCAGATGTTCGAAGGGATTTATCTGTCCCTTCTTTCCATAGCCATGAAGACCAAAGGGCCGATAAACGCCCTCATACTTACCGGCGACTTCACCGACATCAAAGATAACTACAAGCCCTTCAAAGAAGAGATGGCCTTAGAGATAGAAAAGGCCATCAGGAAGTACGACAAAGCCTCTTCCGTCAGGATCCATGAGTTCAAGGACAACGTCCTAGACGAGATCAAGAAGAGCAAGAACATCAAAGGGCGATTCTCGCCCTATTCGATGCTCCGGCTCTTCCTCGACGACGTCGAGGATGTGCCCGATAGGCTTCTATATCTCGACGGGGATACGATGGCGAACAATGACATCACCCCCTTATACGAATATGACCTCGAGGACAACTACCTCGGGATGGCAAAAGATGCGACGGGTTCCATATGGCTAGTGCCCGATTACTGCAATTCGGGCGTCATCCTCATGGACTATGCCAAGATCAGGAAGACCAATCTTTTTCTGCTATGCAGAGAAATGATCATGGATAGGAAGCTATGGATGCCCGATCAATCGGCCATCAACCTCTACTTCCAAGGGAAGATCGCCGTCTTGCCTAATGAATTCAACGAACAGAGGAAGACCCATAAGGACACCGTCATCCGCCACTTCTGCAACGTGATGCATCTATTGCCGATCCTTCATGTCGCCAAGGTGAAGCAATGGGAAATAGACAAAGTCCATGACATCCTCAAGGACCATCACTTCGACGATGTCTATGAGGAATACGAATCCCTCAAGAACGTAGCCAAAGAATGACGATAGAAGAACTGAAGAAGCCCCTCATTGCCTTCTTAGAAGAACGCGATTGGCTTTCTTTCAATAATAGGGACAGCCTCGCCAAGACCCTTTTCATCGAAAGCGCCGAACTCCTCGTCGCCTACGATGAAGATGATGACCGCGATGTCTTGGAAGAATGCGGGGACGTCCTGTCCGCATTACTTCAGATAGACATCCTTAGAGGAGAAGAGATAGGCATCTCCATAACCGATAGAGACCTTCAGTCTCTATTGGATATCCATACCGATAGAAGCGAAATGGGCCTCGCCCGGGAGATCGCATCCCTCTCATCGAAGCTACTTATCAACGAAACCTCTATCGAGGAGTATTACAGGATCTTACTAGAAACCCTCGATGCTTTCTTCGCTTTGCTTGATCTAAAGGGACTAGATCCCTATAAGGTCTTGGTCGATAAGCTCGCGCTTACCGCGAGGCACTATCCGGTCGAGAAGTGCAAGGGCAAGGCGACGAAATACACAGATCTATAGAAGAAAAGCCCCTCATTAATGAGGGGCTTCTTGATTGCTGAGTAGATTTATTTCTTATAGCAAGTCGTCTTCGCTGTCGTCGAAGATCGGCTGCTGGAGGTTGGCGATTTCTTCTAGTAGATCGCCGTAGCCCATCTGCTCGCGATCAATCTGTTCGTAGCTTTCCATATAGGCGGTCCTTCCTTTCTGCCTCCCTTGAGGCGCCCCCAATATAGAGGCGCGCTTTTCCCAATCAAGGCCCTAAGGCATGTAAACGCTTGCAGAAAGGGGTTTCAGAAAACGCTTTCAGGAAAAACATCGATGATTGCTATATCGAAAATGCCTTCCGTGAAAGCGTTTCCATGAAACCCCCTATCCCTGAAGCCATCTTTTATGGGCTTTGGTCTAATATAGGCAAGGCCCCTATGCACGATATCTGGAACCCTTGGCATGGCTGTAGCAAGAAAAGCGAAGGCTGCCTCCATTGCTATGTCTATTTCCTCGATAGGAATAGGGATATGGATGCCTCTAGGGTTTTCCGTTCCAAATCGGGCTTCGACTATCCCCTTAGGAAACATAGGGACGGCACCTATCTCATCCAAAGCGGCGAGCTCATCCGCGTCTGCATGACCAGCGACTTCTTCCTAGAAGAAGCGGATCCCTGGAGAGAAGAGGCCTGGGACATCATTAGGGAGAGAAGCGACGTCAAGTTCTTCCTCCTCACCAAAAGGCCCGAAAGGGTCCTTGAGTGCCTTCCCAAGGATTGGGGAGATGGCTATGACAATGTTTTCTTCAATGTCTCCGCCGAGAACCAGGAGAGGGCCGATGAAAGGATACCTATCCTTCTTAGCCTTCCCTTCAAGCACAAGGGCGTCATGTGCGCCCCTTTCATCGGCCCTGTCGATATGGCCGGGTATCTGAAGACGGGACAGATAGAGCAGGTCATCTGCGGAGGGGAGAACTACGACGGGGCGAGGCCCTGCGATTTCGCTTGGGTGAAATCCTTGAGGGCGCAGTGTGAGAAGGAAAACGTCACCTTCGCCTTCATCGAGACGGGGACGAACTTCATTAAGGACGGGAAGTCCTATCGTATACCTAGTAAGCAGGTACAAAGCGAGATGGCCTATAAGTCGGGCATGAACTATGTAGGAAAGAAGATGGTCTTCGATTTGAAGGATTCCTTCGGGCAGCCGATTCCCGAAAGCGAGCTTTACGTGCCTCACTATCGGGAACGCTGCCGGATGTGTGGCAGCCGCCTCATCTGCAACGGGTGCAGCGACTGCGGCCGCTGCAAGTAGCAAAGATTAACCCTTTAAGGGTTTTTGCATTAAGATATCGGCCAGGAGGACA
>CAYMRJ010000048.1:0-3232 GCA_964392865.1 uncultured Staphylococcaceae bacterium
AGGAACTCCACCCTTACTCTGCTTGCTACCTACCTCAATACCCTTGAGGAAGGCGAGCATACCCTCACCATGACCAGTGCCGCCGGATCGACGGATGTCACCCTCATCATCGAAGCGGCCGTCGAAACACCGGACACCGAAACGGGTGATACCGATACAGGCGGCGGCTTGCCCGGCTGGGCCATCGCCCTCATCGTCGTGGGTGCGGTAGTCGTAGTCGGCGGTATCACTGCCCTAATCTTGGTGCTTCGCAAGAAGAAGACGGCCTAAGCGCCTTCCATAGGAAAAGATGCCCCCAAAGCCGTCCGGGGCATCTTTTTCTTTGGTTGGTTGCTACTGGTAGTAGAGGTTGCTCCCGTGTTCCTTGAAGAACTCGATGTATCTGTCTTCTGGTTTGGTATCCGTTATGAGGGTCGTTACCTTGGATATAGGAAGGGATCTGAAGAGTTTGGATTCCCCTAGTTTGGTGTGATCCACAAGAAGTATGACTTCCTTGGAGTTTTCGGCCATGGCCATCTTTATCTCGCTTTGCTCGATGGTCGTTTCGCTTAGGCCGAACTCCAAGGAAAGGCCGCTGCAGGAGATGATGGAGTAATCGCAGTAGATCCTTTCTAGCATCCTGACGGCCGGATTCCCGAGCATCGAGTTGCTCCTTGAATGGATGTATCCGCCCGTCAGGAAGATCTGGGCGGGCGTCTGGGCAGATAGGAGAAGCCCGATATTCAGGCCGTTCGTGATGATATTGAGGTTTTTGAAATTGCGAAGATACGGGACTAAGTAGGTGCAGGTAGAAGAAGAGTCGATGAAGATGGAGCAGTTGTCCCTTAGGAACCTCGAGGCTATTTCGGCGACTTTCTTCTTTTCCTGGACGTTGATGTTTTCCCTTAATAGGTGACTGGTCTCTTCGTTCGGGGACTCCTGGAGGACGGCGCCTCCGTAGGTCCTCTTTAAGAGCCCCCGCCTCTCCATTTCCGTTAGGTCCCGGCGGATGGTGGAAGGGGAGACGTATAGGGTCTTGGAAAGCTTATCGACCGAGGCCGACTTCCTTTCCTTGAGCAGAGCGTAGATCTGTTCTTGGCGTTCTAGGTCGTACATGTCCTATCCATTTTGCCTTTCGCCTTTTGTTTTGCAATGGCAGATTTAAGCACGAAGCGAAAGGAAATGAGCAAATAAGGCGCGCTTGAATCTGATTTGCTTGCTCGAAGCGGTGCGAATCCGCTCAAATGGCGATTGAATCGTGATTGTTTGCCAATGCATTCTCTAAATGGGAGGTTGGCTGCTTTCCCATCATAGAATGATGGCGTTCAGTCTAGGTCCGAAGCACATGCGTAAGTTACTTCCCGCCCTTTGTCTTTTTGCCTCTATGGCCCTTTCTTCATGCGGGGGCGCGGGAGCTTCGGACACTACCGGGGATAGCACTGACATTACTGACGATTCTTCAGCGATCAATGGGACCGAACTCATCACCGACTCATCCTTCGAGACCGGCTTCAAGCTGAAGTCGACATCGACATCTGATGTCTATATCGCCCGGTATCTCGATTACGACGGGGCGGCCATTGAGACGGAAGATGACATCTGGTACATGGCCCAGTGGTGGACCCCCTACGACTTCTCGGATGCCGAGTATACCTATCGCGATGGCTGGCACGTCTACGAGAACGAATCGAGGACCCTGATGGTCGATACCGAGGACTCTGCATTGACCATGCAGCTGGATTCCTGGAAGGAATACCAGGAACGCTTCGGGACTTCGAGGAGTTCATCTAGCCAGACTTGGTCCCACTTCCTTTTGGAACAGTACTTCGAAGAACAGCAGATGCTTAGCGGCCTAAAGTCTTTGACTCTCTCTTTCGAGTTCGAAATAAGCGAAGTGACGATGTATGACGTCGCCAATTACGATTCCACCATCCATGCCGCCCAGTTCGTCATGTATCTGACGATCAGGAATACCAAGTATTCCAATTACTTCTGGTTCGGGATTCCCCTTTACGACAATAGAGGCGGCAATGATGGGGCTTCTTATCAAGTCGATAGTGGCTTCGAAGGGGCGACCGGCTCCCTCATCTATAGCATGGGCCAATCCTCTTATTTGCCCGGAGGGGCGACGGTCGGCCAGCACCACTCCATAAGCGTCGATATCCTGTCTTACATCCAGGATGGCTATGTCTATGGGTCGACCCAAACGACCAATCCGCCTCTGACCGGATGGGATTGGGAGAACTGCTATGTCAATTACATGAACATCGGCTGGGAACTCCCGGGTTCCTTCGATGTCACTTCGACCCTCTATAACCTCTCCTTGGTCGCGGAGGAGTACTGATGATGTACAAAGAACTCATCTCCGACAACCGCTTCCAAGGAGGCTTTGCCTTGCAGGGGCCCGATGCCGTCAATGACCAAAGGAAAGTCTTTAGCCATCTGGACTACGGAGGCGAGGCCATCGGGGCCAGAAAGAAGATCTGGATCATGAGTCAGTGGTGGACTCCGTTTGACTTCAAGGACGCCGAGTTTAAGAAGCTGGGGCGCGGCCTCTATGAATATAGAAACGAATCACGCCATTGCCATATCGATACGGGCAGGGGATCGTTTAGGTTCGCTTTGGATTCCAACAAGGAATACCAAGCGCTTTACGGCGGAAATAGGACCGACAAGAGTAGGCCCTGGTCCCACTTCCTCTTAGAGCAGGACTTCGTCGAAAGCGCCCGCCTGAAGGATCTGAAGGCCCTATATGCCAACCTGAGTTTCAGCATCGATAAGGTCGAAAACCATGACAAAGAATTCGATCCGAACATGCATACGGCCCAGTTCATCTGGTATCTGACCATCAGGGAAGGGGTCGGCGATTCCAAAGAGCCTTTGGGTGGCAACTTCATTTGGCTAGGGATCCCGATGTATGACTACCGCTATCCCTATATCGGCAAGAGCGTCCATTTCGACGGGGACTTCGCCGGCTCGACGAGGGCCCTCATCTATAGCCTCGATTCGAGGGATTACCTAGAAGACGTCCCCCTCAAGCTAGGGAAGGAATACAACATCTCATTCGATATCTTGCCCCTTGCCAAGAAGGCGGTGCGTTATGCCGTAAGAAACGGCATCTTCGCCACCTCGGCCAATCTTGTCTTCAACTACATGAACATCGGCTGGGAACTGCCGGGTTCATTCGACGTCGAAAGTACCATCAAAGGGCTATCCCTGAAAGGAGTCTACGGTGACTGACATCATTAAGGAC
>CAYMRJ010000049.1:0-3190 GCA_964392865.1 uncultured Staphylococcaceae bacterium
CTTTCATTGCTAAAGCAATATAGCCCAAAAAGGGAGAATGTAAAAAGCGAAATCGCCTTATCGGCCCCTTTTGGCCTTGAAGAGGTCGTTGACCCTCTTCAGGGCCGGGAAGAGAACGATCATGACGACAAGGCCCAAAACGGCGGTCGGAAAGCAATAAGCCGCGTTATAGGCAAAAGCGGCCGAGAAGGTGTAGCCGTAATAGACAATCGAGGAAACGGAACCCGCGATCATCCTGACCAAAGTCGAGAGAAGGACGGCGCCGCTTAGGCAGGCAATGCCGGCCAGATCGTAGGTTTCGGCGCCTTCGCGGAAGATCCATCTCCTGAAGCAGCCGATGATGGCGATGCTGCCCCACCCAAGAAGGTAATCGAACGGGAAGAAATAGAACCCGTATCCGTCGGTCAGGCAGGTGATGAAGCCGAAGATGAGGCCGCCGCCGATGAAGCCTTTGGCCGGTCCTGAGCGTAGGGCAATCACATATAACGGGATGATGGCGAAATTGACGCTGCCGCCGGTCGCCCCGATATCGATGGAGACGTACATGTCGAGAACGACGGCCATGGCCACCAAGACGGCCATCTCGGCCATCTCGCCTATCGAAAGGGGATCGATTTTGTTTAGGTAGATCATCTCCCCCAGACCGCAGGCGAATAGCAAGGCAGCCGAAACAATCAAACCCCAGGAATAGGAGTAGGTCCCGTCGATTCCGAGCGCGTAGTCATAGAAAGACGGTAGGCAGATAAGAAGGCATGCCGCCAGAAAATAAGCAAGCATCGCGAAAAAGCCGATGTTTTCGCGCTTATATCCGATAAGGGTCATCGCGATTCCGCCCAAAACAAAGAGGGTCACGAAAGCGAAAGCGATCGAGAAGGCCGCCGGCCCCAAGAAGATATCGATCAGCGATAAGCTCGCTGCGTTACCTAGGCTATCGAGCGAAGCGAACTGAGGGGCTAAGAGAAATAGGAAGGCGATGAGGCCAAGGACAGCAATCCCGATGATCAGATAGCGTTTGGCCTTCGGGTTGTCCCTAATATCGATGCTGAGCCCGTTTCCCATGAAAAATTCCTCCCGTGCCGAGAGGAAAGCCTGATGTATGTGCTTTCCTACGCTGGCATTATCCAGATCAGGTAATCCCGTCGAACCGGAACACGGTTCCTCTCAGCCGGCTATTGGCCAGCTCCGGGTGCTTTGAGTATAGGTCAGCCTATCTTCCAGTCAATGGGAGCCACTCCGTTCTCGAAGAGGTAGTCGTTGCACTGGCTGAAGAGCTTCTTCCCGAACCAACCGCCCCGGTTGGCGGACAAAGGACTCGGGTGGACGGCTTCCAAGACAATATGCTCGGGATTTTTGACATAAGGGGCATAGCCCCTGGCGAAGCCGCCCCAAAGCATGAAGACGATCGGCTGATCCAAAGTATCGATGTACTCCAAAGTCATCCTGAGGAAGGAATCGTATTCCTTTCTTTTGTGGCTGAGGGGCTTATGGGCCACGACGGTCAGGTAGGCATTGAGGAGCAAAACGCCTTGCATTGCCCATGGGGTCAGGTCCCCGTTTTCGAAGTCCATCTTTATCCCGAGGTCCTTCTCAATCTCCTTATAGATATTGATAAGGGAGGGCGGGAGATCGAGTCCCCGGGGAACCGAAAAGGATAATCCCATGGCTTCCCCGGGATTGTGATAGGGGTCTTGGCCGATGATCACGACCTTGAGGTCTTTGGGGGCCGTGAGCCTGAAGGCCTGAAAGACCATGTCCCGCGGCGGATAGATCGTCTTTTCGGCATATTCCCCGTCGAGGAAGGCGCGGAGAGTCGCGGCGTCGCCGGTCTTCTTATAGGCCTCGAAGAGGGCATCCCAGTCCTTGAGCATACTAGGAGTTTACCCGCCCCTTCCTTCCTACCAAAGGCCGAAATGCCTATACTCAATGGGCATGAAAGTCCTTTGGATCTTCAGCCATCCGGCTCCCTACAAAGTCGACTTCTTCAACGAACTCGGGAAACGGGTCGAACTGACGGCCATCTTCGAGCGCGATGCCGATGCTGATCGGGAGAAGCTTTTCTATGGCGAAAAGGCCAAGAATTTCAAAGCGGTTTTTCCCAAGCGGATTAAGCTCGGACCCCACAATGTCTATTGCCCAGGCATCATTAAATATTTTGCGAAAAGGGACTACGACATCGTCGTCGTGAACGGCTGGTCGACCTTCGCCGAAATGAAGGTCATCCGCTACCTCAAGAGAAAGAAGATCCCCTACGTCTTCGCCATCAACGGCGGGCTCATCAAGGACAACGAATCCCCTATGAGGAAGAGATTCAAGAAGCGCTACATCTCCGGCGCCAACCTCTACCTCTGCCCCGACGAGAATAGCGCTTCCTACTTGGAACACTACGGAGCCGAAAAAGAGAAGATTGCCTATTACCCTTACTCGACTATCAGCAAAGAGGAAGTCATCGATAAGCCGATCCCCAAGAAGGAACGCTTGGCTTTCTATGAGAAGCAAGGAGTCAAAGCGGAGAACGTCTTTATCTGCGTCGGGCAGCTGATTGAACGGAAGAATCCGATAACCTTGGTTCGCTACTTTGCGAAATGCGACCCCAAAGATGCATTGGTCTTTTTGGGCTCCGGGCCTCTAAAAAGAGAAATTGAAGCGGAAGCTCAAAAACTCGGATTGAACAACGTCTATCTTCTTGGCTTTAAAAACCGCAAAGAGACATTGGAATTCTTCGCCAACAGCGACGCCTCGATCTTCTTGACCGGGGAAGATATATACGGCCACGTCGTCAACGAATCGCTAAGCCAAGGGACTCCGGTCATCGGCAATTGGAACTCCAATTCGGCCAGGAAGCTGATAGACGACGGATATAACGGATTCCACGTCAATGATGAGAAATCATTTTTAATGGCAATTCAAAATATCAAAGCCAATGATCTTAGATCTAACTGCATCCAGACAGCCTCCAATGAAACATTGGAAGCAATGGCCGATCGGCATATGGAAATCTTCGAGGATTACCTTAAATGAATATCCTTTATATAGGTAATCTATATCCCGCTGAGACTTATGAAGCCCTCTGCGATTCAAAGAAGGCTTTTACCAACCCAAGTGGCCAGAATTACCACGTCGGCTTGGCCAAATCGGTCTCTCAATTCACGGACGTTGAAATCCTCTCTTTCCTCAAGGACCCGCAGATTGA
>CAYMRJ010000050.1:0-3132 GCA_964392865.1 uncultured Staphylococcaceae bacterium
TGAGCAAATCATGTGGACAACCATCCAATTTGAATAAAGGTAGTCTTCAGTTTTGAAGATCGTCTTCCACAAATAGTAGTTCGTGTATGGGTTCTCATGGATTAGATAGACGCCCAAGGATGTGGAAGCAACCGCATTGATGAATTTTGAGTGGAACGGCTTCATGGAAGCGAACAAGCCAGTAAGGCTGTAGGCAGTAGTAACCGTAAGGACGCTAGTTGGGTAGAAGAAACGAGAAGGCACCAAGTTAAGAAAGGAGATCTTCGTTCGTAGAAACGTTATGCATATAACTGATAGAAAAAGCAGAAACAACGAAGCAAAAAGCCCCCATCTGAAGACTTTTTTCGAACCAAAAAAACTCCCTTTTTTCATGCTTTTTCGCAAGTAAGCACCAAAGCAATAGAGAACGAAAGCTCTGACAAGATCGTCGAAAAAGAACGTGCTGAATGTAATAGTAATGATGGCGTACCAAAGGAGAAACATCGCTGCCAGCAAAGAGAATTGCTTGTACTCTAACGAGTTGAGGAACTTGTTGATGAAACCGGAGAAGAGGTAGATAAGCAAATAAGCGCCTATGAACCAGTAATCCTCATAGAAGAACGGGAAGGCGGCTTTGATTAATTGTTTAAAGGAAAAAGCTTCTTCGCCCAAAGCAATCGAGACTCCGAAGAGGATGAGGGAATAGAACATCGTTTCCAGAAGCAAGAGCGCCGCTTTTTTCAAAGACGGTTTTGAATAGATCGCAAAATAACCGAATATCATCATGAAAATGGCAACACCGATACTACCTATCTTGGCCATGCTCAAGACAATGGTGTTGAGGGTGGATAATCCGCCGGATAACGAAAGATCGGCGCCGCCATGAAGTTGGTAGTGGTAAAAAATAACTGAAAGGATGGCGATTATGCGGAGCAGCTCAATCGCCGAGTTGCGAGCCCCCCCCTTCTCAACTATTGGTCTTTGGATGGCGTTTCCTTCGGTCGACATGCTTAAAATCCTCTTTGTACCGGTTAATGATACCTATTTATAAAGACATTTTCATTTGGCAACTGACACCCAACACCAAGCAACCATCAATGCTTTGTTATCTTTTAGGCGAAGCTCGTGGCTATAATTAATTCAAATTAGCGAATAACTCTATGGCATTAAAACGTATCTCTCCGGATCTTGCGGACCCCCAGACCTCCTTGGCCGACTACCTCGTCTACAGGGACTTCCCCTTCCATGACTATCGTTTCGAAGAATTCGGCGATTTCCTCCAGCCTTCGAAAGAGAAATTCGTTGCAAAGACGACAGGCGATATAGACAATGCATTCAAAGCCGTCTTGGAAAACGTCGATTGGAGCAAGACGGGCATCATGCTTTCGGGCGGGGTCGATTCCGTCCTCGTCGCTTCCTATGCCCCCAAGGGCACTTTGGCCTTCACCCTCAAATACCCCGAGATGGAAGGCATAGACGAGACGGCCGACGCCAGGCACTTTGCCGAGGCCCTCGGGCTGAAGCTCATCGAAGTCCCCGTAACCTTCGAAGACGTCCTCGGATATCAGGACGTCCTCATGAAATTCCGGAAAGAACCCCTTCAGGCCATAGAGGTCCCTCTCTACAAAATCGGTTTGGTTGCCCGCGAGCACGGCTTGGATAGCCTTCTTACCGGCCTCGGGGCCGATACCAAGTTCGGAGGCTTTTATCGCCTCATGAGCCGGACCTGGACAAAAGAAGAATTCATTGAAGCCTACCGCTTCGTCGATCCGGCGAAAATGCTCACCCCCCTATTGTGAGCCTGACCTGAGCTTCTTCGACAGATATGTGAAAGAGGGCGCTTTCGATGTGTTCGATTTCATGGCCAACGGCAAAGGCCGGCAAGGCCAGAAGGCCTTCGCCACCGCGGCCCTGGCCGCCGGAGTCAGATTGATTTCGCCTTTCAAATCGATCGAAAGGGGCTTCGAAGTCGATCTCGGCGAAATCAAAAACGGCCACGAGAAGAAGATCCTCAGGGATCTATTGAAAGAACGCACGGGCTTGGAGACGCCTAGGAAATACCCGTTGCCGAGACCGACGAAATATTGGAAGGAACTCTATGGGCCGATACAGAACGAAGAATTCTATGAGGATGCCTATGCCCGCTCCGAGAACGATGAGCAGGCCTGGATCGTCTATACCCTCGACCACTGGCTGGCCCTCAAGAAGAAAAACCTCCTCTAAAGAGGACTGATTTTGCATTCGTCCTTGCCCGATTTTTGTCTTGCCTCGCCCTTTCTGGTTTCGCAGATAATCGAAAAGGAGGAGACGATACATGTCCGATATCAAAGGAATCATATTCGATCTGGACGGAGTCCTCGTCTTTACGGATGAATATCACTATTTAGCCTGGAAAGCAGTATTCGACGAAAGGAACATCTACTTCGATAGGAACATGAACAAGCTGCTCCGCGGAGTAAGCAGAGCCGAAAGCCTGGAGATAGTCCTTAGGGAAAACGACCTGTCCCTCGGGGAAGAAGAGAAACGGGCGATTCTCCAAGAGAAAAACGATCTCTATGTCAGATACCTGAACGAGAAGCTCAATCCCCATGTCATACCCCAAGAAACCATCAATGCCTTGCTATCTCTAAAGAACAAAGGACTGAAACTCGCGGTTGGATCCTCATCCAAGAATGCCCGTCTGATTCTGGGCAAGATCGAATTGGTTGACTGTTTCGACGCGATAAGCGACGGAACGATGATCAAGAAGTCCAAGCCCGATCCCGAGGTCTTCCTTTTGGCGGCCTCGCTCATTGGCTTATCTCCGAATGAGTGCGCAGTCATCGAAGACGGGGCGGCAGGCATCGAGGCCGCCATAGATGGAGGCTTCACGCCCATCGGGATCGGGAACGACCTACCGGAGTCAGATGCTTATCGCAAGATATCGTCTTTGAGCGAGTTGGCAACGCTTATATAAGGCAGAGACATAAAGACATTGCGCATTCTTGCTCGATGACGGTCATACCAAGCCTCCCTTATGGTCGTTTGCCATACTTTTGCCTATCGCCTTCTAATGGGCGCCACCCGTCCATAAACTAGACCCGCAAGGAGAAAACGATTTCTATGAGAAAAGCATTTGCCGTTTTGCCGGCTCTCTTGCTTGCTTTCGGTTTT
>CAYMRJ010000051.1:0-1084 GCA_964392865.1 uncultured Staphylococcaceae bacterium
GGCGTGACCCTTCCGGTCCTCCCGATGGTGATGACGATATCGAGGAGCTTGGTATAGGCCTCCTTCGGCGGGAACTTGTAGGCGATGGCCCATTTCGGGGTCTTGGCCGTGTAGCCGACTTTGTCGTAGGAATCGATATCGTCTACTTTGTAGACGAGCCCGTCGATGTCATAGGGAAGGCTTTCCCTTTTCTGCCCCATCTCCTCGACGTAGGCGATTAGGGCGTCCGCGCCCTTGAGGCGCCGCCTCTCTTTATTGGTCTTGAAGCCCAGTTCCTCCAGGTAATCGAGGGAATCGCTATGGATGTGGATTCCGAGTTCCCTGGCATTGACGAGGTAATACCAATAGGCATCGAGTTTCCTTTTAGCGGCGACGCTTGGATCTAGTTGCCTGATGGAGCCGGCCGCCGCATTGCGGCAGTTGGCGAAGGGCGGCTCGCCCTTTTCTTCCCTTTGCTTGTTGAGCGCCTCGAGGGAGCTTTTCGGCATGAAGACCTCGCCCCTGACTTCGAAGGGGCGCTTCTCTTTGACCCTAAGGGGGATGGAGCGGATGGTCTTGACGTTTTCCGTCACGTCTTCCCCGGTCACGCCGTCTCCGCGGGTCAGGGCGTACTTCAGTTCCCCATTCTCATAGATGAGAGACATCCCGAGGCCGTCGATCTTGACCTCGCCCATGTAGTCGATCTCTTCTTTCCCGAGGGCCTCTTTCATCCTTCTATCGAAGTCGCGGATATCGCCTTCGTTGAAGGCATTCCCCAAAGAAAGCATCAGCCGCTTATGGGGCACTTTCTTGAATTCAGTCTGAACGGAGCCCCCGACCCGCTTGGTCGGGGAATTGGGATCGGCCAAATCGGGATATTCTTTCTCTAACAGAGAAAGTTCGTTCATCAGCCTATCGAATTCCTGGTCGCTGACCGAGCTTTGGTTCAGGACGTAGTACTCGTAGTTATAGCGTTCCAATAGGGCGGTCAGCTCCTCGATCCGCGCCCTGGCTTCCAAGAGATTCATGCTTCTCCTCCCGCCGATTTGATCTTGCTGATCTTCGGGTGGCTCCCCAAAAGGGTCTTCTTGCTCCCGTCTTCGAA
>CAYMRJ010000051.1:1184-3091 GCA_964392865.1 uncultured Staphylococcaceae bacterium
TGGGCCGTATAGAGAGTGACGTTCTGGAGATATTCGTCCAAGGTCGATTCGGGGTTCTTCCTAAGGTAATTGAAGATATCGTCGAACAAAGCGTTGACGTTCCCGATCCGGTCTTCGTCGGCTTCTTCATCCTTGGCCAGATAATCCATGTAGCCGATATCCATCGCGAATTCCTTGACGATGGAGGGATAGGCTTCGTCTCCTTCGAGGAGCCTATTCTTCGTCTCCTCCATCTTGGCGACGAGCATCGTCAAAATCCCGGCGGCCTTTGCGGGAATTTCCGAAGCTTCGGCGTACCTCTCGAAGCCGAGGATGTATTCGTATTCCGATAATCCGGCGAGTTCTGCTTCGTGCCTGATCTTCCCGATCGTCGTATCGCCTATCCCCCTTCTCGGGACATTGACGATCCTCTCGAAGGCGATGTCGTTTTTGGGATTCGTCATCAAGGAGAAATAGGAGAGGAGGTCTTTGACTTCCATCCTTTCGTAGAAGCGGACGCCCCCGTAAAGGCGGTAGGGGATCCCGGATTGGCTGAGGTTCTTTTCGAAGGGGAGCGAGAGATAGGCCGAGCGGTAAAGGACGGCGATGTTGGAATAGTTGGGCTTGCCCTCCACCGCATCTTCCCTTGCGATGCTTTCGATGCGCCGGGCCAGCCATTCGGCTTCCTTTTCGCTGGTGAGGAATTCGTGGGTCTCGACCTCTTCCCCGTCGTTTCCTTCGGTATAGAGGTCCTTCTTGACCCTCTTCCGGTTATGGGAGATGAGGGCGTTGGCGGCATCCAAGATCTTCTTGGTCGAGCGGTAATTCCGATCGAGGATCACCGTTTCGACGTTCGGGAAACTCTTCTCGAAATTGATGATTAGCTCTTGCTTGGCGCCCCTCCAGGTATAGATCGTCTGGTCGGGATCCCCGACGACATAGACCCCGGTCGACGATCTAAGGAGCAATTTGATGAGTTCGAACTGGATGTCGTCGGTATCCTGGAACTCGTCGACCAGGATGTGGTCGAACTTATTTGCCCATTTGAGCCTGATATCGGGATTCTCGTTCAAGATGGCGAAGCACTGGAGGATGAGATCGTCGAAATCGAGGACGAACATCTTCCGCTTCTCTTCTTCGTAATCCTCGAAGAAGGAAATGAGGATCTTCTCATTGGAGAAGGCCTTGCTCTTATTGAGGTCCTCGGGATATTTCCCGAGCCCCTTCTGGTGGCGGATGTAGGCGATGGCGTCCTTCACGATGTGGTCGCCCTTCTTATACCCCTTCTTCTCGGCAATGTTCTTCACGAGGCGGCTTTGCTCGTCCTCGTTGAGGATGTCGAAACTCGATGGATAGCCGATAAGAGAGGATTCGCACCTCACGACCCGCGTGCAGAAGGAGTGGAAGGTCATGATGTTCAGATGGCTGGCGGCCGGATCCATTTCTAGGAGAGCGGACGCCCTTTCCTTCATCTCGTTCATGGCCTTGTTGGTGAAGGTAAAAGCCAAGATCCTCGAAGGATCGACATGGCATTCCTCGACCAAATAGGCGAAGCGGTAGGTCAATACCCTCGTCTTCCCCGAACCGGCCCCGGCCACGACGCGGACGTACTGCGAAGAGGTCTTCACGGCTTCAAGCTGCCGTTGGTTAAGGAGGGCGGAAAGATTCACGGGCATATCTTAAGGCGTAAGCGCCTTAGGAGGAAGATTCCTAGGGGCCTAGAGGACATAAAAAAACGAGCTTGGGAAAAGCCTTATCGGACGGCAAAAGCCCTTAGAGTTCGCAGATCTGGAAAGAGTCGCTTACGAAGGAAACCGTTTCGAAGTCCTCGACCATATCCCTAGGGACGGTCACGGCCTCGAGGGCCGAATAGACGGCATCCTCGCCAATGCATCCGAAGACCGTGTGGCGGGTCAATGTATTGTCAT
>CAYMRJ010000052.1:0-3022 GCA_964392865.1 uncultured Staphylococcaceae bacterium
AGGGCCTTTTCGGCGTAGTAATTCGAAATGCCGAGATAGAGGTAGGCGCTTTCGAGTTCGTATCGGATTTGCTCCCCGAGGAGCTTTTCGGTTTCTTTGTCCATTCTCTTTTCCTCCTGGCCTTAGATTAGACCTAGGAAAGAAAAGGGCAACTCATTTGCTTACGATTTCGAGGTCGTAGGGTTTGACCCTCACGCGGCTATGGGGCGGGATGCTACTGGTGATGTAAGCGCTCGAGCCGATGGTCGAGCCCTTCCCGATCACCGTATCCCCGCCGAATATGGAAGCCCCCGAATAGATGGTGACGTCGTCTTCGATCGTCGGATGCCGTTTGCTGCCCTTTAGCTTCCTTCCTTCCCTAAGGGATAAAGCACCCAAGGTAACCCCTTGGTAGAGCTTGACGTTATTGCCGATCACGCAGGTCTCGCCGATGACGATGCCGGTCCCGTGGTCGATGAAGAAGGATGAACCTATCGTGGCTCCGGGGTGGATGTCGATCCCGGTCCTGCTATGGGCGTATTCGCTGATGACCCGGGCCACGAACCAGTAGCCGAGGCCCAATAGTTCATGGGCGATCCGATAGGCCGAAATGGCGATGAAGCCGGGATAGGCCAAAACGACTTCGAGAGGCGAGACGCAGGCCGGATCGCCTTCGTAGATGGCCTTGACGTCGCTATCCAAAAGACGTTTCACGTCCTTGAGACGGGCAAGGAAGTCGGAGAACAGTCCGCACTTCTTGTCGCCGGCCGTGCAGGCAAAGCCTTCGAAGCGCTTCTTGGCCCTATCGACTATGGCCTTCATGGCCTCTTGGTCCACGCAGTCGTGGTAGCAATCGTAGAAAAGAAGCTCCCTGATGTCTTCGTAGAATTCCTTGGCCCCGTCCCTCGATAGCCCCTTGAGGGAGGATCCCCCTTCCACGAAGGCGTTGAGGGAGCAAAGGAAATCGAGTTCTTCAGTTTTTGCCATAGAGTCCCTCGACCGATAGATAGCGGTCTCCCCCGTCCGGGAGGATGACGACGACGTTCCCGTTATGGTGGTAGCGCTCTTCGAGGCGGACGGCCGCCATCAAAGCGGCCCCCGAGCTGATGCCGGCGAAGATGCCTTCTTCCTGAGCCAAGATCCTCGCCCCTTCGTAGGCATCGTCATCGGTCACGTCGATGACCGTATGAAGGCATGTTTCGTTCAAGGTCTCCGGCACGAAGTTGGCCCCGAGGCCCTGGATCTTGTGCGAGCCGGCGTAGCGTTTGGTCAATAAGGGCGAGGAAGCCGGCTCGACCCCGACGATCGAGGTGCTCATGCCGTATTCCTTGATGACTTTGGCGATGCCGGAGATGGTCCCGCCGGTCCCGATCCCGGCCACGACGCAGGAGAGGTTCCGATCGAGATCGGCGATGATCTCGTTCCCGGTCGTCAGGAAATGGGCCATCGGATTGGCAAGGTTGGTGAATTGGCTGGGCATGAAGGAGTCCTTCACGGCCTTCTTTTCTTCCATGGCCCTCTCGACCGCCCCCTTCATCCCTTCTTCGGCCGGGGTGAGGATGACCTCTCCCCCGTAGGCCTTGATGATCTGGACGCGTTCCTTCGAGGCCGTTTCCGGCATGTAGATATGAAGGGGCAAATCGAGATAGGCGCAGATCATGGCCAGGGAAATGCCGGTATTGCCGCTCGTCGGCTCGATGATGAGGGTCTTGTCTTTCACAAGGCCCTTCTTCTTGGCATCGGTCATCATGCTCATGGCGGCCCGATCCTTGACCGAGCCCCCGGGATTGAAGGATTCGACCTTGCCGAAAAGGGCGTATCCCAGATAGAAGCGCTTTTCGATCTTCTTGAGTCTCACCAGCGGGGTCCTGCCCGCCGTTTCCAATATGGAACCGAAGTAATGCATAAGCGGGCTTATTCTACAAAAGAGGCCCGAAAGCAGGAAGTGGGGCGCTCGGGGCTTGGGCTTATATGGCCAGCCAGCAGTTCTTCTCTAGAAAAGCGGCGGTTTCCTTATCGCTATCCGTCTCGTAATAGGCGACCAAGAGCTTCCTGAACTCCTCCACTTTGCCGTCCGGGATGGCCAAAAGGCCGCCTCCATGGGAGATGAGATAGTGGTTGGCGAAAATCACGGCGGCCCTTTTGTTCCCGTCGAGAAATAACTGGGACCGCATCGCGAAAAGGCACAAAGCGATTGCGATATCGATTGATCGTCCTTCTCTCGATGTTATCTCCGAAATCTTCTCTTTGACGTCGACCTCGAAAGGCAAGGGAGGAACATAGGCTGTTCCGGTGATGCTGACGGGAATGTTCCTAAGCCTTCCGCCCCGGTCATAGAAACCGTCGTTGACGATATCGGCGATCCGGCAAAGGACGGCGAAATCGCTGGGATAAGACATCAGATCCTCGTCGAGAATGAATTCCCAGGCCCGTTTGAGGTTCGTGATCTTCCGGGAATCGTTCCGTGTCACCCCGGCGGCCGAGCCATCGATTAGAATCTCTTCGATTTGGGCATGGCAAGCGCCGATTCCTTCAAGGACGGCTTGGCAGTAGATGAGCCAGCAGATCTTTCCTTTGGCTAAGCGGAGATTGACGGAAACGGCATTCGGCAAATCGACTGTGCCCCCATTTTGAGTATCCGTCGACGATAACCCTCCGTTTTTGATCGCATCCATAAATCCTCCTCCCTTTTCTTCACGGACATGGTAAATGGCAAAGGGCAGAGACTCCATGAATTTTCGTAGAAAGAATTAGGTTTCATCGAATGTTTCTGTGAAGTTTCTGTGAAGCAAAATGCTTCAAAAGGTTGTTACTAACAAATCTTTATCTGTGAAGTTTCTGTGAAGCCCGTCTTATTCAAAAAGGATGCGCTTGGATGTTTTCCGAATGACCCTTTTGCCGACTTGCAATGGAAAACCACTAGCGGATAAAGGAAAAGCCCGCGGCAGCCGCCGCGGGCATATACGCTAGTGGTGAACCGTGAGGGACTCGAACCCGCGACCCGCTGATTAAGAGTCAGCTGCTCTACCAACTGAGCTAACGG
>CAYMRJ010000053.1:0-2991 GCA_964392865.1 uncultured Staphylococcaceae bacterium
GAGAAGAAACTATGAACGGAAAGAAAAGAACATTTATCGCCCTGGGCCTAAGCGCTTTTTTCTTGATCGGCGCCGCGGCCATGACCCTTGGGATCTCTTCGCCTGCCGAGACCGTCGGGCGGGTTTCCCTAAGTAACAACAACGCCGCTTCGGCTTTATCGAGCGATAAAGCGATCAGCGGCATTTCTTTGAACGGAAGCATCAACGGGAACGTCTATTACGCCGATGACGAATGGGATGCCTCCGTTTTTACCCTGACGGTGGATTACGACGATGAAACTAGCGAAGTTTTGGAAGAAGGCTTCGATGTCACCTTCTCGGCCGATAGGCCCATCGATCTCGGGACCGGGAATCAGGCCGTCATCGTCTATGCGACCTATATGGGACATACCTCCTACGAGGCCTACTCCGTCACCGTCTATGGCTATAGCAACGTCGCGGCCTATTCCCATACGGTCAGCTACGCTGAATCCGCGGCCTTGAAGTACATGGGCGCCAACGAGTTCACCGCCAGCAATCTTGGCTGGACCTTCTATACCGAGGGGAGCCTCGGGGACTATGTCGATGGGAAGGGCCTCGGCTTCGACGGGGATTGCGAGACCGTCACTTTGTTCTCGGAAGCCTTCCGCATCGATAACAAGACCCTCATCAACAAGGTCGTCGTCAATGCTTCCAGGGGAGAGGACAATGACGGAGCCTACATCAGCCTCCTCGTCAACGGCACCAAGGTCGGGATCGAATATCTAAGCGACGAGGCGACCGATTACGAATTCAGCCTCGATGAGGCCAGTTTCGGCTCCGTCGAGATCGTCCTGAACCAGTCTCTAGCTTCTAGCAAGGACGCCCTTTATATCAGCACCATTTCGATCTACGCCGAGGAAAACTGTGTAGGGACCCAGATCGTCCCGGCCATCCTGGCCCTCGACGAAATCAAGACCTGCGAGGTCGAAGGCGGCGATGCCACCTTCGGAAACTTCCTCGATGTCTTCCAAGGGACGGTTGATGACTACGAAAGCTACCTCTCGAAGATTTATCTTCGCGACTACGCTTCCTTCGATACTTCCTATGAAGGGGAGAAGACCGGAAGGGTCAACTTCATGGACAAGTACTCCTATTGCCTTGAAAGGTACAACGCCGGCACCGCTTCCTCCCTTCTTTCCCTCTCTAGCGGGGAAGAGAACATCTACGTCGCGGCCTGCGCCCTATTGAGCATCGCTACCGCATCGATCGCTACCTTCCTCATTATCAAAAAGAGGAAAGCGGCCTAAGCCTTTAACTTGGATGTCAAGGAGCCATATGGCTCCTTTTCATTTATGTCCCGGCTTTTGGCCGCTTTCCTTCTTGGGAAGGATTCCTTATTTGGTTGACATGGCTTTAGGCATGCAACGACAATTTATTTCGCATAGGGAAAGAAACGGACGCGTCTGCCGCCGTCTTCCTTTTGCGGTTAGTTCCATAGAAGGGAAAGGATGAAGCAAATGAAGGGAAAGAGATCTTCATTCATCGCCTTGGGCCTAAGCGCCGCTTTGTTCGTCGGCGCCGCGGCCATGATCGCCGGGGGGGTGTAGTTGATAAAGCCAACGCGCTAGCCGCTTCTCCGGAAACTTATTCCGGCTACAAATTGATCCAAGTCACCCAGACCTCGGATGTCGAGGATGGGGATATTTTGTATTTGGGGATTACCGTCGAAGACGAATTCCGGGTATACACCGGTACCGTAACTAGCAGTTTCGGGCAAATTTCCGCGGATCCAGCCGAGTGGCAGCCGCTCACTGCTGCCGTGAATGACGATGGATTTACATTGTCATATGGCGAAACGACTTATATCTCCTGGAGCTCCGGTACGAGTTTCGCCACATCCACGTCCTCAGGAACCACGCTTGTTGTCAGCGACGATTTAACGAATTATCCCGCTGCTGTTAAGCTTGCGAGCAGCAGCACCGCCCGTTATGCCGGGTATGGAACGGGAGGTTCCACTGGTTTGCGGTGGTATGCTTCCAGCGGCGCGAGCTACTTCGCCAGCCTCTACAAGAACTATTACACCGGCATTACGTTGGAGGTCTCCGACGATTACAAGACGGCATACACCACCGGCGAAACCTGGTCGACCGAAGGAATCACGGTCAATGCTACTGACGTCTACGGCACCACTTCCGCAACGGACGAGGCCGTTATAACGTTCTCTCCTGAACACCCGGATGCCAATACCCAGGAAGTAACCATCACCGCCACCCTCAGCGGTTATACCCAAAGCACCACCGTTTCCGGGATTTCCTACACCGAAAAAACGGTAACCGGAATCGATATCACGACCGAACCGACTGTTAAACAATTCAACGAAGGGGATGCGTTGACTGCCGACGGCATTGTCGTCACCGTCGCCTACAGTGACACCACGACTTCCGAGATAACCGATACGAGCTTGCTTACGTTTGACCCTGCACTCGGAACGGTTTTGTCGACGGTCGGCACCCAAACAGTGACCGTATCCTATTCGGGCTATAGCGATTCCTACGAAATTGAAGTCGCCGCTTATCCTCTAACCATCGTCGATTACGATCTCGTCGTTTCCGATTTCAACGGGCCTCTTTCGAGCGGTTCAACCGAGAACACTTTGGAAACGGGTACCATTGACGGATATGAATTTACGCCGGAAATCATCCTTGGAAGCAGCGCCTCTTCGTATTACTTTGTCAATGATGGGGACACCATACACATCGGTACTAGTAGCCAAGGAGTCTATTCATTCTCCCTATATAGCGAGATCTTGGCCGGCGGCCGCTCGAAGATTACTTCCGTTGTCTGGGAGGTCCGCACCAACGCGGCTGCGACGGTAAGCGCCACGATGAACGGCGAAACGGTCTCCCAAAGCGTCTCCAGTGTCACCTCGGTGCAGGCCATTACCCTTGATTTAAGCAATCTCAACAACCCGGTTGGCCATCTCGAACTCAAAGTCCAGGCCACCTCCGAAAGCGGATGCACCATCTCTCT
>CAYMRJ010000054.1:0-2919 GCA_964392865.1 uncultured Staphylococcaceae bacterium
CGGAGTCGATATGACCCAGGACGGAGATTTGATCTATCCGACGTCTTTTAGCGCTTCCGCTTTCGTTGCCGTCTTGGAGAAGAATCTTCAAGTCCTCGGCGTCCAAGTTCATCTCAATGAACGGATTGTCGACTATACGGTTGGGGAGAAGATAAGCCTCAAGACTGACAGAGGGACTTACGATGGGGATTATCTGATCTTCGCGACCGGCGGTTGCTCTTCGCCGAAGCTCGGGAGCGATGGCTCTTTGTTCAGTGTTTTCGCCAGACACGGCTACAAAGTCGAAGGCCTTAGGCCCGGCCTATGTGCGGCCTTGACCGACGGAAAGACCAAGGTGGCGAGCGGCTGCCGGCACGATGTCCTTCTCGAGGTCGTTAGGGGCGCCGATGTCATCTACAGGGAAGAAGGCGAAGTCCTTTTCAGGGACAACGGCCTTAGCGGCATCTGCGTCTTCAATGCCGTAAGCGCCATCGAAAGAAGAAGGGACGATCCCTCGAATTATCGGATCGTTTTGGATTTCTTCTCTGGCCGCGAGGCCGAGGGGCTGGCCAACTGGCTCAAGCTCTTTAGGCATGTCGGCCTCATTTCCATTCTCGAAGGGAAGATGTGCGATTGGGTGCATGCCCGCCTCGGTGAATCGGCGAGCCCGAACGAAATCGCCGCCTTCCTGAAGAAGGCCGCTTTCAGGTATATGGGGCCGGCCGGCTTCGAACATAGCCAGGTTACGATCGGGGGCATCGCCCTCGGCGAAGTGGACGAATCCTTGCAAAGCCGCCGCGAAAAGAACGTGGTTTTTGTCGGGGAATGCGTCGATATAGATGGGATTTGCGGAGGTTATAACCTTTCTTGGGCGGCTCTCTCGGCCATTTTGGCCACGGATGCCATCCTCGACAAGTTCCCATCAAACCTTAGGTTTGGGAACGCTTTTGCGCATTGACACGCATAAGGCCATGTCTTTTAATTGTTAGCGCGTTTCGGCGTCACCAACTTTTCCAAAGGATAAGCGAACTATGAAATACGGAACTACTTCTCGGGGCCTCTGCGTATTCTTCCACGGATTCCTCGCCCTCTGCGCCGCCATGCTGGCGGTCTACTTCGGCTTCTTCGTCCTGCCGACCCGTTTCTCGAACCCGACGATGTTCATCACGACGACCGTCCCGGTGAACCTCATCCTCGAAATGGCGGTCTATGGCACGACGGCCGCGATCATCTGCGTCATCGGCCTCGTCCATGGCATCAAGGCGGTCATGAATCCCAATGACGACGAGCCGGTCCTCAAGAGCTTCCGTTCCTTCATCGTCCTCGGATACGTTTCGGCCTTGTTCTTCCTTCTTAACGGGGTCGTCTTCTTCAATCTCCTCACCGCGACCGATACTTCTTCGAGCGAATCGACCAATCCGGCCTTCGTCATCGCCGTCGGCATCATCATCGCCATCGGCTTGCTCATCGCTGCCAACGTCCCGATGGTCCGCCTCTTCGATACCAAGGGCTCCGTCGGCATGTTCAAGAACCTGGCCTACGGCTTTGCCATCAACTGCTACGCCGTCACTTTCTACTCGCTCATCTTCCTATTGGTCGCCGGCATCAACGATATGTCCATCACCGGTATGAACACCAACGTTTATACCTTCATCATGATCTGGATCTACATCGCCTTCTCGGCCGTGGCCGGAACCCTCTTGCTCCTCTGCGGCCTCTTCACCGGGAAGAAGGCTTCGCTATCTAGCCTCCTCGGCTGCCTCGGCGTCTTCGTCATCGGCGCTGCCTTCGTTACCATCGGCGGCCTCGAGATCGGCGTCGATGCGGGCAACTTCCACTTCACTTCCTGGATCCCGCAGATGAACATCACCAGCGGCGTCACCAATTCCTACGGCATCGCCTGCATCGTCTTCGGCTGCGCCGCGGTCCTTACCGCGATCGTGTCCTTGCTTGCCATCTACAAGCCTTGGACCACTCCGGCTACGACGGAAGCCGAATAAAACCGTTCCGAAAGTTTCAAGGAAAGTCCCCCTCTGGGGGATTTTTTCTTCCCTTTGCCGCATATGGCGAAGGAGGAAAGAAGTTACACTATTGCCTGTGAATAGAAGCGCCTTGCTGCACGTCAGCGATATCCCCTATTGCGAATACTTGGGAAAAGGCCGGCTTTTCCTTCGCCTAAGGACGGCAAAGGAAGATAGGGATCTGGATGTCGGCGTCTATTACGGCAACAAGTATCTCCTCCCTAGGGACAAGAAGTCCTACGCCAGGATGACCGCCAGAGAGATCGATGCCGATTTCGCTTATTTCGAAACCGTCTTGGAACTCGATGACAAACGCGTCGGCTACGTTTTCTCCATCAAGGAGGACGGAAAGGAATATTTCTACAGCGAAACCGGTCTGGCCGATTCGTATGACTTCCGGCAGTCATACAAGGACTTCTTCCAATGCCCTTATTGCCATGAGTCCATGGCGATGCATATTCCCGCCTGGGCCTATCGCGCCTGCTTCTACCAGATTTTCGTCGACCGCTTCCAGATCGGCGACAAGGGCAAGGACCTAAGCTACGCCAAGATGAAGTGGGGCGGCAAAAGCATCCTGGCCCACGCCGGCGGAGACCTTCGGGGCATCATCGATTCCCTAGATTATCTTAAGGACCTTGGGATCAACGCCCTCTATTTGACGCCTATCTTCCTTTCGGATACATACCATAAATACGACACCCTCGATTACTTCCGGGTCGATCCGCGCTTCGGGACGGAAGAAGACCTGAAGGAACTCCTCGCCAAGTCCCACGATAGGGGCATCCGAATAGTTCTTGACGCCGTCTTCAACCACATGTCCTTCCGGTCAGTCTATTTCCAAGACGTCTTGGAGAAAGGCAAGGATTCGCCTTATTACGATATGTTCTACATCAAGGGCGATAAGCCGGACCTCGATAAG
>CAYMRJ010000055.1:0-1221 GCA_964392865.1 uncultured Staphylococcaceae bacterium
GAGGATGGCCATGAACCAAAGGGACTTCATGGACGATAAAAGCCTCAGGAACGAACTATGCGAGACCCACATGAGGATGGCGAAGAAGACGAAGCAAAGCCCCGCGACCAAGAAGGTCATCGAGTAATTGGCGTAGCTAAGGAAGACGGCCACCATCAAAGCGATGAGGGCCAGGATCTTGGCTCTCGGATCCATCCGGTGGATGAAGGAGTCGTAGGGCGAGTATGAGCCGATCGGGCTATAGGCCATGCCTATCCTCCTTGATGGCTTTGGCCAAGCCTTCGGCCGTTTCTATTCCTTCGATATCGATTCGGTAACCATGGGCATTGAGGATATCGAGGGCCTTGTAGACCATCGGCTTCTCGAGGCCGTAACGGCTTAGGTCGTTCTTGAAGACGGACTTCGGTTCCCCGAGCATGGCGATCTTCCCGTCATCGGTGACGGCCACCTTCTCGGCATAGCCCAAAACGATATCCATGTCATGGGTAACCAAGACGATGCCCTTGCCTTCCTTATGGATCTTTTGGAAGAGGTCCATCATCTCCTTGGCCCCTTCGGGATCAAGGCCCGAGGTCGGCTCATCGAGGACCAGGACTTCGGGATCGATGGCGAGGATCCCGGCGATGGCAACCCTTCTCTTCTCCCCGCCCGAAAGTTCGAATGGCGAGCGCTTGTAGTAGTTCTCTCCGATGCCGACGAGGCTCAAGGCCGCCTTGGCCTTTTCCCTAGCCTCCTCGTCATTGGCCCCGAAGTTCTTTGGGCCGAACATGACGTCTTTGAGGACATTGTCTTCGAAGAGCTGGTTCTCGGAGAACTGGAAAACGAGGCCGATTTTGCGCCGTAAAGGAGCGACCTTCTTCGTCCTTCTCTTCTTGTCTTTGGTGTTGATGAACTCACCGACGACGACCTCGCCCGCAGTCGGGACAAGGAGTCCGTTCAGGTGTTCGATGATGGTCGACTTGCCGGAGCCGGTATGCCCGACCAAGGCGATGAAGTCGGTGGAGTCGAAAGAGAAATCGACGCCCTTAAGGGCCTCCGAACGGAAAGGGCTCTTGGAGTCATAGGTGTAATGGACGTCCCTGAAGGCTATTTCCATAGGGCCTCCAGGCTCTTTTCGAGATCGTACTGCGGATCGATGTCGATCCCTTCTTCTTTAAGCGCTTCCGCGAGGCGGTAGGCAAAGGGAGGATAGAGTTTGAGTTCCTTCAAGGCTTTGGAATC
>CAYMRJ010000055.1:1321-2781 GCA_964392865.1 uncultured Staphylococcaceae bacterium
AGAAGGCGTTCGCTGGCTTCGAAGATGAGATCGTCCCTCTTCGGAGAGAGATAGACGATTTCCTTGATGCCGGTCTGGATGACGGCCTTGGCGCATTCGTTGCAGGGGAACAAGGTGACGTAGAGGGTGCAGCCTTTTAATCCCTGCCCGTTCCTGGCATTGAGGATGGCATTGAACTCGGCGTGGCAGACATAGAGGTATTTGCTATCAAGCCCTTCCCCGTGTCCCCAAGGGATGACTTCTTCGTCGATTCCGGTCGGCATCCCGTTATAGCCGACCGAAACGATCTTATGGGCATCGTCGACGATGCAGGCCCCGACCTGGGTCGAGGGGTCCTTGCTCCTTTTGGCCGAAAGCAGGGCAATGCCCATGAAGTATTCGTCCCACTTGAGGTAATCGTCGCGGTGCTTGGTCTTGTCCATCGGCCAATATGCTAAACGATTCTCCTTAAAGGAGAAACAAAAAAGGCCCGAGGGCCTTTAGGTTCAAATGGATGTTACTTTTCGGCCAAGGCCGAGGATTCGAGGGCGGCACGCCCTTCGTCATTTTCCGAGCAGCTGGCCCATTCGGCGGCGAGCTGCAGATCGCCTTCGCTTGCTTTCTGGTACTTCTCTTTGTCGTCCATGGCCTGCTCCTAGCCGGATGATAAAGAAAAAGCCCCCGAGGGGGCAATGCGGTCTCTAAGACAGTGTCTAGAAATCGCCCTTGAGGGTCGAAAGCATGTAGCCTTTGCCGTAGACCGAGCGGATGTAGAAGGGCCCGAGGCCGGCGATCTTCTTCCTAAGGGAAGAGATATGGACGTCGAGGCTTCTCGTCTTCTTGTTGATGAGATCCCCGTTCATCTCGCGCAGCATCTCTTCGCGCGGGGCGATGTTACCCATGCAGTGGTAAAGGGTGTAGAGGATGATGAATTCGCTCCCGGTCAGACGGACGCTTTTGTTATCCGAAGTGACGGAACGCGTTTCCAGATCGAATTCCAAGGTTCTGCTCATGATAATCTCCCGACCAAATGTCACGAACATTTAACAATGGTTTTTTGATTTATTCAAGATTTTATAAATAAGTTCGCACGTTTCTTTCTTTGAACACCCGATATTGCCCACAAACACGGCAAAACCTCATGACGTGAGTATTTTTCTTTATCAGAAAAAATCACTAAATAGATTCCTTCTCAAAGGACGTTGATGACGATGATGCAGGCGATGATGGCGGCGGCCATGACAGCGAAGAAAACATACCATCCCCAGCCGACTTTGTTGGCGGCTTTGTACTCTTCTTGCTCTTCCGGGCTCAGTTCGGAGATATCGATCTTCGGTTCTTCTTTCTTATCTATCTTTTTCATAAGATTCATTAGGAATGTTACGGCATAAGTATTAACCAAAAGATTGACGGGGCAAACAAGAAGTAAACAGGCGAGGATGAAAACATAGGGTATCGCCGTCCCCAAAATCGCATAGAAG
>CAYMRJ010000056.1:0-2622 GCA_964392865.1 uncultured Staphylococcaceae bacterium
CTCAATCCAAAAGGAAGCGGACAATTCCGCCTACGGCGACGGATATATCGGCGACACACTCGTAAACGATGCCATCGGGAGCCGCGCCTTTATTGGGCAACGAAAAGGCTTTTTTGTCTTTGGAAATCTTCTTTAAGGACAGCTCTTCTTCCCCTATCACGGCTTTGTTGGGTTTAAATCCGGTGCAGGAATGGAATCGGATATGGCATTTCCTGGTTAGGAAGGCGTCATCGCCTCGATATCCAATCCCTTCGGGTTTGGAGATGGCGAAGACGACGCTGTTGCCTTCGGGCTTCAACGAGAAAACCGTCTTCCTCCAATGCCCGTCCTTATAGGCATCGGTCTCCCGATCATCTTCATATAAGGCAAACGAGCCTTCTCCCTTCTTGCTCGGGAAGAGATCGATATAGAGTTCATCCCAGGTCTGGTAGGCAGTCCTTTCGACCTCTTTTCCTTTAACGAAAATAGTTCCTTCTTTTGCATAAAGCGGGAATACTCCAAAACCGTATTTTCCTTTGATGGTCCTGCCTGCCCTTGGCGACTGGATTAAAGTCCCATCGAAGAGGTTGATCCAGTTTCCTTTTGGAAGGTAAGTTTCAGCTTCATCTTCCCTTTCGGATAGCTGCCGGAGCCTAAGGCTCAAGGCAGCGCCTCCCCCGCCTTGGAAATATTTAATGACTATATGGTGTTTTGAATGAGCCTTGATTATAGGGCCTTCGTCATAGGCGAAGGCTCTTTCGAGCCAAGAAGAGATGACAAGCTTCCCATCGAGGTAGACGCGGACTCCGTCATCGCTCCCCGCCAGCAAGCGCATATCTTCCTTGCCGCCGACGAGGGTACCTTCGGCAATGAGGGAATAGTCTTCAGGACCGAGGATGTCCGGAAGAGGCGACTCACCAGGCTTCGTACTGAAGTCGATGCTGTCCTTTGCCTCTTCGTAAACGCACTTGCCGGAACATTTCCTGTTTTTGAAATAACGGATCCTGAATCCTTCGGGGACATTCTCTTTGGTAAGTAGCAGAGACTGGTCCTTTGGAATCGGAATCGAATAAACCAAAGAATCCCCGAGCATAAGGGTCATTCCCTTATCCGAGGAATACTCCTTATCCCCATGGAATTCCGGAGTGCCGACGATCGGCATTCCCTCCTCGTAGCTTCTATGAGCCAATGAATAGAAAAGCGGAAGGAGGCTATAACGGAGGCGATATAGGTTCCTCGCCGCTTTGAGGGCCTTCTTCCCGTATAGCCAAGGCTGGCGGTAGCGCTTCTGCCCTTTCGTGCTATGCAGGCGCATAATGGGCGAAAGGGCCCCGTATTCGAGCCAGCGGATATAGAGATCGTCGTCCCCATCGCCCATATGGCCGGAGAGATCGCTATTGGCATAGGGAATCATGTTGTTCCCGCATCTAACGATATCCCCGATTTCCTGCTTCAGGCTTTCCCCGCTCATATAGGTATCGCCGGTCCATTGGATCGAATAGCGGTGTGAAGCGCTGTTGGTAATGCCTTTGTAGACGCCGTTTGTTACCTCATCGATATTGCCCATGATGAGAGTACGTTTTGGATAGTCGTCTATCTTAGTCTTTTGGTTATGGCGCTTCGTAACGTCATGGTAGAGATACAGGCCGATTGATTCGGGCGCCAAACCATCTATCGGGCTTTTGAGGCGGGTCCACCAGTTGCGGTCGTACCACCAATAATCCAAACCGAGTTCCAATAGGTTCCGGAGATTGCTTTCTCTGAACTCCACTTCCTTCGGGTCGAAGGCGTTTTCAGCTCCGTTGACCGGTTCCGGATGGTCATTGAACATGACCGTCAGATTCTCCGAATGGATGTTTTCGAAGGTCTTCCTGATATCGGGAAAATCCTTCTCGTTGACCTTGTAGCCGGCCCCGTTGTTTTCCGGAGAACGCCAATCGGTATCGATGACGAAATTGTCCAAAGGCAATCCGTGCTTCTTATAGAGATCGATTTCCTCTTGGATGCTCGCGTCATCGTATTCGAAATACTTCGAATCCCAAGCTCCGAGGGCGCTGAAAGAAACGAGTTCACTAGGTCCTGTAATAGCGATGTACGCCTTCCTCAGGAGTCGCCAATCGCCTCCACAGAAAATCAGATACAGATCTTTGGCCTCTTTATCGAATACGAAGCCATTGTCCTTAAGGCCTTTCTGAGCAAAGTAGCCGGCTTCGGGCACGTAGACCTTCGGAGAATCCAAAAGGGCGAATACTTTTGGCGTTGCATTAGGAAAAGGAAGTTCGCCGCTATTTTTGGTCGGGATATCCAGATGGATATCCTTCCCATCCGATTGGACGACTAGGTTTTCGAAGCCTTTTTCCAAATCGAAAGAGATCTCATAGACACCGTAATGGGCCTTAACGAGGCTACCTTCCAGAAAGACTTCGAAATCGCCAGCTTCTTCCTTGCCTGTTCGAGGAGCGAACAATGTCCCTCTCCGATCGAAGGCTTCCTTCGGATCGAACTCGATGCGGAAAACGTCTTTATATGGGGCGCTAAGGCGAAACTCCCCGACCCGGAATTCGTTCATGGCTCCATGTTAGACCAGAGGTCTATGTGCCAAAAAGGCAGAAGCATGAAAAAAGGCCCCAAGGGCCGAATAGA
>CAYMRJ010000057.1:0-1159 GCA_964392865.1 uncultured Staphylococcaceae bacterium
GGGTCGCCCGAAGCAAATAAGGCTTGCCTTATCCCCCTTGTGTTAGACTTACCCCGTGCGGATCGATAAGTACCTGAAAGTCAGTCGCCTTGTGAAAAGGCGGGAGACGGCAAGGGCCCTATGCGACGCCGGGCTCGTGAAGGTCGGCGGGAAGCCGGTGAAACCCAGTTTCACTCTAAGAGAAGGCGATATCATCGCCATCGAGATGGGGCGGCGCTTCATCAAGGTGGAAGTCAAAGACCTAAGGCCCTTCGCCGGCAAAGCCGAGGCCGAAGGGATGTATGAAATCATCGAAGACGCGGAATTAAGGAAGGAGGCCTAGAGATATGCAATACAAAGTAATCAAGGGAAGGAATTACCTTCTGGCCTGTTCCTTCGCCGCCCAGTCGATGGCCCTTCTCGATGTCCTCGTGAACAGGGGCTGCCACCCGGTCGTTTTGTTCATCGATTACCAGCAGGCCCCTAGCCACGACGAGGATCTCATCGGCATCAAGGAGTACTGCGCCGAGAAAGGTCTCGTCATCGAAGTCTTCGACGCCCTTGAGGTCGGGGCCAAGGAAAACGAAAACTACGCCCAGTGGGCCAGAAGGGTGCGCTACACCTTCTTCGAAGAGATGTACGCCAAGTACGATGCGGCGGCTTTGTTCGTCGCCCATACCCAAGACGATTTGCTTGAGACGTATCTAAGGCAGAAAGGCGCCGGCGAAAAGGTCGAGCGCTACGGCCTAAACGAAATCAATACCTATAGCGGCATGATCGTCGTTAGGCCTTTGCTTCCCTATACCTACGACGACGTCATCGAATATCTGCAAGAGCACTCGGTCCCCTATAGCCGGGCCATGACCGAATTCGAGCGCTCCCGCACCCATAGCGATATCCGCCGCACGGTCATCGACAACATGGACGAGATCGAGCGCGGCCGCCTGATGGATGAAATCCGCTCGGCCAACAACGAAAAGCTGACCTACTTCAATAGCATCGCCGAGCAGGCCGAAGGCCTCTATTCCCTAAATATCCGCGAGATCATCGCCCTCGACGAAGACGAGTTCACCGAAGCCCTCATCGCCTTCACCAACAAAGGCGAGGAGGACATCGTCCTGACTCCGAGGAAGCTCTCTTCGATCAGGAAGATGTGCCTAAACGGCGAACTCTTCGATTC
>CAYMRJ010000057.1:1259-2603 GCA_964392865.1 uncultured Staphylococcaceae bacterium
GACCGCCTCCAGTTCGTCAAAACCCTTTACGGCGAGTGGAAGATGCCCGAAAGCGAGTACCCCAGATGGCCGCTTATCGTCGCAAATGACGGCCGGATCCTCTATATTCCGCCCTACGGCGGCGAGCTGCCAAATAGGCTTAAGATCCGCCCCGCGAGGAAAGGATGATTTATAATCATTGAAAATATTCACGCCGTGATATAACGTTGCGCGTGCCGACCCTATATAGCCGATATCAACTTAGGAATAACCGACGCTTATGAACAACAACACGCCGAAGAAAAGCACCTTCTCAACCATACTGCCTTACATCCTGATGGCCGTCGTCCTCTTTCTGGTCATCTATTGGATAGTGAGCGCCTTCAGCAGCTCCTCCCTGACCCTTTACGTCGATCAGCTGGATAGCTACTTCTTCGCCGCCACGAGCGAAAACATCAATAGCATCACCGGCACCTCTTATACCGGCGACTACTACGTCATGAACGTCACCGCCTCGATCGGCGGCGAAGTCGTGGATGTCAGCGGCGCCTATGTCGGCGAAAGCAACGGATCCCTCAGCCAATACTCCTACACCGTCGATATCCCCCTTAGCCGCTGGGAAGACGAGTGGGCCGTCGGCGAAGTGACCGAAGGCGAAGAGTACGATACCGGTCTCTACTACAACGATTCGGGCGTCCTCTACCACTACTCCTACAGCACCCTCTTCGAGAAGAAGGTCGCCGAGTGGAAGGAGTTCTGCGCCCTGAGCGCCGAAGCCGATTCGACGAGCAATTACTCCGGCTACGCTTCATCTAGCTATAGCTACTTCACCGTCAATAGCGCTTACGACACGACCTGGTGGGAATCCTGGGGCCCGACCATCATCTGGCTCCTCATCATGGCCGTTTTGATCTTCTTCCTATTCCGGAGCTTCTCCAGCATCGGCAATAGCAACAAGCAGGCCATGGACTTCAGCAAGTCCCCGGCCAGGAAGGAAAACGAGACCAAGGTCAAGTTCGACGACGTCGCCGGCTGCGACGAAGAGAAGGCCGAGATGGTCGAGCTCGTCGAATACCTCAAGGCTCCGGAAAAGTTCTCCAAATTCGGTGCCCGCCTGCCTAAGGGCGTCCTCCTCATCGGTCCTCCCGGTACCGGTAAGACTCTATTAGCCAAAGCGGTCGCCGGCGAAGCCGGGGTCCCTTTCTATAGCATCTCGGGTTCCGACTTCGTAGAGATGTTCGTCGGCGTCGGCGCTAGCCGCGTCCGCGATCTCTTCCGCAAAGCCAAGCAGACGGCCCCCTGCCTCATCTTCATCGACGAAATCGACGCCGTCGGTCGCCAAAGGGGCGCCGGTCTCGGCGGCGG
>CAYMRJ010000058.1:0-2583 GCA_964392865.1 uncultured Staphylococcaceae bacterium
TCAGGAGGTTTTCGTAAGCCTCTACGAATGAAGGATAGGCTTCCTTGATGGGCTTTTTCCCCAGGACCGCTTTCCTTAAGGCGTCGGCCTCCATAAGGCTTTGCCTATCGAGGCCAGACTTAAGGGATATCCGGCGGTTATAGGATAGGCTCAGGCTATGGCGATTCTTCTTGGACAAGAAGGCATCCAGTTCCTTATATAGGCCATGCTCCTCGTAGTAATGGCGAAGAGTAGCGAACGCCAAGACCGACAAAGGATACCTATCCTTCCCGGCCTTGCTCGTCACCGCGTTCTCATTCCCTTTCCTATAGGTAACCAAGGCCTTCTTTAGAAGAAGGCACTTCTCTGCCTTGGGGATGGCGATCCCCAAAGAGACGTAGTCCTCCATGAAGGAGAGGACGGGCATATCGTCTATCAGCAATAGGTCTTTCCTGATGGCCTTCGTCCAGAAGAAGCTCCTGACTCCGAAGTCGGAGAACATCTTCCTTAGGAAGCCCAAAGACGATCCTTCGTAGGCCGGCCTTAGGCAGGCCTTCCTTTTCCTATTCCCCTTCAGGTAATAATTCGAATAGCCGACCAGGTCGTATTTCCCTTCCTCGAGGATCGGCCCAAGAGTCGAGAAGAAATCGATCTCCAGCAAGTCATCGGAATCGAGGAAGGCGACAAACTCGCCTTTGGCGAGAGAGACGCCTTTGAGGCGGTTCCCGCCCGGCCCTAGAGGAGCGTCGTTCACCGATATCATGAAGCGATGATCTTCCCCGATCCGCTTCTTGAGTATCTCTACCGTGCCGTCCCCTTCTTTGGGATCAATTGTGTATATGACTTCGCATTCGATGGGCGAGGAGGATAAAGAGAGGAGAACGCTATTAAGGTTCTCGTCTATGTACTTTTCCGATCCGTAGCAGGGAATGACCAAGGAAAGCAAAGGCATGCCTATAGTTTAGCCGAATCGATCGGCTTCATTGGGCTACTCCGGAAAATACGTAGAATTACACCTTTTCCGGAGTGCAAAGGCAAAACTCTAGCAGTAGCCCCAGGAACAGTAATCGCAGACCGATAAGTCGAGGCTTTCGAAGGTAACGGCGCTTAGATCCCCGACCATATCGCGGGAAACGGCGACGACTTCGACCGGGGCGTACATATCCGTAGTCACATAGCAATAATAGTAGGTATAACTCGTCAAGACGTCGTCTTCGAAGACATAGCCATGCCCGGCATTGCTAGACCCGTTGAGGCACTCGCAGACGAGGAATAGGTAGTCGTTCGTCTCTTCGAAGTGGGCCTTTATCGGTTCGAGGCCGGATTCGAAGCCTACGTCGCGATTGTCTTCCGGAATCGCTTCATAGACGCCTTCTTCGAAGGATTCGTAATCCTCGAAAGACTCGAATATATAAGGCCTTTCGGAACTTAGGAGATCCCAAGCGAAAAAGGCATCGACCTCGAAAACCGCCGAGATGTTCTGCTCATAGGAAGGCACGGAGAAAGTAGAGGTGGCGGTGATGTCGGAACTATCTTCCGAACCGGTCGCGGAGGCATCGGATGAAGAGCCGGCGGCGCAGCCAAATAAAGGAAGGGCGATAAGGGCCAAGCATCCGAGGAGGGGCTGAAATCCGCGTTTTTGCCTCATCATCATTTCTTCAACCAATACTCGCCGTACAAACGCTGTGTTCTTGGGCAGCAAAAGCGACGGAATCGAAATCATCGACGATATCGCGGGGAACGATAACAACGTCGAAGGTATACCTTACCCAAAAAGTTACGTAGCAATCGTAGGCCTGATGGCTCGTTAGGGTGTTGTCATAAAAATCAAACCATCTTCCGGCGTTGCCGGTCATAAAGATCTGCCAGACAAGAAATATGTAGTCATCGGAAGAAGACATATATTCGGCGATCTCCCCCATACCATCGGAGATAGTCGCAAGTTGGTTTTCCGTTAATAGCGATTCCACTTTTTCCTCGAGGGCTTCATATGTTTCGAAGCCATCGAAGAAGACAAGGCTAGGTAGCGTCTCGGATTCCGGAAACGCCTCGTATGGATCCAAGTCCTCGGAAAGGAAAAAGGTTTCCGAAACGTTGCTTGCGAAAAGTTCTTCGGAAGAACTGGCCGAAGAATCGCCGCCGCAGCCGGCCAAAGGAAGCGCAATAAGGGCCAGTAAAGCCAAAGCGATGTTCTTCTTCTCCATAGGAATCCCCTTCCTTGTATTTCTTAAAATCCTCTGGATTCCAAGAAAACGCAAGTCTCGACGTGGTGGGTCCTGGGGAACATATCGAAAGGCCGGATGCTTTTTATTTCGTAGTCATCGATCAAGGAAACGAGGTCTCTAGCCAAGGTTCCGGGATTGCATGAGACGTAGATGATGGTCCGGGGCCTAAGGCTTTTGGCCGCTATGAGGAAACGGGGAGTCGAGCCTTTCCTCGGGGGATCCATGACCAAGACGTCGATCTTCTCTTTTGCCTTGGCCAGCTTTTCGATGAAGAGGGTCGCATCCTCTTCGACGATCGAGAAATTGCGGATGCCGTTTTCTTCGGACGAGCGCCTCGCGTCCCTTACGGCCTCCTTCACTTCCTCTACCGCGATGACTT
>CAYMRJ010000059.1:0-2583 GCA_964392865.1 uncultured Staphylococcaceae bacterium
GGGCGAGAAGGACTACTTCTCACTAATAAGTAGGGGCAAATCGGCCAGTTGGTCCCTTTTTCCTCCGATTTGGATATCGGTTTCCCAATCCGATATCCCTATCCGCATCAAAAAAGGCCGCTACCGGCCTTGGCTTTCAGAGTGGAGGAAGGCTATTTCGCCCAGCGCTTCACTTCGCGATGGATGAGGCTGGCCTGGTATAGCTTGCTATAGCGCTCGTAGAGCTTCTCGGCCACGTAGACCGAGCGGTGCTGGCCGCCCGAGCAGCCGACCCCGACGGAGACGAACTCGCGCCCGTCTTGGACGCAAAGCTCAAGGAAGGTATCGAGATAGGCATAAGCGGCGTTGAGCAGTTTTTCCGTCTTCGGATCCTTCTCGATGAAGTCGATGACTTCCTGGTCTAGGCCCGTAAGTTTGTCTAAACCCTTGACCCAATAGGGATTCTTGAGGACGCGGGCGTCGATCGCCGTATCGGCGTCCAATGGAACGCCGAACTTATAGCCGAACGAGGTGAAGATGACGGAAAGGGGCCTCTTGGACTTGTCTTTGTTCAATAGTTCTCTGAGCCGGGAACGCAGCTGCATTTCCGAGAGTTCGCTCGTATCGATGAAGACGTCGAAGCGGCTTCTGACCTCTTCGAGGTTTTCGCCATCGATGTCGATGGCTTCTTCGAGGCTATGGCCGCTGGTCATCAAAGGATGGATCCTTCTGGTCAATTTGTAGCGGCTAAGCAAGACATCCGGCCTCGAGACCAAGCCGATGCAAAGGAGTTCGAAATCCGGCTCTTCTTGAATAAGGCTTATGGCCTTCTCGACGTTCCGCAAAGGAAGGATGAAGGCGACCCTCGGATAGGCCGACCTTTCGGATTTGAAGAGCGAAAGGGCGCCCGGAAGCATCTTCATCGGAAGATCTTCCATGACGTAATATCCGGCGGCTTCGAAGGCGAAGGAGGCCGTCGTCTTCCCGGCTCCGGCCACGCCGCTTAGGAGCACTATGTGGATCTTCTCTTCTTCCATCCCTTCAATGATAGCCCAAGCCGCCCATCTACCCCTATGGCAATTTGGCTTTCTTGCCCTCTTCCTTGATGATGGCCCAGGCCGCCAAGGCCCCGTCCGAGGTCGCGGTCACGATCTGCTTCAGAGGCGAATACGAGGCATCGCCGACGGCATATAGGCCTTTGACCGTTGTTTCTTTCGTTTCCGGATTCACCGAAAGATATATGCCCTTCCTTTCGGGCTTCAGGGACTCGACCAAGGAATAAGGCCCTTCCTCCGCCCCGTAGGCAAAGAAGGCTTTGGCTAGGAGGGTCTTCTTCTCCCCCTCTATTTCATAGATGACGGCCGCGGCCCGTTCTCCGTCATCGCTGGCGACGTAGGCCAAGGGCTTGGCGTTATAAACAATCTCTATCTTTCTATTGGCCTTGATGGCCTCGACCGTATCCTCGCTCCCTTTGAGTTCGTCGTCCGGGCATAGAAGCGTGACCTTGCTGCAAAGGCCGGCGAGATAAAGGGCCTCGGTCAGAGGCTTCTCGCCATTGCCGAGCAAAGCAACGTCTTCATTGCGGTAGAAGGCTCCGTCGCAGGTCGCGCAGCGGCTGATCCCCTTCCCCAAGAAGCGCTTTTCGTTTTCTAGAGGCTTGCCCTGATTCGAAAGGCCGGAGGCCAAGATGACATAGGAAGCAAGGATAGCCCCTCTTTCGGCCGAAACCTTGAAGCCGTCTTCGTAGCGATCTATCGAGGTCGCTTTCTCGTAGATGAACTTGGCTCCGGCCTCGCTTGCCCCTTTTAGCATCGATAAGGCCAAATCGGTTCCGGAGATGCCGGGGTTCCCGGGATAGTTGTCGATCCGGTTTATATCGACGAGCTTCCCGCCGGGGACACTGCCTTCGAAAACGATGCCCTTTAGGGCCGAGCGGCCCAAATATATGGCGGCGCTTAGCCCTGCCGGGCCGGCCCCGATGATCGCGTAATCAAATCTATCCATCGATCGCGTCCTTCAATTCATCATACGAAGAAAAGGAATACTTTGGAGTGAAATCGGGCAAGGTCTTCCGGGGCGCGAAGCAGGCCCTCGCGTAATCGACGCCGAGGGCAATGGCGGCCCTCTCATCGAACTCCGAATCGCCGACATAAAGGACATCTTTCAAAGAGCCGTCATGCCCCATCATCTCGAGGCAAAGCGCCAAGGGCTCGGGATCCGGTTTGTTATGGGCCACGTCATCCCCGGCCACGACGGCATCGAAGGTGCTTTGGAGGTTTACCAAATCTAGGGAAAGGACGGTCGCCTGGCGCATCTTGCTGGTGACTAAGCCGAGTTTTGCGCCTTTTTCCTTAAGATAAGCCAAAAACTCCGCAGCGCCCGGATAAAGGCAGGCCGTATCCTCGTAATACTTCTTCGAACGCTTCACGAATTCCTGCCGCATGAACTCCGGATCCATATCCGGGAATTCTTGCTTCATGGTCATGAGTAGAGGCGGACCGGAAAAGGCCAGCATGTCCTTCAGGTGCGGTTTGTGATCGGGGCGGTATTCCCTATAGAGCTCATGCATCGTCAGGGCGATCATGAAATCGCTATCGAGGAGGG
>CAYMRJ010000060.1:0-2583 GCA_964392865.1 uncultured Staphylococcaceae bacterium
ATGTAGCGATGAGTCGAATTCGCTTTCGCTCATCTTCATTTCGCAGCTGAGTTCGAAGTCGATGGTGAAATTGAGGCTTCTTAGTTCGCTAAGCTGGACCGTCTCGGTAAGCCCCGAGGTGATGAGGATATGGCACCAGTCGCCGCTGGTCCTCGGCTCTTCATATTCAAGCGAAGCATTGAGACCTAGGACAAGTTCTCCTCCTGTGGTGTCTACATAGACGTAGTTGCTGACCCCTTCGAACTTGTAATAGGGATCCTCGTACTCGGGATAGGCATCGGTCATCGGGTTATAGACGTCGTTGAGATCGTAGATGCACCCGATCTGCTGCAGTTGCCACGAGGGGCTTCCGGTATTCTCGTCGTACTTCAGATAGACATTCGCGTTCCAGTCGTTCTCGGGGTAGCTGCCGTCCAAGAAAGCCCTCGTGGCCGGGATGGCCAGAAAGCCGTTTTCGAAATGGGTATCCGGAAAGAGTTCGATGGATGTGCCGGATAAATTGCTTGAATTGGCGGTGCTGCTCGTATCGCCTCCGCAGGCGCCCAAGGCGAAGAGCAAGGGAGCCAAGAGGGTTATCAGTGTCTTTTTGTTCATAGGTATTCCTCCTACATCTTGAAGGCGCCGCTCGTCATGCCTTCGATGAATTTCTTGTTGCCGATGATGAAGATGATGACCAAGGGGATGGCACTAAGAACGTATCCCGCGAATGGTATGCAGTAGGAAATCTGGCCAAGCGTATCGGTCAAAGTAACCAAGACGACGGGCAGGGTCTGGAGGTCTTCGCTTTGAAGGACGATCCTGCTCCAAAGGTAGTCGTTCCATTGGGAGACGAAGGTCTGGACCAAGAGGGTGATGATGATGGGCTGAGAAAGTGGGACCACGAGTTTGGTGAACTTCTTGGTCTCCCCCATCCCGTCCATCCTCGCCGCCTCGAACATCTCGGGCGGAAGGCTCTGGAAGAAGGTGCGGGTTAAGAAGGTCGCGAAAGGAAGGGAGCCCGATATCTGCGGAAGGATGACGCCCCAGATGTTGTTGTTCAAACCCAAATCGACGACCAAGGAATAGCGGGAAATAAGGGTCAGAAGGCCCGGGACCATCATGAAGGCCAAGACCCCGATGAAGAGGGCGTTCTTGAAGGGGAACTCGTAGCGGGCGAAGGCGTAGCCGGCCATCGAGCCGAACAAAGTGGTCCCGATGCTGACCGCCAAAGTGATGACAAGGGAGTTAACGAAGTTCCCTTTGATGTATTCCCAAACGAGGGCATAGCCCTCGGTCGTAAAGGGATTGCCGTCTGCAGCGCTCGGCCACTCGAGGGGATTGTCGGTATAGGTCTTGAATGAGTTGAGGATGAGGAGATATAGCGGGAACAAAGTCATCACTAAAAGGAGCAATATGCAGATGAGGATGATGACGTGCGGCAGGTAGCGCCTTATAAGATGCTTCTCTCTTTTCATGCCACTACCGCCTTTTTGTTCCGCCTGAAGTTGGCGATCGAGAACCCGATGGTGATGATGAAGATGATGACGCCTATGGCCGAGGCATAGCCGTAGCGGATGTCATATTCCCCGCTCCAGGCCAGCTGGAAGATGTAGTAGCCGGGTACGTTGACGCTATTGGATGTACCTGGCCCTGAACTAGTGACGATCAGCTGTATGTTGAAGTTCTGAAGTCCTCCGATGACGCCCATGATGAGGAAGTATTTGAGTTGTCCTTTGATAAGGGGCAGGTCGATCCTGAAGACCCTTCTAAGCCCCTTGATGCCATCTAGCTTTGCAGCCTCGTAGACCGACTTATTGATGCCTTGGAGGCCGGCGAGATAGATCAAGAACGAAGTGCCGCCCACCCACGGGAAGCTCGTCATGATGATGGCGAACTTGTCGTAAGGATTATCGAAGTACCAAGCGATCGGCTCCTCGCCCATCGCCATGAGGATCTGGTTCAGGAAGCCGTTGCTGCTGAATATCAGGTTTTCCCAAACAAGGAGAACGACGACGCTAGGGACTAAGACCGGAAGGATGAAGAAGATCCTCAAGACCGTCGCGCACTTCTTGAACTTCAAATTGAAGAGCATCTCGGCCAATAGGATCGTCATGAGGTTCCCGCAGACGATGCCGACTACGGTAAACAGCAGGACGTTTTCCATGCAGATCCAGAAGATCTCGTCTTGGAAGAGTTCTATGAAGTTATCGAAGCCGACGAAGTTCCCGTATCCCGATCCCGAAGTATCGGTAAAGGCGAGGATGAAGGAGTTGATCAAAGGATAGGCGGAAAAGACGAGGATCAAGATGGCGGCGGGCAATATCCAAATATAGGCCCAATAGTTATAGCGCCGCCTTCTTCTTTCCCTTATGTGCTTTTCTACCCGCCTATCCTTTTTCATAAGACTTACCAGGCCGAGGTATCCCAGCCCTCCGTATACATGTAGGTGTTGATGGTGTTGCTGATGGAATTGGCCAAAGTGGTGCACAAAGTCTCCACGGTCTTATCGCCGTTTTGGACGTCTTCCATGTTCCTGATGAAGGTGGTGTTGAAGTTATAGCCAAGAACCTCCCAGGAGCAAAGGGCCGCCCAGGTGACGCGCTC
>CAYMRJ010000061.1:0-2548 GCA_964392865.1 uncultured Staphylococcaceae bacterium
AGCGCTAAAAGACGTCGGATAGATCAAATCTCCGTCCTGGGTCATATCGACTCCGAGATCGCCGAAAAGGTCGATGAGGTCTTGGACTTCGTATTTCTTCAGGACGCGCCTGATGAAATCGGGATGGTTATAGGCCCTAGGATCTAGCGAAGCGTTGGCGATGTTGCAGTGCCCGTTCCCCGTCGCATAAAGCTTCTTCCCAAGCTTGGATTCCTTATCGAAGATATGGACTTCGGCGCTCGGAAAGGCGCTTTTGAGAAGGAAGGCGCTATAAATGCCGGAGGCAGAACCTCCGGCAATGAGGAATCTCATCTATTGATGTAGGTTTTGATTTCCCAATCGGTGACGAGGCAGCGGTAGGCGTCCCATTCGACTTCCTTGGCCTCGAGGTATTTCTCATAGCAATGGGGACCGAGGACCTTCTTCATGAGGTCGTCTTCCTTCAGGGCCTTGATGGCGTCCTTGAGGTTTTCCGGAAGATTGAAGATCCCTTGGGCTTCCCTATCTTCCCGGCTCATCGTGAAGATGTTCTCGTAGACGGGCGGGACAAGATCCTCTTCCTTTATGTTGAGGATCCCGTCCATGCCGGAAGCCAAGATGGCCGTAAGGGCGAGATAGGGGTTGGCGGTCGGGTCGACGCAGCGGATTTCGGCGCGGCTGGAGGCTCCCCTTTCTTTCGGAATTCGGATCAAAGCCGAGCGATTTGCGTCGCTCCAGCAGGCGTAGCAGGGGGCTTCGTAGCCAGGAATGAGGCGCTTGTAGGAGTTGACCGTCGGATTGGTAAGAGCGGCAAAGCCGCGGGCGTGCTTAAGGACGCCGCTGATCCACTTGCGGGCCAAGAGGCTAAGGCCCATCGGGTCCTTCGGATCGCTGAAGAGGTTGTTGCCGTTCCCGTCGCTAAGGGAGCAGTTGGTGTGCATCCCCGAACCGTTGATGCCGGCGATGGGCTTCGGCATGAAGGTAGCGAGGTAGCCGTTCTTCTTGGCGATGAATTTCACGACCTGCTTGAAGGTCTGGACGTTGTCGCAGGCATGGACGACGTCGGCGAAGCGGAAGTTGATCTCGTTTTGGCCGGGGGCGACTTCGTGGTGGGCGGTCTGGACCTTGAAACCGAGCTTCTCGAGTTCGATGGCGATGTTCCTTCTGACGTATTCGCCGCCATCGATGGGCGAAAGGTCGAAATACCCGGCCTGGTCGATCGGTTCGATGATCGGGTGGCCGTTATCGTCTAGTTTGAAGAGGAAGAATTCCGGTTCGAAGCCGACGTCTAACTGCTCGATGCCGTGCTCCTGCATCTTCTTGACGGCTTGCTTAAGGATGTAGCGCGGATCCCCGGCGAAGGGTTCCCCGTTGCCGTTATAGACGTCGCAGACCAAACGGGCGATCTTCCCGTATTTTTCGTCTTCGAAGCCGAGGACCATCCAGGTATCGAGGTCGGGCCTTAGATACATATCGGCCTCCTTGATGCGGACGAAGCCTTCGATCGAAGAGCCGTCGAACATGATTTTGTTGTTGAGGGCGCTTTCTAGTTGGCTGACCGAAATCTCGACGGCCTTGATGGCCCCGAGAATGTCGGTGAACTGAAGTCTGACGTAGCGGACGCCTTCTTCCGATGCGCTTTTTAGAATTTCTTCCTTGGTCACTTGTGAATCCCCCTAATTCTCTCCCCGGCCAAAAATAAATTATGGGAAAGCCCATTTAAAGGACTAAAAAGGGCTCATTTTCCATTGGATATTTATATCCAAAGTCCTATGATTTGGCCGTGAAAAAACTAATCCTCGTCTGCGGTCCGGCCGGAATCGGGAAATCGACCTTCTGCCGGCGCTATGTAGCCGAACACCCGGAGGAGCACTGCATAGTCATCGCCGCCGACGAAGTCCGCAAGGAAATGTGCGGCTCCTACAAAGCCTTCTTGCCCGGCAAGAACATGATCCCCATCTACGACAAGATGATCGATCTGGCCAAGGAAGCCTATGAGCAAAGCGATGACGTGACCGTCATCTACGATACGACGATGCTATACGACGAAAGGCGCCTCTATTTCATCGACCGCCTTCCGAAGCTCGATCAGATCGACCTCTATCTCCTGAAGATGCATGACTACTCGGATTGCCTAAATAGGAACCACGCCAGGGACGAGGAAAAGTGGGTTCCCGAAGAAGTCATCATGTCGATGTGCGAGAACTACGAAGACCCCGGCGAAGAGGTCCAAAGCAAAGTCGATAACATCTACGTCCTCTACAGGGACGATTGATAAGGGCTATTCCTTCTTTCCTTCCGGATTCTTGAAAAGAATCAGTTTTCGGCTGACGTAGTTATAGACCATCGTCACGGCCGTCTTGATGACGAAGACGATGGTGAAGGCGATGATGGTCATGTATTCGCCGCTCGAGATGATTTCGAAGGCTCCGACGGTCAAATCACCGAGATCGATACCGAAAGCCGCTTCGCAGATGGCCGTCCCGGAAAGCTGGAGGGCAATGCCGAGGATTAGGCCGACGGCCCCGAGCAAGGTGAAGACCCCGAAGCGGCGCTTCTGCTTCTTCCC
>CAYMRJ010000062.1:0-1080 GCA_964392865.1 uncultured Staphylococcaceae bacterium
GGCCCAACGTCATCGTCCTCATGGCTTTGATCTACCTCGAGGTCATGCTTTTGGCGGGCGCCGTTACCAGTTTGTTTTCTTTCGATAACGGATATCCTGCCATCGGCTTCTTTTTGCCCCTCGCCATCATCGGGGTCTATCTCCTCTTGGTCTTGGGCGCCTACTTCAAGGAGCGGCTCAAGGGGACCAAAAGCAAGGGCGTTTCCCCGAGGGCCTATAGGGTAACGACGATCGGGACATTGGTGTCCCTGGCCTTCGCCGTCTTCAATCTCGTGATGTCGCTTCTTACCTCTTCTCCTTGGTACGGAGCGATGGCCACCTATTACATGACTTTGCTACTAGCGAGGCTCCAGGCTTTGTACTCCGGCTACAAGGCCGAGGAGAAGTACGCCGAGGACAAAGAGAGGATGAATTACGAGAAGGAGAAGATCGCCTTCCGCTCAGGGATCCTCTCCCTCATCCTCAGCATGGTTATCTCCTCCATCTTGGGGACGATCCTCATCGTCGGGCGGCCGGGGATCTCGGGTGTCTACTACGCCTTGGCGGTCGCCTGCTACACCTTCTATAAGCTAGGGAGGACCATCCATATGGCCGCCCTCCAGAAGAAGAAAGGGAAGGACCCGATCGTTGGGGCTTTGATCTCCATCAACTTCTGCGACGCCGTCTTCTCGATGGTGACTCTCGCCGTCATGCTGGAAAGTACCTTCGGGGATGGGACCGACATGTCGGCCCTTAACTTCATCGTCGGCGGCCTTGCCGTCATCGCCAGCCTTACGGCTGGAATCTATACCATTTATACGCATGGCAAGGCCCTGAAGAAGGCCAAAGCCAAAATCTAGGGATATAATCCTTCCTAGGTAAGGAATGCTTTATGAATAAGAAAATCAGCCTTTTGCTCGGGATCTCTGCTTTGGTTTTATCCGCCTGCGGCGGAACGGTCCCCGAGACATCTATGGACTCAACCGAAACCGAAGATTTATCGATAGATGCCGATTCCTCTATTTCGACGGAATCGGAAAGCGAGATTCCCGAGAAATGGCCGGCCGATGAAATAAGCACCCATATGGAAGATACGCTTGC
>CAYMRJ010000062.1:1090-2536 GCA_964392865.1 uncultured Staphylococcaceae bacterium
TGAATAAGAAAATCACTCTTTTGCTCGGGATATCCGCTTTGGTTCTTTCCGCCTGCGGCGGAACAGTCCCCGAGACATCTATGGGCTCAACCGAAACTATAGAAAACACCGATTCCTCTATTTCGACGGAATCGGAAGTCGAGATTCCCGAGAATTGGCCGGCCGATGAAATAAGCGCCCTTATGGAAGATACGCTTGCCGAATGGACAACCATCACGAGCATTCCGGTACCCAGCGCCGATTTGGTCGAAGGTTTGACCTTCCAGGTCTATGACGACATCGCCTTTGATCATTTCGGCTCCGGCTCTGTCAATAAGGTCCAGATCATGGCCGACGGGGACTTCACCGGTTATGCCGAGGCCGTCCTGGCCGCCGGTTATAGGCTTCTCGAAAGCACGACCGTCGTTTCGAATTACGCCACATACGTATCGGAAGACGGAACCTTGTTCATTTTGATCAGTACCTATAACGATTACGGCGGTTACGGATATACCTGGGTCGACGTCTATCCCAATTCCTGCTATGAGTTCGAGTGGCCGGAAGAGGAGGTCGCCGATCTCCTCGACCTCATCGCCGGGGGAGAGGAAAGCGTTGCCCTTCCTTCCATCGACGGGGCCGAAAGCTACGCCATCGACTTCTATGATGATGATTATTCCTTCTTTCTCTGTGCCTTCGGAGTCGATGCCGCCGATGCCTACGTAGAGACCTTGAAGGAGAACGATTTCCGAAGGATCTATTATTCTTCGTCCTACGGAACGGAATTCTATGCCCATCCCGATGCTTCCTTCATGGTAAGCGTCTACTACAGCGATTACTACGGAGGAACCATCCTTTACGTCGCGCCTCTCGATGACTCCTATGTCGTCAGCTGGCCTACGGATACCATCAACGAATATCTATCCCTCTGCGGAGCGGCCGAAGGCGTTACCTTGCCGGTCCCCGATTTCGATTGGGAGTTCGGCATCCTCTATGTTTGGTCGTCGTCGTTCAACATCGATCTCTATGACTACAACGATGAAGACAACCTCGTTACCCATCTGGAGGATTACGAGAAACAGATGAACGGGGCCGAAGGCTGGACTTACCAAGAAAGCCAGAGATGGACTTCCGGGGATTGCCTCGTGAGGCTGGCAGTCGAAACCGACGGCGGTTCCCTTAGCATCTATATCGAAAGCCTGCCTTCGAGATAACCTTTGCCTGCTGAGCCGGCCTCTTTGAGGCCGGCTTTTCTTATGTAAGGGAAGAAAACGGCTAAAATTCAGGAAACATTAAAAACCTTAGTTGCTAAACAAATTTACCGGTACAAAATCGAGAAGAGAAAAAGCCGATAAACCCTAACGAAAATACGGCAAGGCCAGACGGTTACTTAACTAAACATTGAAATAAGAAGTCTTTTCCTTATAAATAACCCATTCCTTGGCGAGCAAGCCAAGAGGCGTCCCTAAG
>CAYMRJ010000063.1:0-2451 GCA_964392865.1 uncultured Staphylococcaceae bacterium
GATCTCGACGACTGCGAAGACGTCCAGGCCGTCTACCATAACGTCGAGAACATCTGATTACCTTCCCGAAGCCTGCGAGGGCGGAGGATTGGAAAGACACGAAGAAGAGGCGCCACGCCTTTTCTTTTTGCTTTTGGGGTCAAGGCTCTTTTGGGTGTCCCTTGAATTGGGAAAAATGGGGGGGCTATCCTTTTATAGTGAATTCCAGGATTTAGGAAGGCTTTGCCAAACCGGTTTTCGTTTAGAGCGGAGGATATCGAATGGCTGTAAACGCTGATGGAAAAATTTTTATCAAGACAAGCAAAGAAGGGGACATAGAAGGTTTCCCGGCCCAAAAGATTTATAAGCACATCAAGACAAGTTTCGTTAAGGACAATATCGGCGTCCTAGATGACAATTTCGAATTGTTCGAGGCAATAAGGCAGTCCCATTTGAGAAAGAGGGACGAGAAGGACGGGTTTGCCGATATTATGGATGGCCACCAGAACCCACAGGATCCCCCCAACGAAAAGGACTGCGTGGAAGAAAAATGGATTTGCAAGAAGACGTTGTGGTATTCAAACGAGAATAAAGTTGAGTACCCTTTCGGAAAAATCTTTGATTATGAAGTCCCTTTGAAAACCCCTGGGATATCCAGAGAACAAGAAGGCTTTGGGGATATCGATCTCGTGGCGTTCGATGAAAAGACCAAGACTGCGACCATTTTGGAAGCCAAAGCGATGATGAAGCGCCCAAACGGTAAAACCTACGACAATAGCGATCACCCCCTAAAGGCCTTCTTGGAGATATATACCTATTGGAAACAAGTCGGCGGCGCGAACGCTGCGAATTGGAAGCAAGTCGAGGGTGAAAAACCTGAGAAGGTCTTCCCACATCCAGCTATCGATAATGCCGACAGAGTTGATAAAGCCGTCCTTTTTTACCGCGGAAGCAGGATTTACAAAAAGTTCCGCAATATCTGCGAATCCAAAGACGAAACCGATAAGAAAATCAAAGCTTTTCTGAGGCGCCTTGATGTCAAGGTCTACACCGTCGAGCCTTCCAAAGAAAGCAGATGGGTCTTTGCCGAGGTTCAGGACGAAACCTGGAGACTCCATGTTAATCTCACCGTTCATCGCGGGAGCGGAAAGATCGGCGGCTGCATCGCCGAATTCGCTACATCCTCTACCCGCATTTTCATCGATATGGGAAAGCCACTCGAAGAAGGGAGTGAGGCGGACCAAATCGAGATTCCATCGATACCCGGTGTAACGGAGCCTGGCCAGCCCTGCCAAGGCGTTTTCTTCACGCATTACCACGCCGACCACATGGGCTTTATAGGTCACATTTTGCCCGATGTTCCTTTGTACATGGGCAAAACCTGCCGTGATATTGCTTTGAAATTCCATGGCCATATGTCCACGGCCGAAAGCCTCAAGAAGGAGCACGGTGCCTGCGTTGCCGCCTTGGAAAGGGCCGAGACATTCGAACCCTTGGAATGGCTCGATGTCGGGGATATGAGGATCAAGCCCCTATCCGTCGACCATTCGGCCTTCGATGCCTACATGTTCCTGATCGAGGCCGAGGGGCGGCGCATCCTTTTCACCGGGGACTTCCGTAGCCATGGAGAGAGAGGCGAAGACCTCTTGCCCACTATTGAGGAACAAGTTGGGCGGGTCGACTGGCTCATCTCCGAGGGAACTACGCTTTCGCGTTCCGCAACAAGGCCAATGACCGAAAAGGAGTTGAAAGCCGAAGCCGAAAAGATCATGAAGGAACATAAGAACGTCTTCGTTCTGTGTTCGTCTACGAACGTCGAACGGCTTTTAGAATTCTTCTGGGCCAACCCCTACGGCCGTCCCGTCCTTTGCGATGATTACCAAAAGGAAATTCTCGAATTGGTGAGGAAGAACCACGGGAACCAATCTGAGTTTACCGATTTAGGCGAAACAGAAGTGTATGGGTTTTATCCCTTCGTCAAAATCAACGACAAGCTTCAAAAATGGATGGATGACAGAGGCTTCCTGATGTTTGTCAGAGCCAGCGATGGATTCAAGCGATTGATGGACAAATACCGGGATGATTGCATCGTCATCTATTCGATGTGGGACGGGTATTTGGAAGGCGAGCATGCAAATCCGAAGTTCAAAGAGTTCCTCGAAGGCTTTCCGGTCATCCATCTCCATACCAGCGGCCACGCCGATCCAGAGACGATCAGGAAAGTCTGCCGGATCACCGATCCCCGGATGGGTATCATCCCGGTCCATGGCGAGAATCCCGAAGCTTTCCGGGAATTGGCTCCTTCCTGCAACATCGTCATCCCCGAGGATGGCAAACCGATTCCCCTCGATTGATCCGAAGGTTTTTACTGGGTAGTTCGCTTATCGAAGTATCGCCCAAATCATCGCTGTTCGGCCAACTTCCCGATTGCAAGTAGCCTCGCACGTGCGTATATTTAACGCGCACTGCTTA
>CAYMRJ010000064.1:0-2407 GCA_964392865.1 uncultured Staphylococcaceae bacterium
GCTACGACGATGTCGTAAAGCTCTGGGACGAAGTCACGCCCGAAAGGGTCGTAAAGGGAGGAAAACTCCCCTATAAGAAAACCGACGACAACTGGAAATCGGCCTGGCCGAGGGTGCGCTCGATGGTCTCGGGCTTTTTCCATCTCAAAAAGCCCGATATCAGTCCCTTCGTCGAATGGATAAGCGAGGTCCTCGACGTCGATTCCTTTTCCGAAAACGAGAAGAAAGTCGGAATAGTCACCACGGCTTTTCCGAGCCTCAAAGAAGTCGATATCGTTTTGAACGACATACCGCCCGAGGACATCGTTCCGATGATCGTCGCTTCCTCCAGTGCCTTCCCGATATTCCCGATCCATAGATACAAAAAGAAGAAATACATAGATGGGGGCTATACCAACAACCTGCCCATCGACCTGGCTTTCGAACTCGGGGCCGAAGAAGTCACGGCCATCGTCCTCCGCTCGATTCCGGAATACCCCCAGAAGCCCGAACTCTTGTCTTTGCCGAACGTCGAAGTCCTCATCCCGAGCCGCGATACCGGCACGGTCTGGGATTTCAGGCCCGAGAAAATCGCCGCCAACAAGGCTTTGGGATACCTCGATGCCGCCAAACGGTTCGGCGGCTATTACGGCTACCGATACGCCTTCGAAAAGGATGACGAAGTCCGGGCACTTGGACATGAATTCATGCGCTACCTAGCCAAAAATACCCTCGGACGATACATGGACTACGAGAACTTCATGAAGGTCCGCTACGTGAAGTTCGATCGGGAAGTCGATGTCTTGCTTAGGCCCCTTGAAATGGTCGCCTCATCCCTCCATCTCGATTACCTGATCCCTTATTCAGTCAGGGAAATGATCACGACCATCAAGAAGATACTCCGGGGCGACCGCTACAAGGCGGAGGCCAGAGCCTTCTCGAAGAAGATCACCCATAGCTTCGGCATCTTGGATAGCGAAATCCCAGCCTATATGGCCTACTGCCTTTCGGTCGTCGAAGACCAGGAATCGAGGGGCCCGATGGAAAAAGCCAGCCAGGTCGATACCTTGGCTGGCCTCCTATATTGGTGCGGGCGCTTCCTTTACGAGAAGGGACTTGTCTAGAAGTCCCCGTAAGGAAGGTGGTACATCAAGGTCGCTTCTTCGTAATTGGAAGCGATTTCCTCGATGAGTGCTTCTTCGCGGCTTTCGCTGGAAGCACGGACATCTTCGGTTTTCTCTTTGAACATATTCGTACTCCTTTCTAGGTCTGTTCGTCCTCCGAATGGAGGAAATTTCGCATTCTACAGACTTGCGAAAAAAGCGCAAATTGAAAGCGGTTTCACCGAAATCGCCCTATTCGGGCTTCGTCTTCTTCAGTTCCCTCAGGTTGCCTGAACGGCCGGCGGCCTTCAGCTTCTTGTATTGCTCGATCAAGGCCTTTTCGTAGGCTGAAATAGTCTTCTCGTTTGGGAGATAGAACTGTTCCTTTTCCATCCCTTCCGGGAGATAGAGCATCTTGCTCCATAGATCCGGACGGTCATATGGATACTTGTCTTCGTCCTTCAAGGAAACAGGAGTTAGTTTTAGGTATTCGCGCACCCGCGAGGGCGTCTGCTCGCAATAGGCGACGGCGGACTGGATCGATTGGCAGCCCGATTTGCTATGAGGCGACAAACACAAATCGACGACGGCATCCCCTAGCGGAATAACGGCCTCCGGAAAGCCGACCTGCTCGGCCGCTTCGATGGCCATCTGGCAACGGAGGACGGCCATCGGATTGGCCAATCCGATATCTTCGTAGGCCGTAACCAATAGACGCCTCTTGATGCTATCCAAATCACCCGAAACGCAAAGCCTCGCCAAGTAATACAAAGCAGCATCGACGTCCTGTCCCCTTATCGACTTCTGCAAAGCAGAAACAGAGTCGTAATGCTCTTCCTCATCTTTGTCCGAGGCGTAATTCGGTACCCTCTCGATTTCTTCGAGATCGGCCAAAGTGACTTCCTTGCCTTTCTCGGAACCGATATAGGCCTGCTCCAAGAAATTATAGCCAAAGCGGAGATCCCCGCCAGAAAGTTTGGCGATGTAGCGAAGGCCTTCGTCGCTGACCTTGAGTTCCCCGGCGTAGCCTTCCTTGGCCTCAAGAGCCGCCTTCAGGCCTTCATAGACCTCATCTGGAGTCAGGGGCTTGATCTCAAAAATGCGGGTCCTCGAGCGGATGGCTCTCGAAAGCGAAACATAGGGATTTGCCGTCGTCGCCCCGATCAAAAAGAAAGTCCCGTCTTCGACGTAGGGCAGCAAGAGATCCTGCTTCGTCTTATCGAGGCGATGGACTTCGTCGACGATCAAAATGGCATGCCCGAAGAGCTTCGCATCGGCGATCTGCTCGCTCATCTCCTTCTTGTCGGTCGTGACGGCGTTTATGA
>CAYMRJ010000065.1:0-2394 GCA_964392865.1 uncultured Staphylococcaceae bacterium
TTCTATGAGAAAAGCATTTGCCGTTTTGCCGGCTCTCTTGCTTGCTTTCGGTTTTCTTTCCGGAGGCACCGGGACTGCCGATGACGCCATTGCCCATAACGGGCCTACCATCAACCGCCTCGCAGACGAAACGATTGATTATCCCAGCAAAGGGACTGTCGACGACGCCAGCTGCATGATGAGCCGCTGGCAGGCGTCGGACTTCGGTTTCAAAAGGATCGACGACGAAAGGGTCGCGGTCCATGGGACTTCGGGGTGGGGCGAGCGCTGCGACTACGGTCCCACGACTTTCGGCATCGACCGCTTCGAAATGTCGGTCGACCTGACCGACTGGCCGAACGGGGAGATAATGGGCCTATCCTTCGGGGACCAAGGCAGCTACGTGAGCGAAACCTCGGCGGGTCTGGTGATGGACGTCGTCAAATACACCTACTACGACGAAAGGAACGTCGTCATGGTCTGCCTCAATACGGGCCCTAGCGGCGGCTATGACCATAACTACACGATCGATGGCTGGGGCGATGGCAGCGAAACCTTCCTCGATGCCTATAGCGGGGCAGTCGTCAGCACCCCCGACAATGTCCTGACCATCGGCTGGACCGTCAGCGGCGGCAGGGTCACGATGTATGCCAACGATTACAGCGCCACCTTCGACTACGACGTCATATTCGCCAATCTGAGCGATGAATTCTGCGTGAACTTCGGGGGCGGCTACAATGGCGGCGATACCTACTTCATCGTCAACTACGTCAGGGACGCCGAAGACATGGAGTACTACGCCGAAGGCGGGACCTACTATACCGCCAAGGCGGAAGTCGAAGCCTTCGCCGCGGCCGTGAATAGCGCCACTCTAAATACCATCAATGATTTCATCGAGGTATACGCCATCGGCGATGCCATCGCCATGTCTAGCCTCTATGACCATGACGAAGTCTATCTCGGCCGGACTTACGATCCGGCGATGAATAGCCTTCTTAGCGCCGGTCATACGGCCTTTGGGAACGAGGCTTACATAGCTCTACTTGATTATCAGGTCGATAAGCTAAGCGACATCACCTTGGATGACGAAGAGGCCCTCTACGACGCCTTGGAGAGGGTCGACAAGATCGCCGAGATCCATGGCTGGATCAGCGCCTTGGAGCTCACCGAGGCCGAGCAAAGCGAAGTCAACCAACTGCTGTCCGCTTTCGCCGCCCTCTACGAAGACATCGAGGAAGCGGCCGGCGAGATCTACGAGGCCATCGTCAATGAAGTCGTGACGGCCATGAACAACGCTTCGACGCTTGCCGAAGTGAGAGAAGCCGAGATGGCCTATAACTCGATGTCGACATCCCTTAGGGGATATGTATCAGCCGATGTGCTAGCCGAGATCGAAGAAGCCCTCAACGCGGCCAGAGCCGCCTTCCTCGAGAAGTATGGGAACGTCTCGGCCGATTCGGGCTTCGTAAGCGGCGAAAACGTCCGCGTCGTCGAAGGGGAAGAGACCATCGGCTTCACGGCTTGGGGGAACTCCGGCACGGCCGACCAAAGCGGCAGTGGCTTGCTCTACACCAGGGAAGCCCTGGACGTCATCGATTTCAGCGTCGACTACACGGTCGAGAACTTCAATTACTACGCCATCTCGATCATGGCCAATCCGACCTTCTTCAGCAGCGCCGAAGACGAGACGATCCTCAATTACAAGGGCTTCGTCTTCCTCATCCGCGAACTCAATGAAACGCAGGCGTATCTGCAGCCTTTCCTCATCGATGGGACCTGCGGACGTTTCTACGACGGCCAGTTGACCACGAACGATCTCATCATTGACAAGACCGGGGACATCCATTTCGAGATGAGCGTCCGCCAGGTCACCACGAGCGGCCTCATCACCAATTACTTGGTCTTCTCCTTCAACGGTGTCGAATACGAAACTCCCCTAGTCCAGGAGATGAGCGTCCTCGGAGCCTTCAGTGACGGCAAAGGCTACTTCGGGATCGGTGCCCAAAGCGGCTCCATCGATAATCCCTTGGCCATCACCCTCAACCAGATCAACGGGAAGGCCGTGACCTCGGATTCGCTTCTCAATGACGACATCAACTATGCCCCGGTCCCGGCCGAGACCAGTTATACCTACACCCTTGGTTCTACTTCGAATCTCACCATCGGTTTGGATCCTCGCCTACAGACCAGCATGACATTTGCGGTCGATGGGGAGACATTGACCAGCAATACCCACTACACCTACCAGAGGAACTCGACGCTTACTCTGCTTGCTACTTACCTCAATACCCTTGAGGAGGGCGAGCATACCCTCACCATGACCAGTGCCGCCGGATCGACGGATGTCACCCTTATCATCGAGGCGGCCTCCGAAACCCCGGACACCGAAACAGGCGCTACCGAAACCGGTGACGG
>CAYMRJ010000066.1:0-2352 GCA_964392865.1 uncultured Staphylococcaceae bacterium
CTGCGGTCGGCGAATTCCTGGCGCTTCCCGTCGTTCCAGTTCTTGACGGGCCTATAGTAGCCGGTGATGCGGCTATAGACTTCCGTTTCCTTATGGCAGCTAGGGCAGGTGAAGTGCTCGCCGGTGATGTAGCCATGGTCTTCGCAGACCGAGTAGGTCGGGGAGATCGTGTAATAGGGAAGCCTGTAGTTCTCGGCGATGGCCCGCACGAGCTTCATGCAGGAAGCCCAGTCCGGGAGCCTCTGCCCGAGGAAGGCATGGAAGACGGTCCCGGAGGTATAAAGGGTCTGGAAGCGGTCTTCGATATCGAGGGCCGCGAAGATGTCTTCGGTATAGCCGACCGGGAGGTGGCTCGAATTGGTGTAGTAGGGCGTCCCGTTTTCCCCTCCGGCGGTGATGATATCGGGGTAGCGCTTCTTGTCGTGCTTGGCGAGGCGGTAGGCGGTGGATTCGGCCGGGGTGGCTTCGAGATTGTAGAGGGCCCCGAAGCGCTCCTGGTAATCGCTTAGCTTGCTAAGCATGTGATTAAGGACTTCGGATGTGAAATCCTGGGCCTCGGGGTGGGTGAGGTCTTTGCCGATGAAGCGGGCGTTGAGGCAGGCTTCGTTCATGCCGACGAGGCCGATGGTCGAGAAGTGGTTATCGAAACTCCCGAGATAGTGCTTGGTGTAAGGATATAGTCCGGCTTCGAGGAACTTCGTGACGGCCTTCCTTTTGATATCGAGGGAGCGGGCGGCGATGTCCATCAGATGATCGAGGCGCTTGTAGAAGTCGTCTTTGTCGGTCGCAAGATAGGCGATGCGCGGCATGTTGAGGGTGACGACCCCGATGGAGCCGGTCGATTCGCCGGAGCCGAAATAGCCGCCCGACTTCTTGCGGAGTTCCCTAAGGTCAAGGCGGAGCCTGCAGCACATCGAGCGGACGTCGCTCGGCTTCATGTCGCTATTGATGTAGTTGCTGAAATAGGGGGTCCCGTACTTGGCCGTCATCGTGAAGAGGAGGCGATTGTTCTCCGTATCGGACCAGTCGAAGTCCTTGGTGATGGAGTAGGTCGGGATCGGGTATTGGAAGCCGCGGCCGTTGGCGTCGCCTTCGATCATGACTTCGATGAAGGCCTTGTTGACCATGGCCATCTCTTCGACGCAGTCGCGGTACTTGAAGTCCATTTCCTTCCCGCCGACGATGCAGTTGAGGTTGGCCATGTCGTCGGGGACGGTCCAGTCCAAGGTGACGTTGGTGAACGGCGCCTGGGTTCCCCAGCGGGAGGGAGTGTTGACCCCGTAGATGAAGGACTGGATGGCTTGCTTGACTTCCTTGTAAGAAAGGTGATCGGCTTTAACGAAGGGAGCGAGGTAGGTATCGAAGCTCGAGAAGGCTTGGGCCCCGGCCCATTCGTTCTGCATGATGCCGAGGAAGTTGACCATCTGGTTGCAAAGGGTCATCAGGTGCCTGGCCGGCGAGGAGGTGATCTTGCCGATGACGCCGCCGAGGCCTTCTTGGATCAGCTGCTTCAAGGACCAGCCGGCGCAGTAGCCGGTAAGCATGGAAAGATCATGCAGGTGCATGTCCGCGTTCCTATGCGCGTCGGCGATTTCCTTATCGTAGATTTCGCTTAGCCAATAGTTGGCGGTGACAGCGCCCGAATTGCTCAAAATGAGGCCGCCGACAGAATAGGTGACGGTCGAGTTTTCCTTGACGCGCCAGTCGTTGACCCGGAGGTAGTTGTCGACGATCGATTTGTAGTCGACGCTATTGACCTTGATGTCGCGGAGGGCCTGGTGCTTGCGGCGGTAATCCATGTAGGACATGGCGACATCGCTATAGCCGCTTTCGACCAAGACGAATTCGACGCAGTCCTGGATGTCTTCGATGTCGAGGACGCCTTCTTTGACCTTGGAATCGCTCTTGGCCACGACGCGCAGAGCCAGGATCTCGAGGATGTCGTCGTTGACGTCCTTGTGTTCGGCGACGAAGGCCTTCTTCATGGCCCCTTCGATCTTGCTGATATCGAAGGCGACGATGCGCCCGTCTCTTTTCCTGACTTCTACCATGTGCGGTTGCTCCTAAATCTATCTGGGGGTCAAGAAAGACAATGGAGGGATAGCTCTTGCTTCCTATTGCCTTATCTTGGCGGAGGTTATGGTAATGAGCGGAAGGAAGATTTCAAAAGGTTTTGCACGGCAATTTTCGTTCGCTTTCTAAAGGATTTTTCCGCCTGTTAACCAAAGGTTAGAAACGGCGGGGGAAAATAGCCTCCTAAGAGGTCGCGGGGCCAATTTCGGTTACCCTATACAGTGTCTAATTTCCTTTGCCTTCCGAAACACTTTCATCTAAGCAGTAGTTAAACTAACG
>CAYMRJ010000067.1:0-2349 GCA_964392865.1 uncultured Staphylococcaceae bacterium
CGGCGATCTTCCCTTCCTCTCCTTGCCCGATTTCCGGGACGGCGTAGACCGGGTGCGGAACTATATAGGCTAGGTCGATGGCCATGGCGGCTATAGTATCCGAAAAGTCCTTCCCCGCCTCAAGGGATTAGCCTTTTTTCATTTGGGGGATTGATTAATTAGGGGGGGGCTTAGAATGAGGCCAACTAAGGGTCAAAAGACCCGGAAAGGTACATATGAACACGAACGTCGATCTCATCAAGGAATCGGCTTCGTCCAAGGGGTTCGCCTATTACGGATTTTTCTTGGAGAATGCCGATAAGCTAAGTTCCGCCCTCAGGAAAAAGAGCAAGGCCGGAAGCCTTGCCATCGCCAGCGACTACGAGGGCGTCGAACAATACAAAGCCATCGCCGAAGCCTTCGGCATCGAAGAGCAATATCACGCTGCCTTGAAGAAGGCCGTCGAGGAGTCTCTCGGCGGATCCGGCAACAATGACGAGAACATTCTGACCATCCACTCTTCCGCCCTTTGCTTCCTCCTCCACTTCTACCGCGGGGAATTCGCCCTGAAGCTCGGGGATGCCGCTGCTACCGGAAGCGAAAAGACCTACGTCGGAAAGGAAGTCAGGTTCGAAGACAAACACCCGGTCTTCGTGGGTCCTAGCAACGTCGACGGCTACATCCTCATGGAGGCGGAAGACGGAGAGAAAATCAATCTCTTCCTCGAAGGCAAATTCTGCGAGTTCTTCGAAGCCAGGGAAAAAGGCGAAGGGGAATTCCGGGAGCCTTACTACGATCTCTTCAAGAAGTACGACTGCTTCCGCAACAACCCGACCATCGCCGTCAGAAAGTCGGCCGATAAGAACGGAATGCCCAATACCCTTCTCATCAAGAAGGACGAAGGCGAAAAAGAGGCGTCCTATCTCGAAGGCCTAAAGCAAATGGTCGCCCACTTCACAGGCCTCGTGAACGATAGGGAAAAGATCGACGGCCCGATCGTCCTCGGCCTCATCGACTATCCCTTTGCCGGCGATGAAAGCGACGAGGGAAACCGGAGAAGGAAGATCTTCGAAAAGGATTACGCTCTCCTGGCCCAAAGGCTCAACGAATATAGCCAAGAAAACGATCTGGGCATCCGTGTCTTGCCTGAACCCCTCCATTACGGCCTAGACATCAAGTGCCCCGATCCCATCGCCAGGGCCTTCTACAACGAAGACTGAGCCAGCTCTCTTCTGCCCTTGGCCAAGCGTCCTTCTTAGGGTTTTCCACCGTTTCCACAATCTTCGGACACTGACAAATCAAGTTTGCCGGCGAATGTTTTGAAAACGCATTCGCAGAAAGCTTGGTTCAGCCGAATGTTTTAGGCGACGCCGATTCGGATCGGCCGGCCGAATACTGAAATTCGTTTGAAAGCCAAACATCGGAAACCCCACAAAGAATGACCCCTGAAATTTGTATTTATAAGTAGGGGCGCCCATGCCCCGGAAAGGAATATATGGAATTATTGGTGACAAGGAACGAGAAATTGCTCCGACAATCGATCTGGCCCGACAGCCGAACCTACTACAACGAAACGTTCTATGGGAAAGGCCGGGGCATGAAACTAAACGCGCCCCTCGTAAGAAAAGGCGAAAGCGCAAGCCTCAGCATCGCAAGCGATTACGAAGGAGCCGAGCAGTGGAAGACGATTGCCGAAGCCTTCGGCATCGAAGATGAGCACCACGACGCTTTGAAGAAAGCCGTTTCCCAGGCCTTTCAAGAAGACGATTCCCATGGCAAAGACCTATTGACCATAGAGAATTCGCTCCTTTGCTTCCTCCTCCACTTCTACCGCGGGGACTTCTCCTTGCGGATCGATGACAACGGCGTTCCCGGCCCGAAAGCCGAAACCTATGAAGCCGTCCATAGGTGGTTCAACTACCGAAAATACCCCACGATCGAGGAAGGAGTGAAAGGTTTCTTCGACGGTCGGTTCGTGATGAGGTCTGACTCGGGGAAAAAGATCAACCTCTACCTCGTAAGCAAATTCAGCGAATATTTCGAATGGAAGAAAGGGCTTATTATCGAGGAATATCCTTTGCCAGAAGGCTATTACGATCTCTTCAAGGAATTCGATTGCTTCAAGGAAATTTGGGGAATCGCTTACAAGAAGCAACTGCAGCCTTACGATATGAAGCCGCACACCGTTCTAGAGAACCGCGATAGCCACGAATGGCAGTTCACCTATTACGAAGGCCTTAGGGAACTCATCGACCAATATGCCTATTTGAAAACCAAAGCCCAGGCATATCCTCGCGTTGGCAACTCCGTCCTCGGCCTAATCGATTATCCTTTCGAATATGACGAAGATGATGTCGGAAGGGAGCGCCG
>CAYMRJ010000068.1:0-2281 GCA_964392865.1 uncultured Staphylococcaceae bacterium
CGACTTCGGATAGCTCCGCAAGGGCTTTGCGGCGATTATCCTCCATTCTTTTGAGCGCTTCCTTGGCCTTCTTGGCCCGCTTGAAATACTTCTCGGCGGCCAAGCTTATCTTCTGCTTCGGATCGAAAGAATATTCGTTTCCGTTATAGGAAAGGATGCCTTTTTCGTAGTCGAGCCCTTCGCCCAAATAGAAGGCGTTGCCTATTTCTCCGTCATTAATGTGCTTGTTGGCTTCTTCCTCGTCCTTATCGAAGGCCGAGAGTTTCCTAAGCAGGGCTTCGCGCCTTCTTTTGGTCTCGGCGATCTTTGGCCCATAAAGGTCGGTCCGTCTTTCCTTTTCGATGTCGCCCCATGCCTTTTCGGCATCCATGAGATATCGCTCGAAATCATCTTCTGAGGGAGCCTCCGCAACAAGGAAACCTTTCTCCGGCGGAACATAGGTCACGCCTTTGACGATCGGCCTTTTCGTATCGAGCCCCGAGGGACGGTAAGCGGCGATGACCTTTCCCTCTTCGTCTAGGAGGATCAGGTTGCTATGGCTGGGCAAGGCTTCGAAGACCAGCGTCCTTTCCTTTTCCTGAAAGGCCGCATCATTCACAAGGCACTTGATGGCGATGATGCGATCGCCGTTTAGTTGAATTGCCTCTTGCACAAAGGCGTTCGGCAGTTCCTTCTTCAAAACGTTCAGGAAAAGGGAGGAGAAGGCGTTTTCCTTCTTTTCCTCTTCGTGGAGCAAGGCCATTGGAGAAGGAGAGGATAAAGAGAAGGCCAAAGTCCGGTATTTGCTTCCGGCAAGGCGGAAGGAAACGCACTTCTTGTTATATAGGGTCGGCCGGCTCAGATGATGTCCTTTTAGGACGTCATCAAGGCGGCTAGCCAACACGGAATAAAAACCGGCTTTGTAGACCATGCGGTATTTATACCACGTAAAGGGGCATTGCGTTTTCTTTGTCGCCTAACGCGGATTGTTTTGGTTATGGCGCCGAAACTATAATTGCGCCTATACTTCTTTATGGCCAAACGGGGTTTGCTCATCATCCTTAGCGGTCCCAGCGGCGTCGGCAAGGGGACCGTCCGCATGGAACTGGTCAAGGACCCTTCTTTGAATCTCGCCTATAGCGTTTCGATGACGACTAGGAAAATGCGGGAAGGCGAAGTCGAAGGACGCGAATACTATTTCGTCGACGAGAAGACCTTCAAGGAACATATCAAGAACCGCGATCTTCTGGAGTACGCCAAGTTCGTCGGCAATTACTATGGGACTCCGAAGGAGAAGGTCGAAAAGCTTAGGGAAGAAGGCAAGAACGTCATCCTCGAGATCGAGGTGAGCGGGACCCTTCAGGTCCTCGGGAAGCTTAGGGACGACGACCGCGTCGTCTCGATTTTCTTGGTACCCCCGAGCATCGAAGACCTCGAAAACCGCATCCGCGGTAGGAAAACCGAATCCGAGAAGATGATCGCCGAGCGTTTGGAAAAGGCCCGGGGAGAACTCCGCTGCGGGCACTACTACCAGCATCAGGTCATCAACGACGACTTATCTAGGGCCGCCGGCGAGATTGCCGATATCATCCGCTCGCGGATGTAAGCATGCTTGTCGCCGAGGTTCTGACCGAATATAGGAAGCAAGGGCTCTCGCGCCCTTTTACTTATCTCTACGACGGCAATGAGCCCCTAGGGCCCCGCTACCGCGTCATGGTCCCCTTCGGGGGCAAGGAGCTCATGGGCTTCGTCATCAAGGTGACGGAGACTGAGAAGAGCAAGGAACAGCTGGAAGAAGAAACCGGCCTCCGCCTCGGTTTCATCTCGCGGGTCATCGATCGGGAACCGCTTCTTAGCGATGAACTAATGGATTTGGCCAAGAAGGTCAGCTCCTATTATCTTTCGCCTTTGGTCAGCGTCCTCCAGGCGATGCTTCCGCCGTCTTTGGCTCCTAGAAGAGGAGCCCTCAAAAGCCCGAAGATCGCCTATGAGAAATGGGTCCGTCTTCTGAAGGAAGAAGACGATTCCCTGACGGTCAAACAGAAGGAATGCGTCCGTCTTCTTGTGAGAAGTGGAGACACTCTAAAGAAAGAGGCAGGGACACCGTCCGTCGTTAACGCTTTGATCGAGAAGGGCTACCTCAAGGAATACCTTCAGGAAAAAGACCGCCTCCAGATTCCGGAAGCCGAAAGGGAAGAGGCCCACGAGCCGACCTTGGCCCAGCAAAAGGCCATCGATGACATCATCGGTAGCGATAAGAGGATCGTCTTGCTCCAAGGCGTGACCGGTTCCGGCAAGACGG
>CAYMRJ010000069.1:0-2281 GCA_964392865.1 uncultured Staphylococcaceae bacterium
CGACTTCGGATAGCTCCGCAAGGGCTTTGCGGCGATTATCCTCCATTCTTTTGAGGGCTTCCTTGGCTTTCTTGGCCCGTTTGAAATACTTCTCGGCGGCCAAGCTGATCTTCTGCTTCGGATCGAAGGGATATTCGTTTCCGTTATATGTAAGGACGCCTTTTTCGTAGTCGAGGCCTTCGCCCAAATAGAAGGCGTTGCCTATTTCCCCGTCATTGATGTGTTTGTTGGCTTCTTCCTCGTCCTTATCGAAGGCCGAGAGTTTCCTAAGAAGAGCCTCCCGCCTTCTTTTGGACTCGGCGATCTTTGGCCCATAAAGGTCGGTCCGTCTTTCCTTTTCGATATCCTCCCACCCTTTTTGGGCATCAAGGAGATATCGGTCGAAATCGTCTTCGGAGGGCGCCTCCGCAACAAGGAAGCACTTTTCGGGCGGAACATAGGTCACGCCTTTGACGATCGGCCTTTTCGTATCGAGCCCCGAGGGACGGTAAGCGGCGATGACCTTGCTTTCTTCGTCCAGGAGGATCAGGTTGCTATGGCGTGGCAAAGCCTCGAAGACAAGCGTCCTTTCCTTTTCTTGGTAAGCCGCATCGTTTACCAGGCACTTGATGGCGATGATCCGATCGCCGTTGAGCTGGACAACCTCCTGTACGAAAGCGTTCGGCAATTCCTTCTTCAAAACGTTCAGGAAGAGGGAGGAGAAGGCGTTTTCTTTCTTTTCCTCTTCGTGGAGCAAAGCCATCGGAGAACGAGAGGATAAAGAGAAGGCCAAAGTCCGGTATTTGGTTCCCGCAAGGCGGAAGGAAACGCACTTCTTGTTGTATAGGGTCGGCCTGCTCAGATGATGTCCTTTTAGGACGTCATCGAGGCGGCTAGCCAACACGGAATAAAAACCGGCTTTGTAGACCATGCGGTATTTATACCACGTAAAGGGGCATTGCGTTTTCTTTGTCGCCTAACGCGGATTGTTTTGGTTATGGCGCCGAAACTATAATTGCGCCTATACTTCTTTATGGCCAAACGGGGTTTGCTCATCATCCTTAGCGGTCCCAGCGGCGTCGGCAAGGGGACCGTCCGCATGGAACTGGTCAAGGACCCTTCTTTGAATCTCGCCTATAGCGTTTCGATGACGACTAGGAAAATGCGGGAAGGCGAAGTCGAAGGACGCGAATACTATTTCGTCGACGAGAAGACCTTCAAGGAACATATCAAGAACCGCGATCTTCTGGAGTACGCCAAGTTCGTCGGCAATTACTATGGGACTCCGAAGGAGAAGGTCGAAAAGCTTAGGGAAGAAGGCAAGAACGTCATCCTCGAGATCGAGGTGAGCGGGACCCTTCAGGTCCTCGGGAAGCTTAGGGACGACGACCGCGTCGTCTCGATTTTCTTGGTACCCCCGAGCATCGAAGACCTCGAAAACCGCATCCGCGGTAGGAAAACCGAATCCGAGAAGATGATCGCCGAGCGTTTGGAAAAGGCCCGGGGAGAACTCCGCTGCGGGCACTACTACCAGCATCAGGTCATCAACGACGACTTATCTAGGGCCGCCGGCGAGATTGCCGATATCATCCGCTCGCGGATGTAAGCATGCTTGTCGCCGAGGTTCTGACCGAATATAGGAAGCAAGGGCTCTCGCGCCCTTTTACTTATCTCTACGACGGCAATGAGCCTTTGGGACCCCGCTACCGCGTCATGGTCCCCTTCGGGGGAAAGGAGCTCATGGGCTTCGTCATCAAGGTGACAGAGACCGAGAAGAGCAAAGAGCAATTGGAAGAAGAAACCGGCCTCCGCCTCGGCTTCATCTCACGGGTCATCGATCGGGAACCGCTTCTTAGCGATGAGCTCATGGATTTGGCCAAGAAGGTCAGCTCCTATTATCTTTCGCCTTTGGTAAGCGTCCTTCAGGCGATGCTTCCGCCGTCTTTGGCTCCTAGAAGAGGAGCCCTCAAAAGCCCGAAGATCGCCTATGAGAAATGGGTCCATCTTCTCAAAGAAGAAGACGATTCGTTGACCGTCAAGCAGAAGGAATGTGTCCGCCTTCTTGTCAGAAGCGGGGACACTCTCAAGAAAGAGGCCGGAACTCCTTCTGTGGTAAACGCTCTTATCGAGAAAGGCTACCTCAAGGAATACCTTCAGGAAAAAGACCGCCTCCAGATCCCGGAGGCCGAAAGGGAAGAAGCCCACGAGCCGACCTTGGCCCAGCAAAAGGCCATCGACGACATCATTGGTAGCGATAAGAGGATCGTCTTGCTCCAAGGCGTGACCGGTTCCGGCAAGACGG
>CAYMRJ010000070.1:0-2276 GCA_964392865.1 uncultured Staphylococcaceae bacterium
CCGCCCGAATCACCCCTCACCATGTAATCGTTGAGCTTTACGGCGATATCGATATCCAAAACTTGGTAGACGGGGATATCGACATCGAAGGAATCGTCGAAATAAGACAAATCGTCGTAGGCCATCGCGACCTGATAGAGATAGGTTTCCTTATCCTCGGAGTAATCGACTCCGCCATAGATATAGGATTCGATCCCGTTCCCGGCTTCTTCCTTGAAATAGATGAAATAGTAAGACAAGGGGTCGTTGGGATAGGGATTATCCTCATCCCCGGTATAGAGGAACGTTTCCTCATACGAAACGGTGACCGTGCTGGATGTCGTATCCGGGTATTCCCTATCGTTCAGATAAAAGGAAGTCTTCGCCAGGGTCTCCAGATAATCGATGCCCATCTCTTCTTGGCTAAGGAGATCCAAGTCTTCCCCGTAGAGCTCCAGATGGGTCGAGGCAATGACGTCGGATGACTCCGTCTGGGCCAAGGCCATGCTGCTGCTTAGATCGCTTACGCCCGGGATGGCGTTGAACACCGGCATACCGACGCACCAAACAAGAAGGAAGGTGAGGATGGTGATCAATCCGTAATCGAGGAGATTGGCCCAGAAGATCTTCCCGGGCTTGGCGATGAGGTTGCTCCGATAAGGGCTATATTCCTTCACGTGGGCAATATTAAACCTTGCTCCCAAGGTAAAGAAAGCCCCGGGGTAACCCGGGGCATGGTGTTATGGGAGATGCCTATTAATCGGCGATCCCGAGGGTGACGTTGTAGAGGCCGACGCGGTAGTTTCCGCTGCTAGTGCTCGTCTTGACGCGGCACCTGAAGTAAGTAGCGGAGAGGCTAGCGACATCTTCGTCCTCGAGGGTGCTATAGACTTGCTGGTCCGTGTAGCTGGCTCCGGCTTCTTCCGAGAAGAGGATCGTCCAATCCGTTCCGTTGTTGCTGTATTCAACATAGAAGGTCGTATTGCTCGAAGCCCACCAGTAGTAGGTCACGGCGATGCTGGTGAAGGTATAGCCGGAAATGACGACGTTGCCGCCCTCGTCCGGAGCCGCGCTATTGCTGGCATTGTCGGCGATGACCAAGAGGTTGTCATCCCAGCCCGAATAGGCATTGACCCCGCAGTAGGTGGTATCGAAGGTGACACCTTGGATGGTATTGGTCGACGGGCTGGTGTAGGAAGTGCTGAGACCAAACCCGGAAAGGTTGCCGGAGCTTTCGGTCAGGTCGATGGAAATGACGCCTTCCACCGGCTCGTAGAACGAAACGTAGACTTCATTCACGGAATAAGCCGGGAAGGTGTAGACGTTTTCGGTATCGGTGGCTTCGGCGACTTCGATGCCGTAGATGGTCGTGATCGTGACGTTGTTGACGACATAGCCATCATTCGGAGTGGCGCGGACAGTAACGGTGTCGCCATAGGCATAGCCGGTGGTCTCGCCGACGATTTCGGCGGTCCCGTTCACGATGTTGTCACTGAGGGTGACGCTGTAGGTATAGTCGGCCTCTTCGTGGGTCCAGAAGACGGCCGAGAGGTTGCTGTAGTCCCCGGACCAGACGCCGATGCCGGTCACCCATTCGCCGTTTTCGTAATCGGCCAGGGTCGTCGTGGCGTCTCTGGGGTTATTGTAATCCCAGAGAGAGCCGGAAACGCTCAAGGCCGTAGAGGTGGTCGTCGAGCCGTAGATCCTGACAGTCGTCCCAGTATCGGGATCGGTGATATAGGCATTGCCGTATTGATCGGTATGGTCGAGATCTTCCAAGACGCCTTCGAAGTAGTAGAGCTTCCCGTCTTCGGCATTGTCGGCGAAGTCGGCGATGGCCATTTCGGTGTATTCGGAAACGACGACTGTGATGGAGTCGCTGACGGTTTCACCTTCGGCCGCCCCGTCGGCGGTGGCGGTCAGGGTCACGGTTCCGGAGGCGAGGCCATAGACGGCGCCATAATCGATGTTGGTAAGGTCGAGGATGCCTTCTTCGCTCACGGTCCAGGTGACGGTCTGGACGGTGGCGTTGGTCGGGGTCACGACGACTTCGATGTCGCCGGGATCGGTCGTGGAGATCGACAGGGTATCGATGGATTCGCCGGTATAGAGGTCGACGATGTCGATGCCCGTGACATAGACCATGTCGGTCGTGTCGACGGTTTCGGATTCAGATGTGTCCCCTTCGCCGCAGGCAGTCAAAAACAGACCCGCAGTCAAACCGAGGGCAAGCAACAGTTTCTTCTTCATTCCTTTTTGGGTTCCTTTCGGTTGCGCATTCAAGATAAGGCAGCGGA
>CAYMRJ010000071.1:0-2272 GCA_964392865.1 uncultured Staphylococcaceae bacterium
CACGCTTTCTAGAGTCGAAGATGGGTAGGGAAAAGGTCGTTTTGATTTGCACCGAATGCCTGAGCAGGAACTATCAGGTCATGAAGCGCAAGGACTCATCCGAAAGGCTTGAGATCAGAAAGTACTGCCCTAAGTGCAACAAGCACACGCTGCACAAGGAAAGTAGATAGAGGTAACCGGTTATGACAAGAGCTGGAAAATACTGCAGGGAAGTCGCCAGGGAAGCCAAGCGCATCCGCTGGCCGAAGCGCGAGGATCTGTTTCCGACCATCGCGGTCGTCATCTGCATCGCGGCCTTCGCCGCCATCTTCATCGTCCTCGAAGACCTCGTGGCCAATGAATTGATCACTCTCCTCAAAGAGGCTTTCGGAGGATAAGCGATGCCGCACAACATCTCCGAAAAACAGTGGTATATCGTCAATACCTACTCGATGCATGAGAGCAAGACCGCAAGTAACCTGAAGAAGCGGATCAGCTCCATGAACATGGAAGACAAGATCTTCCGCGTCCTCGTCGCCGAAGTGGAAGTCCCCGTCCTAAAGGACGGCCTCCCGACCGGCAAGACGAAGATGAAGAACCTTTATCCTGGCTACATCTTCGTCGAGATGATCATGGAAAACGATTCCTGGTACATCGTCAGGAACACCCCGGGCGTTACCGGCATCGCCGGTTCTTCCGGCGGCGGCCAGAAGCCGACTCCGGTTTCCAGAGAAGAAATCGAACCCGTTCTCAAGCGCATGGGCCTCATCGATAGCTCGATGTACGACCGCTACAACGTCGGGGATGCCGTCAAGGTCATCCACGGGCCCCTCGAAGGCACCGAAGGGAAGATCATCTCGATCGACAAGGACACCGGCGCCTGCCGCGTCGAAACCGTCTTCTTCGGCCGTTCGACCCCGGTCGACGTCGACTTCTCGGAAATCGAGAGGATCTAATCCGAACAAGGAAACGAGGCTCGAGAAACCGGGCCTTTTTTCATTGCTTGGAAAAATATGAACGATTTTTCATATTTCCCTTGTATATATGAATTATGGTTCATATGATATGGCCGAAAGAGGTAACCCTATGTCCAGCCTTCCTAATGACCGCATCGTCGACAAGATGGAAGCGATGCTCAATATCGCCAGCGACTATACGCGCCTGAAGATCCTTTACGCCATATTGGGCGAAGAGAAGAACGTTAGCGAGATAGTCGAGGCCGTCGGCGCCAGCCAATCGCTCGTGAGCCATCAGCTAAATGTCCTTAGAAAGAACAACCTCGTTGCCACGAGGAAGGAAGGACGCAAGGTCTATTACTCTTTGGCCGACGAGCATGTCGTGATGCTCCTAAAGGTCGTCGAAGAACACGCGAGGGAACTTGTATGAAGACATCACGCTATTACATCTACGGGCTCGATTGCCCCAATTGCGCTCTCAAGGTCGAAAAAGGCCTTGCGGACGATCCCCGCATCAACACGGCCTCCGTCGATTACGCCGGAAAGCGCATCGAGATCTCTAGCAAAGAGGCTTTGACGAAGGAAGACATCCAGGCCATCGTCGATAAGTACGAAGACGGCTGCAGCATCGAAGACGTCAAGAAAGAGGACGAAGAAGGGCGCCGCTTCAAGATCGATCTGATTTCGACCGGCATCAGGGCCGCCCTTTCGCTTATCCTGGCCATCATCGGCCTCGTTTGGATTACCGAAGATGCCTATGGCCTTTACGCCAATCTGGCCATCATGCTCGTGGCCTATCTCATTTCGGCCTACGACATCTACTACAAGGCCATCATCGATATCTTCAAGCACCATAACTTCTTCGATGAGAACGTCCTCATGTGCATCGCGACCATCGGAGCCTTCTTGCTAAGGCTCTTCGGCCCCGACTCGAACGAATTCTTTGAGGCCGTCATGGTCGTCGTCCTTTACCAGATCGGCGAGCTCTTCGAGACCTTCGCCTCAGGAAAATCGCATAAGGCCATCATCGAGGCCGTGGGCCTGAAGGCCCGGGAGGCCAGGAGGGTGACCGCTAGCGGAGAACTCGAAATCGTCCCGCCCGAGGCCATTAGGGTTGATGACCTCATCGAAATCAGGGTCGGGGACCTTATCCCGGTCGACGGCGTCGTCGTCGATGGAATCGGGACGTTGGACCAATCCTCTTTGACCGGCGAATTCATGCCGGTCGAGGCTAGCGCCGATAGCAACGTCAGAGCCGGGACCCTCCTTAAGTCCGGCTCCATCAAGATCAAGGCCACGGCCACCTATGCCGATAGCAGCGTCGCCAAGATCCTGGA
>CAYMRJ010000072.1:0-2235 GCA_964392865.1 uncultured Staphylococcaceae bacterium
AGGTCTTGCCGAGGTGGCCGCTGGTGCCGGTCCCGCCCATCGCGAGTTCGTCCATCGTCGTCTGCCCGATTAGGACTGCCCCTGCATCCCGGAGCTTCTTGGTAACGGTCGCATCATAAAGGGGCTTATATCCCTTCAGGATATTAGAACTAGCGCATGTCTCTATCCCCTTGACCGAGAAGTTGTCCTTCGTGAGATAAGGGACACCTGAAAGCCAGGAATCGGTGATCTCAATGTCTTTGGCAGCGGCCAAGGCCTCTTCCTCGAGGATGGACTCGAAGCAATTGTCTTCATTGGCCTTGGCCCTTGCCAAAGCCTCCCTCGTCAAAGCAAGGGAAGTGACCTTCCCTGCTTTCAAGGCTTCGTGAATTTCCCTAAGGGGCTTATCGATGATATCCATAAGAGTTATCCAACCACCTTCGGGATCTTGATCTGTCCCATGTAGGTCGAACCGGCATTGGACAAAGCCTCTTCTTTGTTTAGTGTCCCTTGAGGGACATCGTCCCTCATCTCTTCGATGGAAACATCGAAGGGAAAGGTCATGGGTTCGTATTCTTCGAGGCCCTTTATCTTCCCGATCGTCTCCATCTGTTTGGTAAGGATGGAGAACTCATCGAGAAGGGTCAGATACTCTTCTTCCTTCATCTCGAAGAGGAGCCTCGTGCTGGCGTCTTTTAAGGTCGCGAGATCGACTTTCTTCATGCTTTGGAAATGGTAACACAAACGAGATATGAAAAAGGCCCTGCCTTTATAAGGCAAGGCCCTTGATGGGTGGTGGTTAGGCTTGCTTTCTCTTTTTAAAGGTCAGGTAGACGCCAATTCCGACAACGCCAACAACCAGCATGATCGTCGCACCCGCAATGGCGTAGGCAGCGCGGTCGCTACTTCCGATGAACCCGAAGATGGCCTCGGAAGCATCTTCCGGATAGGCTTCCTCCCCGAGGTAAAGGGCCCAGGCCTCGTAACGGGCCTTGGCCGCGCCGGTAGCATCGTCCCCGGTGTGGTCCTTGAAGGCATTCCGGTCCGTTTCGCTCATACCGATGTAGTGGGCCTTGGCGATTTCGAATTTGAATTCGCATTGGCTGTCGGCATCACTTCCATTGATGAAAGAAACAAGGAGGTCGAGGCTATACTCGGTTTCGAGGACTTCGTAGCCCGAAACGAATTCGGTGGCCCTGAGGTTACTGAATGAGACGGTGCCGCGGATATAGGCGTATTGGCCTAGGCTTAGTTGCGTCTCCCCGAAGGGACTCCCGCTGAGCCTGACGCTATTCGAACCATCGGGGCTATGACCGATGCCATTACTGGCAAGCCTATAGCCGCCGCTATCCTCGCTTACGACATAGCCGGCGGCGGCGACGGTTTGTCCTTCGTAAACAAGGCCGTAGCCGACCAATTCATCGAGATCTTCAGGCGAAGCAAGAACATCGATATCTATCGAAGCGGAAGCGGTCCCATACGTTTGGTCCACCGAATTGGCGAGATAGGTAATGGATAGGGAGATGGTCGCGGTATAGCTAGAGGATGCAATCGGACAGAAAACCGCGTAATCGTTATAGGGAAGCAACCCATAGATAGAGGCGGTGGAAGACCAGTCCCAAGACACGACACTCGACGCAGCGACTCCCTCGACGTGAGCGGTAATCGTCGCGGCCTTGTCGAGATCGTAACAAGTCCAAGTCCTATCGGCCGTCAAAGACACGGTGGCCGTGTATGTCGGCCATACATTGGAGGTCGAAATATGGATATCGATGTCGACGGCCGAGGCCCCCTCGATATTCCCGAGCGAGATTCCGCATAACCCTAGGAAAACGGCGACGAAACCGAGGATCAGGCGTCTGATGCATTTCATTCCGTTTTTGTTCTCCTTGAAGCCCTTCCATCATAAGCGAAAGCAAGAATGCGAAACAACGGCTTAAGGTTCATATGAAAAAGGGCCATGCCCTGTGGGCAAGGCCCCTTGAATTATCGGCGATTAGGCCTCTTCTTTCTTTTTCCTAAGGGTCAAATAGACGGCAATTCCGGCCACGGCGGCGGCAAAGAGGATCGTCGCTCCCGCGACCGCGTATGTAACGCCACCATCAAGTAAGCCTGAGATGGCCTCTGAAGCCTCTTCGGGATAGGCGTCTTCCCCAAGGTAGTTGGCCCAGGCCTCATACCGGGCCCTGGCTTTAACGACGTCTTCGTCCCCGCCTTCCTTGAAGGCTTCTTTTTCGTCATCGTCCATGCCGATGT
>CAYMRJ010000073.1:0-2206 GCA_964392865.1 uncultured Staphylococcaceae bacterium
TGCGGAACGATACCTATGGTTTTGCGGAACGATACCTATGGTTTTGCGGAACGATTCCGGCCAATTACTCCTCGCTCAATCCGCACGCACCAGATGGTTGGGATAGAAAGACGGCATTGGTTTTGAATAGCTTCTTCAGGCCTGGCCGTTCGCTCCTAGCGGAGACCTTGGGTGTAGCGAGGGTCTTTTTGAAGAAATGTCTATTTAGAACTCTGTTGTTATTGGCTCCGTTGAATAGGCTTAGGAAGCCGGCGATGAGCCGGCCGTTTCCCGGCCTATCGCCGAATCCCCTTCGATGAGGATCGTCGTCCTGGCCCGGTGTGATAGAATGCATCGGAAAACAAAAAACGTTGTCTAGAAAACGGGGCACCCTTCATTGCCCCATGGAAAGTCGTAAAGGAGATTCATATGCCTTGGTGGTTGGTTCTTCTCAAGATATTGGGCGTGATTCTTGGCATTGCATTGGGGATCTATCTCTCCTGGCTTTTCTATTGGATGGTCAAGTCTGCCATGTGGTTCCGGCGCGAACGCCCCGATCTGCGCGTAGCTATGCCCCCTATAAGGCGCGTGCCGAGCATCCCCGAAAGTAGCAGCGAAGCCCCAAAGTACGGTTCCAATTTCTCATCCGTCCTAGCCAACTTGGCCGCGGAAGCCGAAGAGAAAAAAACCAAGGAAGAAAGGCTGAATAAGCTCCTCGACAAGGAAGATTGAATGAAAAGGCGACAAAGTCGCCTTACTTGCTTTTCTCGTCCTTATCGGAGCGCTGCCACCAGCGCTTCTTCTTCGCCTTGCCTTTCTTATCGAAATCGGGGAAGGCGACATAGGTCCATTTCCAATCCTCGACCAATTCCTCGGCGGTAGTCGGCACAACCCCTTTTTCGACCTTGGGGACATTCTTGTTGATCCCATTGGGATCCTCATTTATGTAGGGATTCTTCAAAGGATCGTCCTTGTTCTTCCTAAGGACCCCGTAGGTATCGGTGTAGACAGAATCCTGAATGTCGGCGAGGGGATTCTTGGGATCGAATGCCATGGATCAATTATAGACCACGTGGGATATGAAAAGCCCGGATGCGAACAGGCATCCGGGCCCAAAGAAGGAGAGAGGCTACTTAGAAGTTGTATTCGTTGTAGACCGTGTTGCCTTCCGAGTCGGTGACCGAGAGGACGCAGCCGCGGGCGTAGCTTCTGGAGTTGAAGTTGACGATGCCGATTTCGATGGAAACGTCCTGGTCGATGTAATCGGAAAGGAAGGAGTACTGGCTGTAGGAGGAGCTGTAGAGCTGGATCCCGATGGTGCTCCAGGAGACGTCGGAGTCATAGTCCGCATAGTCAAGCGGGAGGACGTAGTAGGTCGGGTACATGGCATCGGTGAGGGCGAAGGTCACGTGCTCCAGGGTGTAGATCTGGGCGGTGACGGTGGCATCCGACATATCGAGATTGATGAGTTCATCGAGCGTGGCGCTCTTGAAGGAATCAGTCGGATAGTCCGTAGTGCCGTACATGTTGAGGAGGAGTTCGCCGCTCGTGATGCAGATCTGGTAGTAGCTGGGGCTGGAATTGTTGCTGTAGTAGATGCAATCGCCCTGGACGTAGACCGTATTGCCGATCTGGGCATCGGACATATCGTTCATCCTGACGGCGATGGCGCCGGTCTCATCGATGAGGTAGAAGCCGGTCTGGTTGACCAAAGACGGACCGACGACGCCCTTGACGATGACGTTGTTGCTTTCGCTGGCGCCGGCGATGGCTTCGGCGACGGTGATGGCATCGTCTTCATAGTCCGGGGCATCTTCGACGGCGATGGTCTTGGTGGCGGTAGCGGAAGCGTAGCTCCCGTTGGTGGCGGTGATGGTGATGGTCACCTCGCCCGTTTTCTCTTCGCTGGTGTGGAAGACGGTAGCGCCTTCTTCCTCGGCGAACCAGGCCAGGCTCTCGTCGCTGGAAGAGTAGGAAACGACGACATTGTCGATGTTCACGTACTCATTCGGGCTGGCCTGGGAGGTGATGACTTCCATGGCCGGGTCGAACATGTAGGAATCGCTGAACTGGTCGATGGCGTAGTAATCGATGACGAATTGGGCGGAGAGATCGTTGTCAAGGACGTAGCCTTCGATGATCTCGGCCGAGATGGGGAGAAGCCTCCAGGTAATGCCGGTCGACCTGGAAGAACCGTTCAAGACGGCGAAGTAGACGTCGCAGACGT
>CAYMRJ010000074.1:0-2162 GCA_964392865.1 uncultured Staphylococcaceae bacterium
GCAATGAATAAAAGGCGATTCTCGGATTCTCAAGAAGCTCTTTGTATTTGTCGTCGATACTATCAAAGAAACTTATGACACTGACCAAGTCTTCTTCGTTTTTGGCCAGTTCGGTCGCTAGGTCGAAAACGACCTTAGGGCCTCCCCCAACGTTGAACGATTGAATGACGATGCAGATTTTCATTGCCCGTTTATAACACAGAGCCTCGGCAATTCATATAAACACGGACCCACTGACGAATGAACCTAGCACGCTTCCGCCATCGGCAAAGGATATCGGATGGGCTAGCCTTTCAAACGGAAGCGTTGAGCCCAACCAAAAGGACGAAGAGCAACTATCCGAATAAACCGACTGCCCAATGCTTTGAAAAACTATTTCTCTTTGCCCTTGAGCAAACGGATGCCCCGTTTCATAGCTTGTCTAATTTTCCTGGCTGTAATGTCGGGGTCGTTCTTTCTGCAGTTCTTCCCCAACAAGATCGACTTATAAAGGATAACGGCCCAAGCCAATCTTCCGTATACGATGCCGTAAACATAGCCGGTAGCCACAAACGATTTGTAGGGGTCGGCATTTGCGCACTGCCACGTCGATGTTTCTTGTTTGACAAAAAAAGCTTTGGACGGTTCTGACCAAACCTTTTTATGTTGTAGATAATCATGGAGGAACAAAGAGTCTTCACCGTGATTGAGATCGGTGCCCGGGCCGACGTTTTCGCGGAATTTCAAACCGGTGGCCAAGAGGTATTTTCTTTCAAAATAGATCCCCCACGCACCGAAGGAAGAAAGGTGCCGCCACTTCACGTAGCCTTCTTTCTCCAGGATTTTGATCGGACGCTTGGGGTTGCCACTCACGGTATTGAAACGGACGGCCTCTTTCTTTAGAGCAGACACCCTCTCTTCTGCCCTTTTCTGCCATCCGTCGAAAATCCTTTCGTCATCATCGAAAAAAATGACGTAATCGGCAGTGGCGTGTTCCAGTAAGAAGTTCCTATTCCTGGATACTCCTTTGCTGGTCATATCGAAAACCGTAGCTTTAGTCTTGCCGACCGTAAGTTCGTATGACCTATCTTCTTTGCGGAGCTGGTTCCCCAAAAGGACCTCCCCATCGATATTGGCCTCTTCGATAATGGCCTTTACTTCTTCTTCGGTCTTACCGACGGTAGTAATCAGATATTGGAAGGTCATTAGAATTCAAAAAAGTGGATTCTTAGATATGGAAATAGTTCTTGTACTCACCAACCAAATCGGAGGCATAGATATTGAAAATCGGCAGATCGATCAGATTGGCATATAGCTCGGCGAGATGCTCGATGTCGCTGCCGGCGATGATCGCCTCGACATTTGTCTTGGCAGCATCCTCAATGTCCTTGAGGTTGATGGGGCCTTCAAGCCCGGCGGGCATGATGAAGCACCTTCTGCCCAATATCTTGAAGGCATCGACGGCGTAAGGACCGAAGGCATCGGGATTTCCGATGAAGACGACAGCAGGATCCCTTCCCTCTTTCGTCCGCCGCATGACAGGAGAGACGTAACCGTTCTTAATGGCTTCTTCCCAGACCCTTTCCTTCAAAGCGATGCCGATATCATCGGCATTCCTGATGGCACGGCTTGCAGCCGTAATCGAAATGCCAAGCGTATTGGCAATCCGCTTCAAGCCTTGATTCTGATCATCCATGGAAACTCCTCCCGTCGGTCGGCTAAATCATATTTCTTTGAAGAGGAGATATAAAGAGGAAGACCTTCGGAAATCAATTCAATTCCAAGGGCAATCCTCGCTAAATAAAGAGCCGGGCCCAGGGCCTTTTTTACGGCTTTGGAGCGCGCCCGCCAGCCATTTGTTACTCTTTGCTCAAGAACACAAACCCTTCGCCTGCTTAGTCCAGCCATATTCAACGCAAAAGGGGTTTGATACGGCTCTATTGACAAAAGAGGAATTGAGAAAGCGAAATCTAGGGCTTCTCGGCCAACACTTCCGAAAATATATTCCGATAAGATTCGGCCATGGCCTCCTTGCTTTGCAGGACCCCTATTTCCCTCGATTTCCGCATGAAGGCTTCCAAGCGTTTGGGATCGCTCAGCAATGAACAAATGATCTCGGAAGCTCCATTGATATCTTCTTTGGAAAAGAGATATCCATCGACTCCTTCTTCTATTAGGTATGG
>CAYMRJ010000075.1:0-2142 GCA_964392865.1 uncultured Staphylococcaceae bacterium
AAATGGGAGGAGCGCATGACCTCTTCGAAGGTCAGCTTCCCTTCCGTTCCAGGAAGCGGCTCCCCTAAGTAGAGGACTTCGTTCTCCTTGTTGTAGTCGATGAGGCTATAGATGTCCCTGGCCAGAACCGTTTCCAGATAGTTCTTGAAGAGGGATTCCCCGAATCTGAAGGAACTGACGACTTTCAGATAAGTCGAAAAGAATTCGCCTCCGAGATCGGCATTGCTGATCTGGAGGCAGGCGCTGGGGGCCGCCCTCTTGGCGTGGTATTCCTTGGCGTTGTAGTAGCGGCGGGCCAATGCTTCCGTGCAGCCGGTTACGCCGAGTCTGGAGAGCAATAAAAGCTCTTCGTCGAGAAGATGGTCATGCATTGCCAGTTCACCTCCTGGTTGAGGTTATTATCCCTTATGGCCTTTGCGCTTCAAAGAGGCAATGGCGAGCATGAGGGCTCCGGAGACTGCCGCATTGAGCGAATTCACATGTCCCGACATCGGGATCTTCACGATGAAATCGGAGTTTTCTTTGACTAAGCGAGAGATGCCGAAACCTTCGTTCCCGATGACGATGGCGTAGCGCCCGTCGTAATCGAGATCGTCGTAGTCCTTCTCGGCATTCATCTCGGTCGAAACGACCCAGAAGCCCTTTTCCTTGAGCCTTCTGATGGCCATCGAAAGATTGGTGACCGTGGCGATCGGCACGAAGTTGAAGGCCCCGGTCGAGACCTTGGCCGCCGTTTGGCTTAGAGGCGCCTGTCCCCTTTCCTTCATGATGATGCCATCGCACCCCAGGGCATCGCCGCTTCTAAGAAGCGAACCGAGATTAACTGGATCCTCGACCCCATCGAGGATGAGGAAAAGTGCCTGCTTCTTCCCTTCGACCCTATCTAGAAGGGCATCGAGCGAAAGCGGGGCGATGTACTTGCAGACGGCGACGTAGCCTTGGTGGTTCCCGCTTTGGGAAAGATCGCCGAGCCTATCGTCTTCCATATATCCCCATTCGATGCCTTTTTCCTCGGCCATCTTGATGAGGGGATCGCCTTTTCTTTTGGGCGAAAGGAAAAGCCGCTCGGCGGAGGCGGCTAGAATCGATGCTCTAACGGAATTGCGGCCGCTAACGATGAAGCTATCGGGAAAGGGACGGCCCTTGGGCCTTCCGTTCTTCCTTTTATTCATCAGCGGATAACTTGGCTTCCAAAGGCCTTAAGGACAAACGGAGTTCGTCCATGAAGGCCGTGGTCGATGCCTGGGAAGCGAAGCTGCAGCGCATCGTGAGCCTGATGGCCTGCATCCCTTGGTAAAGGACGATTTCGGAATGGGTGTCTTTGATCTGGACCGAGAAGCGCGAAGCGATGAGGAGGATATCCTTCAGCAATGGCTTGTCGCAGGGAACGACGACCATGAGGATCGGGTTCTTCCTCGAAGCGAATCTTTCGACCTTGCGGAGGACGACCAGAAGGATGAAGCCGATGGCGGTCGCCAAGGTAGCGATGACGAAGTTGCCGCTACCGGCGGCAAGGCCGATGGCCATCGAAATCCACAAAGTGGAAGCCGTGGTCAGCCCTTTGACGTCGACGCCCGTCTGGACGATGGTCCCGGCGCCCAAGAAGCCGATGCCGGTGATGACCTGGGCGGCAAGCCTGGCCGGATCGCGGCTATCGAAGACGCTGCTGAAGCCGTAGACGGAAATGACCATGATGAGGGCGGAACCTAAGCCTACAAGAAGGTGGGTCCTTAGGCCCGCGGCATGGCCATGGTATTCGCGCTCGAAGCCAATCACGGAGGTAAGGATTGCGGCGGCCAGTAGCGAAAGGAGGATCAATAGGAAATTCCCAAGGATCATCATCCCTTCGGTTTCCGTGCCGAAACCGGAGTTGAACCAATCCATGATGATGCCGTCGACGGTCGTCATTAGATCAAGCCTTTCTCAATGAGCGTCCCTCTAAGGGAGTCGCTTTTAGCGAAATCCTTTTCGCTTCTAGCAAGATTATACTCGTCCAAAAGGGCTTTGTCCTCAGCGGTCAGAATGTGCTTATTGAGGTTCAAGCCGAGGATATTGGAATCCCTATGGAATTCAGCATAAGTAGAAGCCAATTCCTGCAAATCCGCGCGGGGATTGCGGAGCAAAACGTTGAGTTTCTTGGCG
>CAYMRJ010000076.1:0-2132 GCA_964392865.1 uncultured Staphylococcaceae bacterium
GCGGATCGAATGTGCTTTTTGTTGTCTTTCCTAGGGGAAGTGGGTAAATTATCGCTTGCTTGGAGACGTACCCAAGAGGCCGAAGGGGGCAGGTTGCTAACCTGTTAGGTCGGGTTTCCCGGCGCCGGAGTTCAAATCTCCGCGTCTCCGCCAGTAGGAAATAAGCCTAGTTAACTAGGCTTTTTTCTTATCTATAGGCCCATAACCGCCTTCCTTTGATGCATAATAGCCGCGAAAGGAATACTCCATGATCAAACTAGTCTTAATCCGCCACGGCCAAAGCCAGTGGAACCTCGAAAACAAGTTCACCGGCTGGACCGACGTCGACCTTTCCCCCAAAGGCGAGGAAGAAGCCCGCAATGCCGGGAAGGCCCTCAGAGAAGGCGGCTACGCCTTCGATGCTGCCTTCAGCAGTGTCCTCAAGCGCGCCAACCGCACGATGGACCTCGCCCTCGAAGAGCTCGGCCAAAGCGATCTCCCCAAGAAGTACAGCTACCGCCTCAATGAGCGCCATTACGGCGCCCTCCAGGGACTCAACAAAGCCGAAAGCGCCCTCAAGTGGGGCGATGAGCAGGTCCATATCTGGCGCCGCTCGGCCGATGTCCAGCCGCCCGCCCTTACCAAGGACGACGAAAGGTGGCCCGGGAACCAGCAAAAGTATCGTGACCTCTGCCTTACCGACGAGGAATGCCCCCTGACCGAGTGCCTCTTAGATACCTGCGCCCGCGTCGAGCCCTATTTCAAAGCCGAAATCGCTCCCCTCATCAAGGAAGGGAAGAGAGTTCTCATCGTCGCCCACGGCAATAGCCTCCGCGCCCTCGTCAAGGAGCTCGAACACCTTACCAATGACGAGATCATCGGCGTCGAGATCCCGACCGGAAAACCCCTCGTCTACGAACTCGACGAAAAGGATCTAAGCGTCCTCAATAAGTACTATCTCTAGTTACTCTTCGATATAAGGCGTATCGAAGGACAAGGCGGGCTCAATAGGCCCGTCTTTTCTTTTGTCCAAAGCCATCTTGATTGCCTTTTCGATATCGGCCTTTTTATCGGTTTCCTCGAAGGGAAGAAGGATATCCATGGAGAGCCTTCCGCCTTCTAGGCGGATATCGTGGTAGCTGGCCTTGCTTGAGATAGAGGCGATGGCCTTTTCGATGTCGGATTTAAGGCTATCGAGGCGGGGATCGCCGACTTCGACGGGATCTAGATGGATGGTCGCCTCGTAGCCGAGTTCCTTCAGGCGCTTCTCGGCCTTATCGACGTATGAATGCCCCTCTTTGAGGGATACCCTTTCGTCGATTTCGGCGTGGAGGGTCAGGTATTTCCGGCTCGGGCCGTAGTCGTAGACGATGAGATCGTGGACTCCGAGGATGGCTTCTTCTTGGAGGACCGCTTTCGTTATTTCCTCGGCTTCCTTCTGGCTGATGGGATTGCCTAACAGGGGTGAGATGGCTTCCTTCGCCATTTTGAGGCCGGCGAAGAGGATGAAGAGGGCGAGCAAAGCGCCCATATAGGCATCGAGGTCGTTGATGCCGGCCAGATAGGATACGAGGGCCGAGGCCAAGACAAGGCCGGTGGCGGCGACGTCGCTAAGGGCGTCGAAGGCGCTGGCCTTGAGAGCCAAGCTCCCGATGGCCTTATAAAGGCCCCTATAGACATAGGCCTGGAATAACTTGATTAGTATGCCGATGGCCAAGACGATGATGGCGACCAGGTCATAGGTCACTTGGGTTGAGGAAACGATCGAAGTGATCGATTCTTCCAACAAGACGGCGGCCAGGCAGCAGATGATGATGCTGACGGCCAGGCCGGCCACGTACTCGCTTCTTTGGTGGCCATAAGGGTGTTCCTTATCGGCCGGCCTCGCCGAGACCTTGAAGGAAAAGAGAGTGACGAAGGAATTGGCGACGTCGCCGAGATTGTTTATGGCATCGCCGATGAGGGCGACGGAGAAGACGCTGAAGCCCGTAAGGGAGGATAGATAGATGGCGACGCCGACCTTCATGAGGACGAGGATCGAGTTCGTTACTAGGCCGATCGAAGCGCCCAGCAAGCCGTGCTTGGCCCTGACATCGGGATCGGAAACGTTCGAATAATCCTTGATGAACAAGCGCCTTAGCCAAGTGATCACG
>CAYMRJ010000077.1:0-2041 GCA_964392865.1 uncultured Staphylococcaceae bacterium
GCAAGAAAGTCGCCATCTTCGGGGGCGGCGATAGCGCCCTCGACTGGGCCAAGGCTTTGAGCGGCCACTCGGAAGTCCATCTCATCCATAGAAGAAGGGAATTCCGCGGCGATCCTTCGACCATAAAAGGCTGCGACATAACCCTTCATCTTCCCTATATCCCCGTAAGCGTGGAACAGACCGAGGGAGAGGCAAAATCCGTCACGATAGAACACGTCGAGACCAAGGAACATGAGACGATCGAAATCGACGAAATCCTGGTCAACTACGGGGCATTGCCCGAAGGCGGGCACCTTGGATTCACAAAAGACGAAAGGGGCGTCGGATTGAAGGTCGACGAGCATTTCATGGTCGCCGAGGGCATCTATGCCTGCGGGGACTGCATCTACCACCCCGACCACAAGAAAAGGATGGCCCCCGGGTTCCGGCAGGCCGATAAAGTCTTGGAGAGCTTGCTCTCTACTTATTGACGATGGGTTTGTTCTCCCTCTCGAATTTGGCATAGAGGGAGCGGACCTTCTTTTCGTCGAAGGGGAAGGCCCTTTGGTCGACGAGCCTTTCGATTTCCTTGAAAGATTTGCGGATGCAGGCGGTCAGATCGTCCGGATATCCGTAGTTCTTCGCGTGGTTCAGGTATTCTTCGACATCGAGGACTTTCTTCTTCCCGTCTGGAAGAAGCTTCACGTCGAGGTCGTAATCGATGTACTTGATGATGCCTCGGTCGAAAATGGCGGGGCTGGCCAGATTGGCATAGAAGCAGATCCCTTCTTCCTTGAACATGGAGATGACATTCATCCATTTCTTCTTGAAGAGATAGAAGATGGCGTGTTCCTTGGTGATCCACTCCCTCTTATCGGCTTCCCTGACCAAAGAAGAACGGGACGCCAAAGCCCAATACTCGTCGGTTTCTTCGACGAGATACGCCGGTATCCAGAGGCGATGGATTTCCCCGTCGTGCTTATAGGCCGCGACCGGGATCCACTTCTCCAAGAACTTCTTCTTCTCCATAGACTTAAGAAAAGGCCCCCTGGGGCCCCTTCTCTATTCTATTCCTTTTTCTTCTTCGCCGTCTTCTTGGCTTTGGTTGCGGTGGCTTCGGTAGCCTGTTCGGCGGTGCCGGCGCCTTCGGCGGGTTCCGCGGCCGGTGCCGCTTCTTCGGCAGCGGGAGCGGCTTCCTCAGTGGCAGGAGCCGCTTCTTCGATAGCCGGTTCGGCCGGCTTTTCGACCGGGACCGGGGTCTTGATGCCTTTGAGGGTATCGATGGCGTCGACCAAGGCGAGGACCTTCTTCATATCGGTCCGGAAGTGCTCGGTCGGGGCCGGGTTGAAGGCATGCTCGAGCGGGAGGACCATGAGGGTATCTTCGTAGCCGAGCAGGACGAAGGTCTTCCCTTCTTCGATGCGGATGGTGACATCGACCAAGGTGGCATCGGTCTTGATGGCCTTGATGGCGGCCTTGAGGTCCTTGTTGATGGCCTTCTTGGCATTCGGGGTCCCGTAGATGGTCATCTCCTTGTCATCGCTGATGACGGGGAGATCGCCGACATTGGTCGGCGGAAGGGCCCTATCGTTGCCTTTCAGATAAATGGTGATGGTATCGCCGTGGTAGACGTTGGTGGAGCGGAAGTACTTGCCGACATAGACGGTGACGGCGCTCTTCTGCCCGCGGACTTGGGCCGCGGCATCGGCGATCCCGCACTTCTTGCCGCCGTAGTTGAAGACGAGGCTGGCCCTCGAACCAACGGAGAAAACGTCCTTATAGAGGCCGCATTCTTCGAATTCTTCCTTGGCGAGTTTGGTATCGATCGTCCCTTCGACGTTGGTGATGCCGGTCCCGTGGAAGACGAACTCGTTGGTGTAGGCGTAGAACTTGTCGAAGTAGTCCTTAAGGAGTTCGTTGGTCTTCTTCCTCTTGAAGAAGGACAAAACGAGCATGATGGCGATGATCACGACGACGCCGACGATCATGATGGTCAGCTGCCAAGTGGATTCCATCTCGATGGCGCTCGGGATGATGAAGACGGCCAAGACGGCGATTATGA
>CAYMRJ010000078.1:0-2012 GCA_964392865.1 uncultured Staphylococcaceae bacterium
ACCCCGTGGACCTCGGCATTGAAGAAGTTGCCCCACCGTCCGACGGCCTGGGCCAGCAATATCGTCGGGATGATGACGCCCATGGCCCAAGGGATGCTCACGAAGCGGAGCTTCTTGTTGCAGGCGAGATAGGTGACGCCTCCGGCGATCCCGAAGACGACGCCCCCGATGACGGTCAGGCCGCCATCCCAGATGGCAAAGGCCTTCCAAGGATTGTTATTGAAGCCATCGACCGTCCAGTTCCCGACGACGTACCAGACCCTGGCGCCGATGATGCCGCAAAGGAAGGCCACGACGACAAGCCCTTCGAGAAGACCGTGCTTTCCGTATTTCTTGTAGAACTCGTGGTCGCTTACGAAGTAGCAGATGACGACGCCCGTCAGGATGAAGAGGGCGTACCACATGATGTGGACGGAGCCGCTGAAGCTCCCGGTCGGAGTCGTGAAGGAGACATAGGGCGAAGAGGTGCTGATGAGGATCCCGCTGATGAGGGGATAGGTCAGGTAATTGGCAACCCCTTCTCCGAAAAGCAGTATGAAGATGAGGAAAAGGGGGACGCTCGAATACATCGCGACCTTCGTCCTTCTCTTCTGCTCCGGATCGTAGGCCGGCTTGTAGTAATGGAGGACGAAAGCGTCCCAGAAGGACATGAAGAAGGCGAAGGCCAAAAGGGCCCCACTTACGGCCATGGCGGCGTGCCCGCCCGTCATTTCCCTACCGCCCCAGGTATTCCAGGCGGCACTAAGGAAAGCGACCCCGATGGAAGTAACCAAGATGCTTCCCGAGATCGGAAGCCATTCCTTCTTTTCGAGGCGGCTCGTCCCGTTATGGAGGGCGCGCCTAACGAAAACGATGTCGCCGGAAAGCCCGCTAAGGGCAATCACGAGTCCGAGAACCAAAAAGGCAATCGACATAGCCATGAAATCCTAACTTGTTTGGCCTTTTTCCAAAAGGCCTTTTAGGTAGAGCCCCGTATAGGATCTATCGCAGGCGGCGACCTGCTCGGGCGTCCCGCTCACCAAGACGGTCCCGCCCTTATCGCCCCCTTCGGGGCCCATGTCGACGATGTAATCGGCGACCTTGATGACATCGAGATTGTGCTCGATGACGATGACCGTATCGCCGTGGTCGACCAATGAATTCAAAACGGAAATGAGCCTATTGACGTCATCGGTATGCAAGCCGGTCGTAGGCTCATCGAGGATATAGACCGTCTTCCCCGTCGCCCGCCTCTGGAGTTCGTAGGCCAGTTTCACCCTTTGGGCTTCCCCGCCCGAAAGGGTCGTGGCCGGCTGGCCGAGCTTGATATAGCCGAGGCCCACGTCGTGGAGCGTCTTCAATCTACGGTAGATATTGGGCCTGGCCTCGAAGAAAGAGAGAGCCTCATCGACCCTCATTTCGAGGACATCGTGGATGTTCTTGCCCTTGTAGGTGCATTCCAAGGTCTCGGCGTTGTAGCGGAGGCCGTCGCACTCATCGCATTTGACGTAGATGTCGGGGAGGAAGTTCATCGGGACCCTCACCACGCCGCCTCCTTGGCACTTCTCGCAGCGCCCGCCTTGGACGTTGAAGGAGAAACGTCCTTTGTCGTAGCCCTTCTCCCTGGCGATCGGAGTTTCGGCGTAAAGCTCCCTTATGTCGTCGAAAAGCTTGATGTAGGTCGCCGGGTTGCTTCTGGGGGTTCTCCCGATCGGCTCCTGCGAGACATTGACGACCTTGTCGACCCATTCAAGGCCTGTTAGGGAGGAATAGGGACCGGGCAAGATTTCGGCATTGCCGGTCAGCTTCCTCTCGAGGGCCTTGCAAAGGGTCTCGTTGATGAGGCTCGATTTCCCGGAACCGGAAACGCCGGTCACGGCGATGAAGGTTCCTAGAGGGAAAGACACATCGACATTCTTGAGGTTATGGCACCTGCAGCCCTTTAAGGCGATCTTATGCCCGTTGCCTTTCCTTCTCTTTTCCGGGACTAAGATCTTCTTCTTGCCGGAAAGGTATTGGCCGGTGATGGAAGC
>CAYMRJ010000079.1:0-1953 GCA_964392865.1 uncultured Staphylococcaceae bacterium
TGCCACTCGGGGTTCTTCTTCTCCCGCAATCGGTCGAGTTCGCTGGTCGCTAGATAAATGATCAAAGGCACCAAGACGACGAGCCAGCGCCCGTAGCCATCCCCCGAGAACAGGAAGAAGAAATAGTAGGAGAAGGTCGTAAAGCAAGCGATGGCGCACAAAGCGAAGCCGCCCAAAACGCCCCATCTCTTGCGCCTCACCGCCCCGACAAGACCATAGATGAAAAATATGACGATCGGGGTGTAGCAGAAGATCGAGGCCGTCCAAGCATCGTAGCCTTGCCCGGTCGGAACGACCATCGGGAGATAGGAATAATTGATGGTCGGAAAGAAGAAGGAGACGAGGCACATGAGCTCGCGGCCCGGGCTATCGCCGACCATCGAGAAGATCGTCGAGAAGAAGGTCTTGAAGTCGGCGCTCTTCAAAGAGTCGATCAGGTAATTGAGATACGCCTGCCCGATCGAATCGGTACGACCCGTCAGGGATGTATTCCTAAGAGAAGGGACCAAGACAAAGGAACAGATCATGAGCCCCACGGCAAAGCCGAAGAAGCCGACGGCGATGGGCGAGAGATGACTCTTCCACCCCTTCCCTTTCCTTTCCTTGATGGTCATGAAGTAGCGCCACGCGGCATAAAGGACCCCGAAGACGCAATAGACGACGATGTAGAAGAAATTGCAGAAACCGACCAAGGCGATGCCGATCGATAGCCACGTCGGCTTGTTCTCCTTGATGACTTTCTCTATCCCCAGAAGGATGAGCGGCAAGAAGACGACCGCCGATACGACATCGGGGAAGCCGACCATGAAGTTGAAGAAGCCGCAGAAGGCGAAGGCCCCGCCCCCGATACGGGCGGAACTCTCGCTCACGCCCCTATAACGGAGATAGGCCCGCATGGCCAAGGCCCCGACGGCGCCTTTTATGAAGGTACTAATCGCGAATAGCTGCGGGACCCAGCTCCTGGGGAATATGACCATCCAGACGACGAACGGGTCGAATAGTCCGTAGTAGGCGTTGGCCCCGATATTGTCAGCGCCTAAGAAGGTCTCGGCGCTATAGAGGTCAAAATGCCCCGTGGCGAAGAAGTTCCGCCAGACGTCGTGGGTGTAATAACCAATGGGGATGTACTGCCAGGTGTAGTCCCAGTTGTAGAGCTGGGTGAAGCCGTTGGTGACCAATGAATAGAAGCACCAGAAAACACCGATGATGAAGATGATCCAGAAGTAATAGAAAAGGGAATGGGGGTTGAACAAAAAGGGGCAGTGCTCGCGAAGAAACCTGACGGGCGAAAACCTCTTGCCCTCTTTTTCCCTTAGCTCTTTGAGGGAAAGGCTATTATTCGGACTGTCCTTCGTCTCCACCTTCGCCTTCCTGGGGGGCGTGTCCGCCAAGGCCTACCGAGCCGCTAACGGGGATCGAGAAGCAGATGCCCTGGCCCTTGGTCTGGAGGCCGCATTCCTTGCCGATCGATTCGAGGACCGCGTCCTTGATGTCCCGATCGACGATGGTGATGACCGTTTCCTTTTCCGGCGTGACGACGACCCCGTAGAAGCTTTCGGCTTCCTTGCTACCGGAACCGCGGGCGCGGATGATGGTCCCGCCGGTGGCCCCGGCGGCCTTGGCCGCTTCCATCACGAGGTCGCTATAGCCGTCGTTCACGATGGCGATGATGGCTTCCTTCTCGGCGTTCATATAGGTTTCCTCCAGTTTGGGATCGATGGGGCTAAGTTCCACCGGGTAGCGGGCGAGCATCTTGTAGGCACTTAGGCCATATACGCCCGTCAAGGGGATGAGGAAGGCGATGCCGGCGCTATATTGGCTCGTCTTGAATTTGGCATCGAGCTTCGGGGCGATCTGTAAGAAGGTATCTTCCCTGATGACCGAAGTGATGAGCCTCTTATGGATGTTCTCGAGACCGAGGACTTCGCGCATGTCGGTCGAGGCCGTTCCGCT
>CAYMRJ010000080.1:0-1952 GCA_964392865.1 uncultured Staphylococcaceae bacterium
TCCAGAACACCGGGACCACCAACGTCTACGTCCAGCAGAACATCTACCAAGGGGTCAATCCGAACCAGATTCCCCAAGGCAATCAAGGCGCCATACCTCCTTTGCCCAATGCCAGGATCCCCGATATCCCTGGCTTGGAGAACGCCACCATAAACCAGATCAACCAAGACCTCGCGAGCCGGGTTCCAACCCTTGAGATACCGGCTGTGCCGGAGGCCCAAGCCATCGAAGCCCGGCCGAGCGAAGTCCCGGCCATTGAAGAAGCACACTTTAATGAAGTCGGAGACGACGGTCTGAACTTCGAAGCGATCGACCTATCGGAGGAGCAAGATGGATAGCAGCGATAAGAAGCTCCTCATAGCCTTACTCGTCATCTTCGTCATCCTTTTCATCATCATCGGCCTCATCGGGATGGGAATCAGGAAGCTGATGGAAATCCAAGGGAACAGGATCGATCGGGAAATGGGAAACGTCGCCCGCACCGGCGTCGTCTACGATCCCGAGACCTTCAAGAAACTGGCGAGGGAGAAAAACTCTAGAATCTATTTCCAGCAATCGGCCTTGCCGATCGGTATCGCGACCGTCGGGATTTTGATCTTCGTCTTCGCGAACGCCGCCACCAAGAGATGGGGCGACAACCTCTTCGAGCAGTTCGGGACCCTCTTCTACCGCTTCGACTGGGACAATCCCGACAACTTCCATGAGTTCTTCGGAATCACGATCCTCTGCCAGTTCCCGCCACTCATGGACGACGCCTACGGCGGCAAGCCCTACGTCGATCCCGATTATTGGCTGGCTTATACCGTCATTCCCATCTGGACGACGGCGATTGTCTATTACCTGGTCGTATCCTTGGCCTTCCTAAGCCGCCACTTCCGGATCAACCAAAGGGCGTCTAGCATCTACGACCATAAGCTCGGCGAGTTCAATTACTACGATGCCTTCGCCATGAAGGGCAACCCGGCCAAAAAGGCCGAAGCGGCCGAAAGCAAGGACGGCAATAGCTCAGGCGACAAATAGATCGCCGAAGAGGTCGACTATTTCCCAGATGATGAGGGCGACTAAGACGATCGCCACGATCACGAGGGCAAAGAAAATGCGCTTGCGCGAGAGCTTTTCTTCCTGAAGCTCTTTTTCGCTTTTGGCTTCCCTCGCCGTCTCTTCGATGACGGGCTGGTTGGTATTGACGATCGGCTGCTGATTCTCTTCCATGCTCAGTATTTGATGTTCCCGTAGGTCCTGGGATAGGGTTCGGTATCGCGGATATTGGACATCCCGGTCAGATAGGCCAAGAACCTATCGAAGCCGAGGCCGAAGCCCGAATGGGGGGCGCCCCCGTACCTTCTTAGATCGAGATACCAGGCAAGGCCTTCGGCGTTGCCCATCTCATCCATCCTTTTCTTCAGTTTCCCGTAGTCGTCTTCCCTTTGGGAACCGCCGACGATCTCCCCTTCTTCCGGAACCAATAGGTCGCAGGCCGCGACCGTCTTCCCGTCGGGATTGACCTTCATGTAGAAGGCTTTGATGTCCTTCGGATAATCGATGAGGAACAAAGGACCTTTGACGACTTGCTCGGTCAGGTAGCGCTCATGCTCGCTTTGGAGGTCGGTGCCCCATTCGATCTTCGAGTATTCGAACTTATGGCCGTCCTTCTGGGCTTTCTGCAAAATCTCGATGGCCTCCGTATAGGTCATGGTCTTGAAGGGGGTCCCGTAGACCATGTCGAGCTTGGCATCGAGGCCCTTATCGACGAACTGGTTGAAGAAGGCCATTTCATCGGGGCAATGCTCCCTCACGAACTTGATGCAGTACTTGATCAAAGCCTCGATGATCTCCATATCGCCCTTGAGGTCGCAGAAGGCCATCTCCGGCTCGATCATCCAGAATTCGCTGGCGTGCCTGGGGGTATTGGACTTCTCGGCCCTGAAGGTCGGGCCGAAGGTATAGACGTT
>CAYMRJ010000081.1:0-1937 GCA_964392865.1 uncultured Staphylococcaceae bacterium
TCTAATTTCCTTTGCCTTCCGAAACACTTTCATCTAAGCAGTAGTTAAACTAACGCGAACGGAGGCTACCTAGCCATGGAAGAAAAAGCGATCGAAGAGAAAGAAGCTGCTATAGAGTCTACAGAAGAATGTAAAGAAATATCCCCTGAAGAGGAAAAGAAAGACGAGGCTCTGGATGCCAAGAAAGAGAAGCGCAAGAAGCGGCGGAAGGAGCGCCAGGGAATCATCAACGAATTTAAAACATTCATCAAAAAAGGGAATGTCGTCGATCTAGCCGTCGGTGTCATCATCGGCTCGGCCTTCTCATCCATTGTGACAGCCCTCTCGAACATCTTCTTGGCCATCTGCACCTGGGGCATCCCCGGCGGCCTCGACGCCCTCGTCACTTGCCTCCCGGCCGCGACCGAAGCCCAAGCCGGGCTGGACGGCATCGGCCAGTATTTCTCCTCGGCCGATCTTGAGGCCATGACGATCATCTATGCCCAGACCTCGGGGGCGACCGACGTCATCAGCGCCAATAGCTCCGGCTTCCTTGATTACCAGGAATCGTTATTGGAGAGCTATACCCTCTATGGGGATATCTACTACTACAACGGGGCCAACCTCATCAATTGGGGCGCCTTCCTCGAAGCCGTTCTCACTTTCATCATCGTGGCGGTCGTTCTCTTCTTGGTCGTGAAGACCTTCAACAGATACAAGAAGAAGGCCGAAGAGGTGAAGAAGGCCTCCTTGGAAGCCTATTACCTGAAGCACCCCGATGAGCGTCCCGAGAAGAAGGAAGAGGAGAAGCCGGCCCAGACCGAGGTCGAGATCCTCGCCGAGATCAGGGACGAACTTAGGAAGGCTCGAGCGGATAGAGAAAAAGCTGCCGCCGAGGCCGCGGCCGAGAAGAAATGAAGATCGATTTGGGAGGGCTTAGGTGCCGCTACGGCATCACCGAGCCCAACGAAATAGAAATAGAAGCCGGTCCTTTGATCCTTCCTTTGGAGCCGGACATCGTGGCGGGCTTGGGACCCCTTTTGATGCAGGAGCCGCCTTTCAAGGTCGAGAGGCCCGACGGAAAAGCCATCGTCGCGATCCTTTTGATCGCCAATGGCGTCCATCCCGATGATGTCGTTTCGAGGCTCGACGTCGATAAGAAGATTGTAAAGCAATTAATCAAACTCTTTGAGAAGAGCGGCGGAATAGCCAAGTTCCTCAAGCCTTATGGCATCGGGCATGAACGCTTCCTCCTTTTGTCCAACCTTTTGGGGAAGAAGGAGGTGTCCGCGGGCGCCGTTTTGTTCAACGAGGACGGAGAAACGATGATCGAGGAAATGGCCTTGGGACACGTTTCCTTGCCCAAAGGCCATATCGAGAAAAGCGATAAGGACAAAGTCGATACCGCCAAGCGCGAGATAAAAGAAGAACTTGGCTTGGAGGCAGAGATCGACGATTCATTCGTGAGCAGGGTTCGCTATAGCCCCAAGGACGGAATTTATAAAGACGTCTATTTCTACCTCGGGCGCGCTAGTAAGAAACAAGAAATTAAAGTGCAAAAGGAAGAGGTTAGGAAAGCCTCTTGGGTCGAACCTGAAAAAGCTTCGGTCGTTTTGACCTACAATACCGACAAATGGGCCCTATTAAGTGCCCTCGAATATCTCAAAGGGAAGAGGCAATCCAATTAGCGTAAGCCGCCGCCACGTTGATTCCGGTTACGCTTTCGATGCCGCTTAAAAATGCGTTGGAATTGACCTCGCAAAGGATAGGCTCGCCCTTTTCGCCGACCAATAGATCGACTCCGCAATAATCCAAGCCGAGCGTTTGGGCGGCTTTGACGGCCATGCTTTTCTGTTCTTCGGTCAACTCGGTCCGTTCTCCCTTGCCGCCCAAGGCGATATTACTTCTGAAATCCTTGTCGTTATGGCGTTTCATGGCAGCCACAACCTCGCCCCCGA
>CAYMRJ010000082.1:0-1935 GCA_964392865.1 uncultured Staphylococcaceae bacterium
GGCTCGCTATGATCCATGGCGAAATTCTACCAAAGGCTAGTATCATTTAGGCCGTGAAAGTAAAACGCAAGCAGCCGGGCAGCAAAGACTGCATCATCTGCGGCCAGGACAATAGCCTCGGCCTCCACGCCCACTTCTACGAGATGGAAGACGGTAAGCTCATCTCGACCTTCACCTTCAAATCCGAGCACCAAAGCTATCCCGGAAGGGTCCACGGAGGCATGATCGCCGCCGTCATCGACGAAACGGTCGGACGTCTTCTGTGGATCGAAGATCCCAAGGCCTACGCCGTCACCATGAGGCTCAACATCGAATACCATAAGCCGGTCCCGTATGACGTGCCCCTCCGCTGCGTGGCCACGATGAACAAGCTCTCGAAGATGACCTTCGAAGGCAGCGCCGAGATCAAAAACGAAGAAGGCCAGATGCTGGCCAAAGGCACCGCCCTCTACTTCCGCCTCCCGGTCGATAAGATCGTCGATCAAAAAGAACTAAACGTCGACGACTTCAATATCTTCATCCCCGACGATATCGAGGACATCGAGGAATAAACCCCCAATAAATGAAAAGCCCCCTAGGGGCTATTTTCATATCTGGTGCCGCCTGGCGGAATCGAACCACCAACCCATCGCTTACAAGGCGATTGCTCTACCGTTGAGCCAAGGCGGCAAAGCGTGGTGGGTGCTACAGGTTTCGAACCTGTGGCCTCTTCCGTGTGAAGGAAGCGCTCTCCCGCTGAGCTAAGCACCCGTGAATAGATAAGCCCCGCGAGTAGCGGGGCCTTCCATCTTGACTGGTGGGCCTTGATGGGCTCGAACCAACGACCTTGCGCTTATCAAGCGCACGCTCTAACCAACTGAGCTAAAGGCCCACTAGCGCCATAAGCGCCCCACAATAATAGGCGGATAATTGTTAAGGCGCAAGGTAGAAATTAGCCGAAGAGAAAAGCCCCCGAAGGGGCTTTCCAAGTAGTTTTGGTTCCGCTTAGCGCTTGCTGAACTGCGGGGCGCGGCGGGCGGCCTTGAGGCCGTACTTCTTGCGTTCCTTGACGCGGGGATTCCTGGTGAGCATCCCGGCGACCTTGAGGGTCGAGCGGTCTTCGCCGGCTTCGAGGAGGGCGCGGGCAATCCCGAGGCGGATGGCCCCGGCCTGTCCCGAGAAGCCGCCGCCTTTCACGTAGCAATCGATGTCGTACTTGCCATCGGTGCCGGTGAGGGCAAGGGGCTGCTTGAGGTCGATGACCAAGGTGGCGTAGGGCATGTAGTCAGAGACATCCTGCCCGTTCACGGTGATCCTGCCTTTCCCGGCGCTGATATAGACGCGGGCGACCGAGGACTTGCGCCTCCCGGTTCCGTAATACTTTTCTTTGGCTGCCATATCGATTCCTCTTACTTGCTGAGATCCAGGGGCTTGGGCTGCTGGGCCGTTTGCTTATGCTCGGCGCCTTCGTAGACGAAGAGCTTCTTGTACATCTGGCGTCCGAGGCGTCCCTTCGGGAGCATCCCCCAGACGGCGCGTTCCACCATTTCGACGGGGAATTCGCGCTTCATGGTTCCGGACGAACGGGTGCGGAGGCCGCCGTTGTAGCCCGAGACGTTGTAGTAATTCTTCTTGTGCTCGGCGTCCCCGGTCAGCTTCACGTCTTTGGCGTTGATGACGACGATGTAATCGCCGCAGTCGCAGTTCGGGGTGTAGATGGCTTTGTTCTTGCCCATGAGCAAGACGGCGATGCGGCTGGCCAAACGTCCCAGCGGAATGCCGGTGGCGTCGACGAGATACCAGCTGCGTTCTACTTCGCTAGCCTTGGCGATCGTAGTTTGACGTTGCATTGTTTTCTCCTAATTGCCTTTTACTTCTGGTGAACTTTACCGGGGTTTACCTAAGCAGTGCGCGTTAAATATACGCACGTGCGAGGCTACTTGCAATCGGGAAGTT
>CAYMRJ010000083.1:0-1917 GCA_964392865.1 uncultured Staphylococcaceae bacterium
ATACCAAGCTCCTCGATATCGTCATCACCATCGGGAGGACCGGAAGGGTCACGCCCAATGCCATCTTGGAACCGGTCAGGGTCGATGGATCCTTGGTCCAAAGGGCGACCCTCAACAATGAAGACTTCATCAAAGAGAAAGACGTCAGGATCGGGGACATCATCGGCCTCCACAAGGCCGCCGACGTCATCCCCGAAGTCACCGGTCCGGTGAAGGAGAGAAGGACCGGAACGGAAGTCCCCTTCGTCATGCCGGAAACCTGCCCCGTCTGCGGCTCTCCTTTGGAGAGGGTCGGCGGGCTCCATTACTGCCTCAATCTCGAATGCGGGGCGAGGAAGGTCGAGACCATCATCCATTTCGTCTCCAAAGACGCGATGGACATCGAAGGGATGGGACCTTCGGTCACGGAGGAATTCTTTGTCGAAGGATTCCTTACTGACATTGCTTCGGTCTATCGCCTGAAGGAGAAGGCCGAAGACATCATGAACATCGACGGCTGGAGCGTTCGCTCGGTCGAGAATTTGATGAACGCCATCGAAAAGAGCAAGGAACAGTCCTTGGAAAGGCTTCTCAATGGCCTCGGCATCAAGGAAGTCGGGACGAAGATGAGCAAGACCTTGGCCAAGACCTACAAGAACCTCGAGGCCTTCTATGATCTGAGCGAAGAAGAACTCCTCAAGGTCGACGACGTCGGCCCGGTCGCCGCCAGCAGGATCTACGAATACTTCCATGACGAAGGGAATAGGAAGCTCCTCGACTCCCTCAAGGAAGCCGGGGTCAATTTCGATTACCTCGGGACCGATGCGGTCGACGTGAATTCCTACTTCTACGGGAAGAAGATCGTCCTGACCGGAACTCTAGAAAGCCATACGAGGGAAGAGATGGAATCAATCCTCGAAGGGATCGGGGCCAAGTGCTCTTCTTCGGTCACCAAGGCCACCGACATCGTCATATTCGGCCCGGGGGCCGGGAGCAAGCTCCGCAAGGCCCAGGAACTCGGGATCGAGACGATGGACGAGAAGGCGGCCTTGGACCACCTTTCACGCTTGGGCGGGGAGTAGGCATAACTAACTTCCTGCCTCTTCGAGGCCGTTTGCTATATACTCAGTGCCGGTATGGAAACTGAGAAACTACAGAACTACGCGCGGCTCATCGCCCTTTCGGGCGGAGCCGTCCAAAAGGGGCAGGAAGTCTGCCTCCTGTCTTCGACCGAAGTCGCCCCCTTTGCGAGGATGGTGGCCGAGGAATGCTACAAGGCCGGGGCCAAAAGGGTCATCCTCAAATGGACGGATGAGGGCATCGACCGCCTGAACTACCAGTATGCGGATGAAGAAAACCTTTCTTCACTCAACGAATGGGAAGTCGGGGAACAGAAATACCTAAACGCCCGCCTTCCGGTCATGATCTATCTTGAGTCCGACGATCCGGACGGCCTTGCCGGCCTTGATACCGGAAAGCTCTCCCGCGTCCTCAAGAGCCGGAAGCTCGCCATCAAGCCCTATAGGGACATCAGAGAGAACCGCTACCAGTGGTGCATCGCCGGGGCCCCGGGCAAGGCCTGGGCCAAGAAGGTCTTCCCGGATATGGAGGGAGAAGAAGCCGTCGAGGCTTTATGGACCGCGATCCTCAAGGTATCGCGCGCCTACGAAGGCGATCCCATCGAAAACTGGAAGAAGCACGAAGAAGACCTCAAGAAAAGGAAGAACGTCCTCAATTCCCTGAATCTTAGGAAATTGGTCTATAAGTCCTCCAACGGGACTGATCTTACTGTCGGGCTTATCCCGGGCTGCCACTTCGAGGCCGGCGGGGAATATACGCGGGGCGGGACCATCTTGTTCCAGCCCAATATCCCGACCGAGGAATGCTTCACCTCTCCCATGAGGGGCGAGGCCGAAGGCATCGCCTATAGCAGCAAGC
>CAYMRJ010000084.1:0-1917 GCA_964392865.1 uncultured Staphylococcaceae bacterium
ATACCAAGCTCCTCGATATCGTCATCACCATCGGGAGGACCGGAAGGGTCACGCCGAACGCCATCTTGGAACCGGTCCGGGTCGATGGATCCTTGGTTCAAAGAGCGACCCTCAATAACGAAGACTTCATCAAAGAGAAGGATGTGAGGATCGGGGATATCATCGGCCTCCATAAGGCCGCCGACGTCATCCCCGAAGTCACCGGGCCGGTGAAGGAGAGAAGGACCGGAACGGAAGTTCCTTTCGTCATGCCGGAAGTTTGCCCCGTCTGCGGCTCTCCTTTGGAGAGGGTCGGGGGACTCCATTACTGCCTCAACCTCGAATGCGGGGCGAGGAAGGTCGAGACCATCATCCATTTCGTTTCCAAGGACGCGATGGACATCGAAGGGATGGGCCCTTCGGTCACCGAGGAATTCTTCGTTGAAGGATTCCTGACCGACATCGCTTCGGTCTACCGCCTGAAGGAAAGGGCCGAAGACATCATGAACATCGACGGCTGGAGCGTCCGCTCGGTCGAAAACCTCATGAACGCCATCGAAAAGAGCAAGGAACAGTCTCTTGAGAGGCTCTTGAACGGACTCGGCATCAAGGAAGTCGGGACGAAGATGAGCAAGACCCTGGCCAAGACCTATAAGAACCTCGAGGCCTTCTATGACCTCACGGAAGAAGAACTCCTCAAGGTCGATGACGTCGGCCCGGTTGCGGCTAGCCGCATCTACGAATACTTCCATGACGAGGGGAATAGGAAGCTCCTCGACTCCCTCAAGGAAGCCGGGGTCAATTTCGATTACCTCGGGACCGATGCGGTCGACGTGAATTCCTACTTCTACGGGAAGAAGATCGTCCTGACCGGAACTCTAGAAAGCCATACGAGGGAAGAGATGGAATCAATCCTCGAAGGGATCGGGGCCAAGTGCTCTTCTTCGGTCACCAAGGCCACCGACATCGTCATATTCGGCCCGGGGGCCGGGAGCAAGCTCCGCAAGGCCCAGGAACTCGGGATCGAGACGATGGACGAGAAGGCGGCCTTGGACCACCTTTCACGCTTGGGCGGGGAGTAGGCATAACTAACTTCCTGCCTCTTCGAGGCCGTTTGCTATATACTCAGTGCCGGTATGGAAACTGAGAAACTACAGAACTACGCGCGGCTCATCGCCCTTTCGGGCGGAGCCGTCCAAAAGGGGCAGGAAGTCTGCCTCCTGTCTTCGACCGAAGTCGCCCCCTTTGCGAGGATGGTGGCCGAGGAATGCTACAAGGCCGGGGCCAAAAGGGTCATCCTCAAATGGACCGACGAGGGCATCGACCGCCTGAACTACCAGTACGCCGATGAAGAAAACCTTTCTTCGCTCAACGAATGGGAAGTCGGGGAACAGGAATACCTCAACGCCCGCCTCCCGGTCATGATCTACCTCGAGAGCGACGATCCGGACGGCCTTGCCGGCCTTGATGGCGGAAAACTATCTAGGGTTCTCAAGAGCCGGAAGCTCGCCATCAAGCCCTATAGGGATATAAGGGAGAACCGCTATCAGTGGTGCATCGCCGGGGCCCCGGGCAAGGCCTGGGCCAAGAAGGTCTTCCCGGATATGGAGGAAGAAGAAGCCGTCGAGGCTTTGTGGACCGCGATCCTCAAGGTCTCCCGCGCCTATGAAGGCGACCCCATCGAAAACTGGAAGAGGCACGAAGAAGACCTCAAGAAAAGGAAGAACGTCCTCAATTCGCTGAATCTTAGGAAATTGGTCTATAAGTCCTCCAATGGGACCGACCTTACCATCGGGCTTATTCCCGGCTGCCATTTCGAGGCCGGCGGGGAATATACGAGGGGCGGCACCGTTTTGTTCCAGCCCAACATCCCGACCGAGGAGTGCTTCACCTCTCCCATGAGGGGCGAGGCCGAAGGCATCGCCTATAGCAGCAAGC
>CAYMRJ010000085.1:0-1825 GCA_964392865.1 uncultured Staphylococcaceae bacterium
CCAATAAATAGTCGAATTGATAGACGCGGACGTAGTCGATGAGCATTTCGGCACTCTCGAAGTCGTTCGGCGGCATCCTTCCGTCATCGAAATCGCCGCCGACGGCCATATTCAGAAGGATATGGAAGTCGCGATCGAAGGGAGCGCTATCGTCATTGGGATAGAAGCGGTTGTTGTCCGGATGCCAGGTCCTTCTAGAGACAGTGAAGAAATTGTCGTCATCGACGTACCAGCGTATTTCCTCTTCTTCCCATTCGATGGCGTATACGTGGAATTCGGTATTGCTCTCGCCATTGCGGCTACTGAAGGATTTCGTCCCCGTCACGTAGGTATGGCTTCCGCTGCTCGTGGCGTAGTGGAGAGCCCCGGAAGTCGATAGATCCGTGCTTCCCTTGGCCTCCATGATGTCGATCTCGCCGGAGACCGGCCAGCCTTGGTTGTTGTAGTCTTCTTCCGGAAGCATCCAGAAGGCCGGCCACATCCCGTCCACATTGGGAAGGGCGATGCGGGCTTCGATGCGCCCGTAGGTAAAGGCGGCAAGGTTATAGGTCCTTAATCTAGCCGAGGTATAGGAGAAGGTCTGCCCCTCCCCGGTGATCTCTTCGGCTTTGGCCGTGATGACCATGTAGCCGTCCCGGAAGGAGACGTTGTCTTCGGTGTAGTACTGGGCTTCGTTGTTGCCCCAGCCGACGTTGCCATAGGCGAGGCCATTTCCGATCATCGCCTCCCACTTCGTGGTATCGAGGCTATCCTCTTCCATCTCGTCGCTCCAGACGAGGGTCATGCCTTCATAATCGGGGTCTTCGCTAGACCCGCAGGCGCAAAGGAGCGATAGAGCAAGGGGGATCAGTGCGCAGAGTGCTTTCTTCATGATTTCTGGTAGACCCTCACGTAGTCGACCTGCATATCGCAGGGCAAATCGTCATCGGACGGATAGGTATATCCGGTATAGGACCCGGCGATCGCAAGGTTGAGGAGGATGTGGAAGTCCTTGTTGAAGGGAGCGGCGGTCCCGCTGGTGTAAGCGCTCCAGGTGCCGTTTTGCCATGTGCTGGCGGTAACGGTATAGACGGTGGTGTCATCGAAGAAGAAACGCATATAGGTTTCGGTCCATTCGACGCCGTAGGTGTGCCAATCGGTCACAGAGGAACCGGAAGGAAGCGAGTATTCGTTGGTGTAATAGCTGGAATACCAAGCAGAAGCGTCTTCGTAACCTACATGAAGGGTCGAGCCGTAGGAATTCTGGCCGCCGACGTTCTCCATGATGTCGATCTCGCCGCTCCACGGCCAATCGCGGCCGTTATAGGAATCTTCCGGAAGCATCCAGAAGGCGGGCCAGCTGCCAGAGATGCCGGGAAGCTTGATGCGGGCTTCGATGATGCCGTAGGTGAACGAAGCGATGCCTTCGGTCTTGAGACGGGCGGAGGTATAGCTTTGGCCACCGTAAGATTCCTTCTTGGCGGTAATGGTCAAAACCCCATCGGAAACGGTGGCGTTGTCCTGACGGTAATACTGGGCTTCCCAGTTGCCCCATCCGTCATTATTGGGGCCAAAACCGGTATCGAAAGTCCATTTGGTCGTATCGACGCTATTGCCTTCGAACTCGTCATTCCAGACCAGTTCATAGCCGCTATAGGGCGAGGTCGAAGTAGACGTCGAAGTCGACGTGGAAGTGCTGGTCGAGGACGAAGCCGTAGTCGTGCTCGAAGAGCTGGAAGAGGCGGTCGTCCCGGCGTCGCTGGACTCGCTGGAGATATCGCCAGTGCCGCCATCGATGTCCTCGCTCACGGACGAATCATCGTTATCGACGCTGCTGGTGGTTCCC
>CAYMRJ010000086.1:0-1825 GCA_964392865.1 uncultured Staphylococcaceae bacterium
GGGAACCACCAGCAGCGTCGATAACGATGATTCGTCCGTGAGCGAGGACATCGATAACGGCAATAGCGAAATCTCCAGCGAGAGTAGCGACGCCGGCACGACCGCCTCGTCCAGCTCTTCGAGCACGACGGCTTCGTCCTCTTCGTCCTCGACCAGTACTTCCACGTCGACCTCAACCTCGACCTCGCCCTATAGCGGCTACGAATTGGTCTGGAATGACGAATTCGAAGGCAATAGCGTCGATACGACCAAATGGACCTATGACATCGGAAACGGTGATTGGGGGTGGGGAAACGGGGAATCCCAATACTACCGCTCCGATAACGCGACCGTCGGCGATGGCGTTTTGACCATTACCGCCAAGAAAGAAAGCTATGGGGGATATTCCTATACCTCCGCTCGCTTGAAGACCAAAGGGCTTGCCTCTTTCACTTACGGCATCATCGAAGCCCGCATTAAGCTTCCCGGCATCGTCGGCAGCTGGCCGGCCTTCTGGATGCTTCCGGAAGAGTCTTATAACGGCCGCGATTGGCCCTGGAGCGGCGAAATCGACATCATGGAGAACGTCGGCGGCCAGAATTCCTATGGCGCGACCGTCCATGTCGGTCAGGACAATGACGGAAACGACACCTCTTCGATCTATTACAGTTCCAACTACAGTCTCCCCAGCGGCGAGAATGTCACCGATTGGCACACCTACGGAGTCGAGTGGACCGAAAGTTATATGAGGTTCTTCTTCGATAGCACCACCGTCTTTACAGTGACCGTCAGCACATGGCAAAGCGGGGCCTGGAGCGCCTACACCAGCGGGACGGCCGCTCCCTTCAACAAGGATTTCCACATCCTTCTGAACCTTGCGATCGGCGGCCAGTACATCGGTAATGCTCTGCCATCCGATGCCGATATGTCATCCTGCCAAATGCAGGTCGATTACGTGAGGGTCTACCAGAAATCATGAAGAAAGCACTCTGCGCACTGATTCCCCTTGCTCTATCGCTCCTTTGTGCCTGCGGGAGCAGCGAAGAATCGGACTACGAAGGCATGACCCTCGTCTGGAGCGACGAGATGGAAGAGGATAGCCTCGATACCACAAAGTGGGAGGCGATGCTCGGAAATGGCCTAGCCTACGGGAACGTCGGCTGGGGCAACAACGAAGCCCAGTACTACACCGAAGACAACGTCTCTTTTAGAGACGGCTACATGGTCATCACGGCCAAGGCCGAGGAGATCACCGGGGAAGGGCAGACCTTCTCCTATACCTCGGCGAGGCTAAGGACTTATAACCTGGCCGCCTTTACCTACGGGCGCATCGAAGCCCGCATGGCCCTTCCAAACGTGGACGGGATGTGGCCGGCCTTCTGGATGCTTCCGGAAGAAGACTACAACAACCAGGGCTGGCCGGTTTCCGGCGAGATCGACATCATGGAGGCCAAGGGAAGCACGGATCTCTCGACTTCCGGGGCTTTGCACTACGCTACGAGCAGCGGAAGCCATACCTACGTGACGGGGACGAAATCCTTCAGTAGTCGCAATGGCGAGAGCAACACCGAATTCCACGTCTACGCCATCGAATGGGAAGAGGAAGAGATCCGCTGGTACGTCGATGATGACAATTTCTTCACCGTCAGCAGGAGGACCTGGCACCCGGACAACAACCGCTTCTATCCCGATGACGATAGCGCTCCTTTCGATCGCGACTTCCATATCCTTCTGAATATGGCCGTCGGGGGCGACTTCGATGACGGGAGGATGCCGCCGAACGACTTCGAAAGTGCCGAAATGCTCATCGACTACGTCCGCGTCTATCAATTCGACTATTTATTGG
>CAYMRJ010000087.1:0-1810 GCA_964392865.1 uncultured Staphylococcaceae bacterium
GCTTGGGCGCCCCTGAGGGCGCTATGGAAAATGCCCATCCCCCATGGCATAATACGGGACGCTTATCAGGGAATTTGCCATGGTCATCGACAAGTCAACTCCTTACGGCGGCATCGAAGTCAGCATCGAAGCCATCGCCCAAGTGGCGGGCGAAGCCGCCAATAGCTGCTATGGCGTGAGCGGCCTCGCGCCGAAGAATTCCCTCCGCGAGAACATCAACGAGCTTCTGAAGAACGATTTCCGGCGCGGCGTCTACTGCCGCCGGAACAAGAAGGGCGGCTACGAAGTCGACGTCTATCTCTATGTCGTCTACGGGGTCAAGGTCACCGAGGTGGCGACCCAGGTCCAGAAGAAGGTCCGTTATGATCTCGAAAAGACCTTCCAGATGCCGTTCCGCCACGTGAACGTCATCGTCGCAGATACCAAGGAAATCAAACACTAGCCATGCGCAATATCGACGGACAGCAATTGAAAGAGCTATTGATGTCCGGGGCCAACTACCTCTACAACTGCTACCCGGAAATCGACCAGCTAAACGTCTTCCCGGTCCCCGACGGGGATACCGGCATGAACATGAACCTGACCTGCACGAGCGGCGTCAAGGAAATCCAAAACCGCGGCGACAATAGCTGCGCCGCTATAGCCACGGCCTATTCCAAGGGCCTGCTTATGGGCGCCCGCGGCAATTCCGGGACCATCACGAGCCAAATCTTCCGCGGCTTTGCCGCCGGGATGGAAGGGAAGGAAAAGCTTTCGGCCCAGGATCTCTCCCTTGCCTTCTGCAAGGGGAGCGAAGTGGCCTACATGGCCGTCAAGAAGCCGGTCGAAGGGACGATCCTGACCGTCATCCGCGAATCCTCGGCCGCTTTGAAGGCGAGGATCAAGAAAGACACATCGATCGAAGCGGCCTTCGACATCATCGTCGAAGAAGCCGAGAAATCGCTTAAGCATACCCCCGAGCTATTGCCGGTTTTGAAGGAAGTCGGCGTCGTCGATAGCGGCGGCGCAGGCCTATTAGCCATTTTGCGCGGCATGGGCGAAGCGGCCCACGGCCACATGGTCGAAAGGAGCGCTTCGGCGCCCGAGGCCGAAGCCGGAAGGATGCTTTCGCCCTACGCCGGGGCGGCCTTGACCGAAGGGGAAGAAGGCTACGGCTATTGCACCCAGTTCATCCTGAAGCTCGGGAATCCCGAAGAAGGCAAGCGCCCCTTCTTCGAAAAGCGCTTCGAACGCTTCCTTTCCGCCCACGGGAATTCGCTGGTCCTCATCCACGACGAGGACATCGTGAAGGTCCATGTCCATACCTTGACGCCGGGCACGATGCTCAACTATGCCCAGAACTTCGGGGAATTCCTGACGATCGTCATCGAGAACATGTCGGAAGAGCACGAAAACATCAAGCACGGGAATATCGCGACCGACTTGGAAGCGACCCTCAATAGGAAGGCCCAGGAAAAGGAAGCCGCCACGCCCTTGAAGGAAGCGGCCATGATCGCCGTAAGTTCGGGTTCCGGCATCGAAGAGATGCTCAAGGAACTCGGCGTCTCGACCATCGTGAGCGGCGGCCAGACCATGAATCCTTCGACCCAGGACTTTTTGGACGCCATCAAGAAGGCCCACGCCAAGAACATCTTCATTTTCCCGAACAACTCGAACATCGTGATGGCCGCGAGCCAAGCCTGCGAAGTCGTGGCCGAAGACGGCATCAATGCCAGGGTCGTGCCGAGCAAGACGATCCTGCAGGGCCTTAGCGGCGCCATGCAGTTCATGCCGGAAGGCGATTACGACGAAATATTCGAAGCCATGAAGG
>CAYMRJ010000088.1:0-1803 GCA_964392865.1 uncultured Staphylococcaceae bacterium
CGAGCAAAACCCTTTCCCCTTATATATCTATCGCTTCGCCTGAAAGGCCCTTTCCGACAACATGGAAAGAACGGATTACGGGCATAGACCCCTATATTTGGCCATCGAAGCCCTGAGAATGCGCATCGAAGCCGAATCCCTAGCGGCAACCGACGTCGGGTTGCCTGCTTTATCGCCGGATTTGATAAAAGAAGCCCTTTGCAACTGCGTAGCCCACAACAATTGGCTGATGGGACCTCCGAGCGTCCTTTTGTTCGACAATCGCTTGGAATTCCATAACTATCTTCAGCCCGGTGACCATGTCGACCTCAAGGGCTACCCGAAAAATCCGAGCCTCTTCAAAGCCCTTAGGGCCGTCGGCTTTGCCAGCGGCCTTCGCCGCGGAGGCGAAGTCCTTTCCAATTACGAGGGCTACAAGTGCAAAAACCCGGATGAAACCGAGTACTGCGTCACCCTCTATTTCGAAATGCCGATTTCGGCCGTCCGCGAAAGGAAGATGAAGCGAAAGGCCATGCCACTCCCGGAAAGCCAGGCCAAGGTCCTGACATTGCTCAAAGACGACCCTTCATTAAGGGCCGAAGACATCGCCTACTTGATCGGAAGAAGCAAAAAGAGCGTCGAAAGATGCTTCCTCGCCCTGCAGGAAAAAGGATATCTCAGACGCCAAGGCAGCAAACGCTTCGGGCATTGGGAAGTCCTGCGCGAGAGCTAACGAAAAAAGCCTAGTTTCCTAGGCTTTTCTTTCTTTTTGGTGGGCCCAACAGGAATCGAACCTGCACGGGGGATGCCCAATAGATCCTAAGTCTATCGCGTCTACCAATTCCGCCATAGGCCCGCGCCCCGTGATTATAGAGGCCCTTTCGCTTTTTTACTATGATTAGGCTATGAAAAAGGCCCTAACCCTCTGCGGCGGCGGATCGCTCGGGAGCTACGAAATCGGCGCGGCCGGCTTTTTGATGGAGCAGGGCTATGAATTCGATATCTATACCGGCGCCTCGATCGGAGCGATAAATGCCGCGGCCTTGGCCTCCATGAGCTACGACGATGTCGTAAAGCTCTGGGACGAAGTCACGCCCGAAAGGGTCGTAAAAGGAGGCAAGCTTCCTTATAAGAAAACCGACGACAATTGGAAATCGGCCTGGCCGAGGGTCCGCTCTATGGTCTCGGGCTTTTTCCGTCTCAAGAAGCCCGATATCAGCCCCTTCGTCGATTGGATAAGCGAGGTCCTCGATGTCGATTCCTTTTCAAAAAGCGAGAAAAAAGTCGGAATAGTCACCACGGCCTTCCCAAGCCTCAAAGAGGTCGATGTCGTTTTGAATGACATACCGCCCGAGGACGTCGTTCCGATGATCGTCGCCTCTTCCAGCGCCTTCCCGATATTCCCGATCCATAAATACAAAAAGAAGAAATACATAGACGGAGGCTATACCAACAACCTGCCTATCGACTTGGCATTCGAACTCGGGGCCGATGAAGTAACGGCCATCGTCCTCCGTTCGATTCCCGAATACCCCCAGAAACCGGAACTCCTGTCTTTGCCGAACGTCGAAGTCCTCATCCCGAGCCGCGATACCGGGACCGTCTGGGATTTCAGGCCCGAGAAAATCGCCGCCAACAAGGCTCTTGGGTACCTCGATGCCGCCAAACGGTTCGGCGGTTATTACGGCTACCGATACGCCTTTGAAAAGGACGATGAAGTCCGGGCCTTGGGCCATGAATTCATGCGGTACCTAGCCAAAAACACCCTAGGACGATACATGGACTACGAGAACTTCATGAAGGTCCGCTACGTGAAGTTCGATC
>CAYMRJ010000089.1:0-1799 GCA_964392865.1 uncultured Staphylococcaceae bacterium
CGTTCCGCAAAACCATAGGTATCGTTCCGCAAAACCATAGGTATCGTTCCGCAAACCCACAAATATCGTTCCGTAACCCATTTTAATCGTTCCGAAACACTATTAGTATCGTTCCGCAACTGGTACAATGGTTCCGAAATGAATATCAAAGAAACAGCAAAAAAGTGGGGCATATCCGAAAGGCGGGTCCGCGTTTATTGCGAACGCGGCGATATCGCCGGAGCGGAAAAGCGGGGCCGCAGTTATTTCATTCCCGACAATGCGATCAAGCCATCGGACAGAAGACGGAAGAAATATCGGACGTATCTTTCGGAGATAGAAAAACTCAAAAAGGCTCTCCAAGAGAAAAGACCCCTGACCGAAGGCGAAAAGGAAAGGTTCAAGGATGAGTTCTCCGTTGTCTATACCCACGATTCGACGACCATCGAAGGAAATACCCTAACCATCAGGGAAACCAGTTTGGTTTTCCGCGGTCTAACCGTGGACGGCAAGCCTTTGAAAGACCATCTGGAAGCCATCGGCCATAAAGAAGCATTCGATTACATCGTCGATATATCGAAGTCCAAAGATCCATTGGATCTATGGACGGTCCGCCAGATCCACTCGCTGGTTTTGGCCGATAGACCGATGCATAGGGGAGTCTACCGTCAAAGCCAGGTTGCGATATCCGGATCAAGCCACACCCCTCCCCCACCTTATTTGGTGGAGGAAAAGCTGAACGAATGGCTAAACGCCTATCTGACTTCCACTGACGATTTATTGGCCAAGATGGCCTGGTTTCACATCAACTTCGAGGCCGTCCATCCTTTCATCGACGGGAACGGAAGGGTAGGGCGTTTGTTGCTAAACCTTGAGTTGATGAAAATGGGCTACCCGCCCATCAACATCAAGTTCAGCGATCGGACGCGCTATTACGATGCCTTCGATGCCTATCACACCAACGGCGACCTCAATCCGATGGCCGTCATCATCGGCCGGGCCCTCGTCGAGTCCTTATCCGGCCTCTTGGCTATATATGGGGATTAAGAAGCCTCAATCGACTTCCTTGGCTTCGGCGTCGATGACGTCCTTGCCAAGCGTCGATTCGCCAGCGGCATTGGCATTGGCTTCGCTCGATGAGGCAATCTGCTGCGGATAGCCTAATTCCTTTCGGAGGCGTTCTTCGATTTCGGCGGCCATTTTCTTCATCGCTTCATCGGCCCTTTGGCGTTCTTCTTCCTTTTCCTTCCGCTTTTGCTCGGCTTGCTGGAGGATGAAATCGACATGGGCGTCGGCTTCGCTAGTCAAACACCAGATGCTCAAGCCAATCGCCAGCCCGATCACTAAAACGGCACCCAATATAATCAAAATTATTAACCACACAGACATGTCTTTAGCCTCCTCGTTCCATAAAAGCGAAACAGACGATCAATCGTCCGTATTCCCGTCATGTACTATATCAGTCGTGTAGACCGTATTTTTAAATTCGTTGATCGATTCTTCGTCTTCCGCGCTTCTTTCTTCGGCAGTCTCTGACTCGGTAGATTCCTTCACCCTCCAATAAGGCGAAACGCCATCCTCATAGGCGCCGCCGCCCGTATAGGTTCCCTTGAGCTTTTGGATCCTCTCCTCTAAGAGACGGCTTTCTTCTTCCCTTTCGGCTTTGTGCCTTTCTCTTTCTTCTTCGATTTCCTTGGCCCTTCTTTTCCGGCGCTTCTTTTCCCTTTCGTCCATTTCCTTCAGCCAGTAATAGCTGGGGCTTCTTCCCTTGTATACGAACAGGATTACGACAAGAAAGGCGACTTCGATGAAAAAGACGG
>CAYMRJ010000090.1:0-1790 GCA_964392865.1 uncultured Staphylococcaceae bacterium
AAGGACTCAAGTCCATCGGGATGGCTGCTTTCTCGAGCGCTTCCATCTCTTCGCTTTCCTTCCCCAGCACCTTGGAAAGCATCGGGCAGGGCGCCTTCGATATCTGCACTTCCCTATCGGAAGTCTCCTTGAACGAGGGGCTTCTCGAAATCGGGAACTACGCCTTCGATAGGTCGACGCTCATCAATTCGATCCATATCCCGAGCACGGTGACCACCATCGGGATCAATCCCTTCAGCGGCCTCACGAGGCTTGGCTACGGCGGCAATTTCACGATCGCCGAAGGCAACGAGCACTTCGTCATCGAAGACTCGGTCCTCTACCAGGTCGACAATGGCTTGAAGCAGCTACTCTGCTACCCGACCGGGAAGACGGAGTCGACCTTCGAGATCCCCGAAGGGACGACCCATCTCCTCCAGGAGTCCTTCGTCTACCAGCGTAGCGTCACCGACGTTACCCTTCCGAAGTCCCTCCTCTCCATCGACCAGGCCTTCGTCAATATGTATAGCGACTCGACCGAGGAGTTGGAACTGACGCTTCGCTATAGCGGGACCGTTGCCGAATTCGCCCTCATCGATCTCAATGAGGGTAACGGCTCCTTCTACGAAGGAACCACCATCGCTGGTGGCGTCGTCATCTGCTCCGACGGCGAATACGTCCTAGAGTAAGGACGAGCGATAAGCAAAAGCGAGGCGCAGGCCTCGCTTTTTTTCTTTTCTTGTTCTCCCCTAAGGGCTATTCCCCTTCGGGTTTGTTGGTGTCTTCGGTTGGTGTCTCGACTTCCTTGGCTTCGCCTTCGATGGGGGCGTCTTTGGCATCGGCTTCCATCTTATCGATGTCTTCCTTCATTTCCTTGATGTTCTGCTCTTGGTATTTGCGCTGCATCTCGGCGAATTCGAAGGCCTTCTTGGCCATGTCCAAGGTCGCCTTCTGGAATTCGGGCCTATGGGCCTCGGCGAGGTTGGAGGAGGCCATGGAGATATAAGGAAGAACGAGGATGACGGCGAGGAAGATCCCGGCGTAGGAGCAGGCCAGGCATAGCGTTTCCTGATATTGGATATTGCTCGGAATGAAGTAGCCGACCATGAAGCCGAGGGCAAAGCCCAGGGGTAGGGCGATATAGGCCGGCCACATAACCTTCCAGAAGTCCTTGCGGTAAGTCCCGCCCATCATATTGATCTGTTTCTTCATCATGGTGAGGCCTTTGGCATTCAACCCTTTCGCGTAATTCAGCAAGAAGGGATTGGCGGCCTCGCCCAAGAGGAAATAGAAGAACATGACATCGACGCTTCCGAATAGAAGGCCGACCATCGAAAGATAGAAGGCGTTCATGGCGGCGTTCTCTTCAAGGTAGAGGTAGAACTCGTCGAGGGTGGGATATTCGGAAAGGGCCGCGAGATATAGGAGATCCGCGAGGAAATCCGGATCCCTGCTCATGAGGCAAAGGACGATGACGAAGACGATGAAGAAGGCGATGAGGGCGCCGAGCATCAAGCCTTTGAAGTAGCTCCAGATGACGCGGTAGCACCCGAAATAAGGCCTTCTATAGTAAGCCGGATAGCCCCGGAAGAACTGGGCGTTGCTTAGTTGTCCGCCTTTGGGGTAGGAGGCGATGCAGCCCATGGCGCTGAAGATGAAGGGGATGATCAAAAAGGGCACGATGGGGAGAGTCAGGGTCACGTCGTAGAACAAGACGGCGATCCCGATGGCCCCGATCATGAAGGCCATTAGCAACGTGGGAAGGATCTTCCCGATGTTTTCCCGGACCTGCTGCCAGGATTTCTTGGCCA
>CAYMRJ010000091.1:0-1707 GCA_964392865.1 uncultured Staphylococcaceae bacterium
TTGGTCCCTCGAAAATGCATTTGGGCATAAGCAAATCGCCGAAGGTGAAATAGGGCGTTGATGGAAAAGTCTTGTTAGTAACAAGGAATATAGGTTTTATCGTAATTTTTCGGAAATTTTCCGCTTTTATAAGCTTCGGGAACGAGTACCATATAGGCGGTGCCCCCCATCTTAACTTGCGGCCCTCGAAAGAGGTCGAACGCGCGCTGGGGGCACACCGTGTCCCCACCGGACTTTGCGTCCCTCGGAAGAGGTTGTACGCGTTAGGGGGACACGCTGCGCCCCAGCCTGACCCGGTGTCCCTCGCTAGAGGTAGATCGCCACTTGGGGGCGCTTTTTGTTTTTGCGGCCGATCCCCTAGGGTTCCCCATTTATCAAAAATGGGGCCTAGGCTAAAATCGGATACATGGCAAGGAACAAGGACCGCATCGACCCGAGCGTCCATTTGAGAACGCTCAACGGAATCTCCGGATGGGAGATCATTTCGCCTTTTGGCGAAAAGGCCGTGGCCCACGACGGGCCGACGGGCGTAAGGATCGACGATCCCTCGCATTTCGGGGCGACGATCCCCAATAGTTCCTACCCTTCGGCTTCGGCCTTGGCCTGCTCCTTCGACCAGTACGCGGCCGGGGAAGCGGGGAAGGCCATGGGAAGGAACTTCTCAAACCAGAAGATCGATCTGGCTTTGGCGCCGGCCCTCAATATCAAGCGCCACGCCTTAGGCGGAAGGAACTGGGAATACTACAGCGAAGATCCCCTTCTTTCCGGCGTCATGGCGGCTTCCTTGGTCAGCGGCCTCCAGGATTCCGGGGTCGGGGCCTGCCTCAAGCACTATCTCTGCAACAACCAGGAATATTACCGCCACGTCAATGAGTCGGTCGTGAGCTATAGGGCACTAAGGGAAATCTACGCCCGGGCCTTCGAAATCACCCTGGCCTTATCGAAGCCTTCCGCCGTCATGACGAGCTATAACCGCGTGAACGGGGAATACGTCCACGAATCGAAGGAACTGGTGGGGAATCTGCTCCGCGGCGAGTTCGGCTTCGATTCGCTTTTAATCAGCGACTGGAACGCCGCGACCGGGAATGACGGGAAGGCCTTTAGTGCCGGCCTCGACGTCGAAATGCCCTATCGGTCCAGCGCTTTGGAAGACTACAAGGCCAATTACGGCAAGACCTTCACGGAAGAGGACATGAACAACCGCCTGAAGGAGATCAGCCGCTTCTTCACTTTCGTGAAGCGCCATAAGCAGATGGCGATGGCCGATGATCCCGAGGCCGATTGCAAGACCTGCGTTTCCCTTTATGAAAAATGCGCCGTCCTCGCCAAGAACGATGGATTCTTCCCGCTGAAGAAGAATGACGACGTCCTTGTCGTCGGCCGCCTGGCCGCCGACCCCCACTATGTGGGCGGAGGCTCCGGCAAGAGCGAAGCCGTCCTCAAGAAGAACTTCCTCGACTGCCTGAATGAAAACGGCCAGGGCTATGTCTACGCCGAAGGCTATAGGCCGAAAGAGAAGCTAGATCTCTCTTCCTTGCCCGCCCTTGCAAGGAGCCATCGGAAGATCCTTTTCTTCCTCGGTCTCTACGAAGGCGACGAATCCGAGGGATTCGATAGGAAGGATATCAAGATCCATAGAGAGCAGCTTGAGGCATTGGCCATCTGCATCAACAACAATCCCAATGTCGGGGTCGTCATCGAGTCCGG
>CAYMRJ010000092.1:0-1682 GCA_964392865.1 uncultured Staphylococcaceae bacterium
GCCCTCGGTGCCCTTGCGGCCGTGGCCGTCGTCGGGGTCGGGACGTATCTGATAATCTCCAGGCGCAAGAAAGCCTGATCTACGATATGATGGATAAGGGACTATAAAGTCCCTTTTCCTTAGGTAGGGAATAAGATAAAATTCACGTTGTGAGGTATCAATCTATGAATCTATTGCTGGGAATGGGCGCCATCATCGGCATCATCATCGCCGCGGTGGTCGTCATCATCGCCATCAGCCTGATCGGCTGGTGGATTTCGACGGGCAACCGCCTGAAGAGGGAAATGATCAAGTGCGACGAGGCCGCTAGCGGCATCGATGTCGCTTTGACCAAGAGGTTCGACCTCCTTACCAAGGAAGTCGCGACCGTCAAGGGCTACGCCAAGCACGAAAAGGAAACGCTTACCGCCGTCATCTCCATGAGGCAGCCGGCCTCCAATGCTTCCATGAAGGAGAAGGCCGAGTTCTCGGGCCAGATGACCAAGGCCTTCGATAGCATCAACATCGTGGCCGAGCGCTATCCGGACCTCAAGGCCAATACGAACTTCATCGCTCTCCAGAACCAGATCAGCGAAGTGGAAGAGCAGCTCCAGGCCGCCCGTAGGGTCTATAACTCCAACGTCACCATCTACAACCAAGACATCGTCGTCTTCCCGAGCTCCATCGTCGCCAACCATCTGAAGTGCACGAGGCGCGACTTCTTCGAAGCCGAGGCCGCCAAGCGCGAAGACGTGAAAATCGAATTCTAGTCTGCTAACTTTTTAGCCGATGAGCGAAAGGGACGATTCCGCCTTTCTCCTAGAAGCCGCCGGCGCGATCGAGTCTAAGAGGGCCGCGGCCTACAAGGCCTGCCGCGTCTATTTGATCGCCGCCGTGGCTTCTTTCCTCGTTTCGATCCTTTTCTTCATGCTCGGGCTCCTCAACATGGGGAACCGCGATTTCCCCTATGCGGCCATGAATTTCACCGGGCTCGCCTTCTTCGTTTTCTTTGTCGCTTGCGTCGGGACCTTCGGGGTCAGGGAAACGAGATTCAAGAGCTCTAGCCTCCATTACCTCGAAAGCGAAGCGGAAAGAAGGTATTTCAAGGATCTCAAGAAGAACGCGAACGGGGGCATGCCCCTCGATGAATTCAATAAGACCCGCTTCTACGCTCCGCCGGATCGCTATCTCTATAGGAACTACCGCTCGGCGAGCTATGAAGGGATCAGGTTCTGCCAAAGCGCCTACGAACTGCAGGCAAGGCAAGTCAGAAGCGACGGGAGGCACACCTACGTCGAGTATCTGACCTACGCCCAGGGGACCATCTACCGCTTCGACTTCGAAAGGAAGTTCCCCCACGAAGTAAGGGTCGTGGAAGGCGCCAAATCGATCGGCGGGAAAGCCAAGAAGGTCGAAACCGAATTCATCGCCTTCAACCGGAAGTTCGGGACCTTCAGCGACGATAGCCAGACCGTCTTCTATCTCCTGACTCCCCAGATCCAAGAGAAGATCCTATCAATGGAGCAGACCTTCAAAGGCAACTTCGCCTTGGGCTTCATAGGCGGGAACCACCTCTATGTTTCCGTCAACGATTCCGGGACCTCGATCCCCATTTCCATCAGGAAGCCCTTCACGAAGGATATGGCCGCCCATTGCCTGGAGATCCTGACCTTCCCGATCAGGGTCATCGAGGAATTCGGCCT
>CAYMRJ010000093.1:0-1629 GCA_964392865.1 uncultured Staphylococcaceae bacterium
AACGAGGAAAACAGCAGCGACTTCGCTTCCTGGATGAGGAAGAGCATCGGCCACTTCGCCGTCTTCTTCTTTACGGGCCTTTTCGCCTTCCTCGGGCTTTTCTATCTCTTCTACGACATGGATTTCAAAAAGAGAGTGGTTTTGTCTCTTATGATTTCCCTTGGCTTCTGCCTCCTCATTGGGGGACTTAGCGAGTTGATCCAGCTCTTCGTGCCTGGTCGCGGTTCTTCGATCGCCGACGTCGGCCTCGATGTTTCAGGGGCGACCTTGGGGATTGTCATTCCCCTTTTGGTCTATCTCGGAATCTATTTCTATAGGGTCTTCAGGAAGAAAAAGCCCTAGCCTTCTCTTCGGCTATTTCGAGGAAGACCTTGTTCCTCGTCATCTTGTATCTATATAGGGCCCAGTAATGCCAAAGGGCGTCGAGGAAAGGGAAGAGGTCCCTCGTCTTTTTGAGTTCCTCTTCGATTTCGTCTTTCCCGAAATAACCTTTGAGCAAGGCCTTTTGGAGAGATTCATCAGTTATTCCGTTTTCCGACAGGGCGCTGGCCAGATCGAAGTAAGGGGTATTGGTTCCGGCGAACTCGAGGTCGATGAGCCAGATCCTTCCGTCTTTGAGGAGGACATTCCCGTTGACGAGATCGTTATGGCAGGGGGCCAAAGGTCCTTCCTCTAGATAGGCTTTGTAGATGGCGAAAGCCTTTTCGACTTTCTCGGGGTCGAGGAGATATGAACCAGATATCGCCTGGTATTCCCTTAGGCGTTTGAGACCGTCAAAAGAAGCTGCCGGCCCCGGAACATTAAGGCTATGGAACGCCTTGATGGTTCTCCCGAGAAGAAACATCTCATCTTCGCTAGCCTTAGGCCCGAGGAACTGCTTGGCTCCCGCGATATAGAGGCTTTCCATATCCCCGTTTTCCTTGAAGGAAAGAAGGTCAGGGAAGATCGTTCCCGATCCGGACTCATAGAGACGCTTCTCGTAGTCGGCCTCGTAGAAGAGAGGGTCGCTCGGCCGCTTGAGGCGGTAGGCGATCCCGTCCTTTTCGTAGGTGAGGTTGCTAAGGCCCCCAGAAACGAGGCGGGCGCCTTCCGGGATTGCGATCATCTTTTGACTCCGCAGTCGCGGAAGGCCCTTAGATAGTTTTCGGGAATCTCTTTGACAAAGAAGGTCTTGGGTTCGTTGACCATGACCTGCCCCAGGACATTGGTCTTCCTGACATCCCCTTTGAGGGCTTCGATGGCCTCGCCCTCGTTTCTGCCTGAGGCATAGACGGCCAGGCAAAGGGCGAACTTTCTTTCCTCTTCGCTAATGTGTTCCTTCCTTATCACGACATGGGGGCCGCTATGGCCTTTGATGTGGAACCAATGGAAACGGGGATTCTTGGTGAAGGAGAAGGTGAGGAAATCGTTCTCCTTGGCGCTATGTCCGTAGTAGGCCTTGAGGCCTCCTAGCGTCACGAGGCGGGGAAGGGGACCGCCTTCTTTCTTCTTAGGCTTTTTGCTCTGATGGCTTGTTCCCAATAGGTTTTCCAGTTCTTCGATATCGGCTTCTTCGTAAAGGTCGAGCTTGGCTTCGACTTCGGATAGCTCCGCAAGGGCTTTGCGGCGATTATCCTCCATTCTTTTGAG
>CAYMRJ010000094.1:0-1618 GCA_964392865.1 uncultured Staphylococcaceae bacterium
GCTGGGCCTGGAAGCATCCGCACCACGACGGGACCCTCGACTACACCTGGATGAAGGGCAAGATCGACTTCTACGATGTCGACTTCTCCTATGTCCCGGGCAAGACGATCCTCCATGACATCTCGCTTTACGCCAAGCCCGGCCAGAAGATCGCCTTCGTCGGACCGACCGGCGCCGGCAAGACGACCATCACCAATCTGATCAACCGCTTCTACGACATCGAAGACGGCAAGATCAGATACGACGACATCAACATCAACAAGATCAAGAAGGCCGACCTCCGGAGGTCCCTTGGCATCGTCCTTCAGGACGTCAAGCTCTTCACCGGGACGGTGAAGGAGAACATCCGCTACGGCAGGCTAGATGCGACGGACGAAGAAGTCATCGCCGCGGCCAAGCTTGCCAACGCCGATTCCTTCATCCAGCTACTGCCGAACGGCTATGACACGGTCCTTACCAACGCCGGCATCAACCTCTCGCAGGGCCAGCGCCAATTGATCTCGATTGCCAGGGCCGCCGTCGCCGATCCCCCAGTCATGATTTTGGACGAAGCCACCTCTTCCATCGACTCGAGGACCGAAGCCCTCGTCCAGGAAGGGATGGACCGCATCATGGAAGGCAGGACCGTCTTCGTCATCGCCCACCGCCTCTCGACGATCCAGAACAGCAACGCCATCATGGTCCTCGACCAAGGCCGCATCATCGAGCGCGGCGACCATGAAGACTTGATCAAGCTCGAAGGCAAGTACTACCAGCTCTACACCGGCCACGCCGCCAAGTACGCCGATCCCGCCAAGAGCGAGGAAGAGCCGAAGAAGGGCAAAGCCAAGAAGGCTGCTGCCTAAACCCAATAGACAAGCGTCCCCAATCCGGGGCGCTTTTCTTATGGATAGACGATTTGTTCATCACGGATGACACAAGCAAAATCCAAGCAACAGACTACGCATCCTCCGGCTGTTGGCTTGCCCATAAAACTGATGAAAGCCTAGCTTTTTGAAGCAAAAATCCATTAAGTGGTTCGCTTTGATAATAAGGAGCTTTGCTCCTTGGACTTTATGCCTCTCTTCATGAAGGATGCTATCCGGGGCGCTTTCTTGACCTGAGTTTTTTTTTCATGAAAAACTTGTCTCGGAAGCAAAGGTTCGGCATCGGATGCCGATGCCTCATATGGCCTTTCACCGCTCTACAAAGGAGAAACAGATGAAGACCAAGAACAAAATCCTCCCCGCCCTTGCCATAGGCGCTGCTTTGATGGTCGCTACGGCAGCCGCTATCGCAACCGGCGGCGCCACGGCCGCCTTCGCCGATAGCGAAGACCCAGCCTATTCCTACCAACCGGTTTATGACGATGTGTGGGGGGATGATGCTCTGATACCAACGGGTACCTATTCCGGGAGCTTCGAAGCCGGCGGCCTCGGATGGACCTACTTCAGTTCCGATTTCACGAGTGGCGGCTTCGAGGATACCCGTGGCCTGGTGATTAATGGCCCCACGGAAGTCCAATTCTCCGATAAAGATGCATCGTTCGTGTTGTTTTCGGAGGCCTTCATGGCCGAGGGCGGTGAAACGTTCGTCAGTCGCGTAGACGTCGATGCGGCGTATTCTTGCGAGGACGGGA
>CAYMRJ010000095.1:0-1596 GCA_964392865.1 uncultured Staphylococcaceae bacterium
CCCATTGCCTGGAGATCCTGACCTTCCCGATCAGGGTCATCGAGGAATTCGGCCTATCTTCACCGAAGTTCAAGAAGAACGCCGGAGTCGAGTACAAGGCGCCCTCTGCTGCCCCGAAGGCGGACGAAGAAGACACCAAACTAGAGAAGATCCTCGACGAGGGCGTCGACGAAATCGATAAGCTGGTCTAAGGTACGGGGCTTTGCCCCGTTTTTATTTGACTAAGCCCCTTTGCTATCGGCGTTTTGTGCCCGCTTGCCGGTATTTATGGTGCTTACATTTTTTTGATTGCCAATAAATATTCGGGTCTATAATTAAGACACAAGGAGGGGAGACCGATGGTGCTTCTGAGCGTTTTGTCCACCGTTGCGGCGGCGATTTCCTCGACCACCGGCCTTTTGACAGAGACGACGGTAGACGATCCTTCCCTCGCCATGAGCGGCCTCGAAAAGGGCATGGCCTTTCAGGATATGGTTGCTTTGTTCCTTGACATGGAACTCAGCGACTATGGGAATTATGTCGACGGAAGCGGCGATTCGTCCGATTTCATTTACCGAATCATGGCCAGCGATTATCCGACGATCTCGGAGAAGAGAAGGATTGGCTATTCCTTCTTCATCTACATCCTGAAGAATACCGATTACGATTCTTCGATCATCAATCGGACCTGGGAGATTTCTAAGTTCTCATGAGTTCGGCAGAGAATAGGCGTCTTGCTTCAAGCGGGCATTCCGCAATCGAAGGTACGGACTACCTGATGGGCCGCGGGATTGCCAAGGCCGCTTGTGGGATAGCAAGGGGTTCTTACCCGGATAAAAGGACGCGCGCCAAGCAAATTCGCTTCGCTTGGGCTTCCGTTTTTGTCTTTTTGGTTTTCTTTTTAATCGGCAGCGCCTTTTTCTTCATGGTTACCTTGCTTGCCCTGTACGGCAATTACCCGGAAGGGCTGGCGTGGCTTTTCGATCCGAGCAGATGGTGAGGGGAAAGGGCTGGCTGTGGAGGACAAGAAAATGGTCCAGCGAAATCGGCGCTGGCGCATCGTCGTCTTTATCGAAAAGATAGCCAAGACGGCTCTATATGGGTTCCTTTTCGGATGCATCGTCGGAGTCCCTCTTATCTGGTTTGTTTTGGTTATGACGGATTTCTTATATTGGATTTGAATGCAGGCAATGGAAATCGATAGCGACTACGAAATATTCGAAGCCCGGATGGAATTCGAGGAGCAAAGGCGGAAGAGGAAGAAGAAGGCTTCCGTCGTCTTCGGAATCCTCCTGTTCGTCCTATTCTGCGCGCTTTTCACTTACCTCATGTACCTAGCGGAAATGGCCGTATTGGGATTCTGGGGGTGGATCTAGCGATGTTCGGGGAACCTCCGAAGCATAGGAGAATCCTCCGCCAGGCCAAAAAGGCCTTCCTTTGGCTCTTGCCGATTCTCTTTTTCGCGTTGTTCGCCGGAGCCGTCATCGCAGGATTGATCATTCTGGGGGAGTGGGGATTCTGGGGATAGCGGGCTCTGCGGATTCGCTCCTCGGCAGAGCCGGCAAGACGCCATTGCCCTAAAGGGGCAAACTCCCTAAAATTTGTTAGACATGAATC
>CAYMRJ010000096.1:0-1596 GCA_964392865.1 uncultured Staphylococcaceae bacterium
CTTTCATTGCTAAAGCAATATAGCCCAAAAAGGGAGAATGTAAAAAGCGAAATCGGCTTAATGGCCCCTTTTGGCCTTGAAGAGGTCGTTGACCCTCTTCAGGGCCGGGAAGAGGACGATCATGACGACGAGGCCCAAAACCGCGGTGGGCAAGCAGTAAGCCGCGTTATAGGCAAATGCGGCCGAGAAGGTGTACCCGTAATAGACAATCGAGGAAACGGAACCTGCGATCATCCTGATCAAAGTCGAGAGGAGGACGGCCCCGCTTAGGCAGGCGATGCCGGCCAGATCGTAGGTTTCGGCACCGTCTCGGAAAATCCATTTCCTGAAGCAGCCGATGATGGCGATGCTGCCCCAGCCAAGGAGGTAATCAAACGGGAAGAAATAGAAGCCGTATCCGTCGGTCAAACAAGTGATGAAGCCGAAGATGAGGCCGCCGGCGATGAAACCTTTGGCGGGACCCGAACGCAGGGCAATCACATATAGCGGGATGATGGCGAAGTTGACGCTGCCGCCGGTCGCCCCGATATCGATCGAGACATACATATCAAGGACGACGGCCATGGCCACCAAGACAGCCATTTCGGCCATCTCGCCGATGGAGAGTGGATCGATTTTATTGAGGTAGATCATCTCCCCTAATCCGCAGGTGAATAGCAAGGCGGCAGAAACGATCAAACCCCAAGAATAGGAGTATGTCCCATCGATTCCGAGGGCATAGTCATAGAAAGAAGGGAGGCAGATAAGGAGACATGCCGCCAGGAAGTAAGCGAGCATAGCGAAAAAGCCGATATTTTCGCGTTTGTAGCCGATAAGGCTCATGGCGATCCCGCCCAAAACGAAGAGGATCACGAAAGCGAAAGCAATCGAGAAGGCCGCCGGCCCTGAGAAGAAATCAATCAGCGATAAGCTCGCCGCATCACCTTGACTATCGAGGGAAGCGAACTGAGGCGCCAAGAGGAAAAGGAAGGCGATGAGGCCGAGGGCGGCGATCCCGATGATCAGATAGCGTTTGGCCTTGGGGTTATCCCTGATATCGATGCTGAGCCCGTTTCCCATGAAAAATTCCTCCCGTGCCGAGAGGAAAGCCTGATGTATGTGCTTTCCTACGCTGGCATTATCCAGATCAGGTAATCCCGTCGAACCGGAACACGGTTCCTCTCAGCCGGCTATTGGCCAGCTCCGGGTGCTTTGAGTATAGGTCAGCCTATCTTCCAGTCAATGGGAGCGACCCCGTTCTCGAAGAGGTAGTCGTTGCACTTGGAGAAGAGCTTCTTCCCGAACCAGCCGCCCCGGTTGGCGGACAAGGGACTCGGATGGACGGCTTCCAAGACGATGTGCTTAGGGTTTTTGACATAAGGGGCATAGCCCCTGGCAAAGCCGCCCCAAAGCATGAAGACGATCGGCTGATCCAAGGTGTCGATGTACTCCAAAGTCATTTTGAGGAAGGAATCGAATTCTTTTCTTTTGTGGCTGAGGGGCTTATGGGCCACGACGGTCAGATAGGCATTGAGGAGCAAGACGCCTTGCATTGCCCACGGGGTCAGGTCCCCGTTTTCGAAATCCATCTTTATCCCGAGGTCCTTCTCTATCTCC
>CAYMRJ010000097.1:0-1554 GCA_964392865.1 uncultured Staphylococcaceae bacterium
TGAGCCTCGGACTATTGCTCGATACTTCTAACGACACCCTGAGGGTCGCTTTGGCGGGCGAGGAAGAGATCCTCGTCAAGAAGGAAGAAAGAGCGGGACGCCGCCAAAGCGAACTCCTCGTTCCGACCATCAAGGAACTTCTTTCCCAAATCGGAAAATCCGGCAAGGAAATCACTTATGTTGTCTGCGGAAAGGGACCCGGTTCCTATACCGGGGTCCGCATCGGACTGACCGTCGCCAAGACGATCGCCTTGTCTTTGGATATCCCCCTCTATCTTCCTTCGTCCTTGTTTCTTCTTAAGAAGAAGGACAAGCCGACCATGTGCTTCATGGATGCGAGGAACGATAGGAGCTACGTTGCCATCTATAAGGGAAAAGAAGCTATTCTCCAAGACTCGGCGATGGAGAATGACGAGGCCTTGGAAATCCTCAAAGCCCACCCCGAATACGAAGTCGGGGGAGATGTTTCCTATCTCGGTTTGGAAAATGCCGGAGACGACGTAATAGAGAATCTCTTGGAAGCCAAAGACGAGTTCTTCAGGGCCGAGGCTTTAAGCGCGAGGCCGGTCTATCTCAAGGAGCATTACGATGTGCCGCGTTTCTAGGTGCAGGGAAATAGATGCGGCTTTGCTGGCCGCTCTCGAAAAGGAATGCTTTGCTGATCCTTGGGAAGAGAAAAACATCCTTTTCGACCTCAAAGAGAACCCTTTTGCGGTCCTTTTGCGCTTAGATGACGAAGACGGACTAGCCGGATACATCGACTACATGGTGACCTTCGACTCGGCGACCATCTCCAGATTGGCGGTGACTCCGAATAAGAGAAGGAAAGGCTATGGAAAGGCCCTCTTGGCCGCGATGGAAAAGGAACTCAAAGGCTTAGAGGAGCCGCCTTCCTTTTCGACGCTTGAAGTCGCGACCGAAAACGAAGCCGCGGTCGCTTTGTACCAAAGCGCCGGTTATACCATCGTCACCAAAAAGGAAGGCTATTATTCAAATGGCGGCGACGCCTATTACATGGTGAAGGGACTATGAGCAAGATACTGGCCATCGAATCTAGCTGCGACGAAACGTCGGTCGCCGTCCTTAAGGACGGAGAGCTTTTGGCCAACGTCGTTTCCTCCCAGATCGACGTCCACCGGAAATACGGGGGCGTCATGCCGGAAGTGGCGAGCCGCCTCCATGTCGAGAACATCGGCGTCTGCCTGACCGAGGCCCTTGAGAAATCAGGCCTCAAGTTGGAAGAGATGGACGCCTTCGCCGTCACGAGGGGACCGGGTCTAGTCGGCTGCCTCCATGTCGGCCTTCAGGCCGCCAAGAGCCTTTGCCTCCTCTACGATAAGCCTCTTATCGCCGTCCACCACTTGGCGGGCCATATATACGCCAACGAATACATCGGGGAACTGAAGTTCCCGCTTCTTGCCATCGTCGTTTCCGGCGGGAATTCCGAACTTGTGTTCATGAAGGGCCATATGGAGTTCGAAATCGTCGGGGATACGAGGGACGACGCCGTCGGGGAATGCTACGACAAGGTCGCCCGGGTCTTGGGTTTGCCCT
>CAYMRJ010000098.1:0-1538 GCA_964392865.1 uncultured Staphylococcaceae bacterium
CAAGAAGCGCTTCTCGTTTTCAAGAGGCTTGCTTTGATTCGAAAGGCCGGAGGCCAAAATGACATAAGTAGCAAGGAGGGCGCCTCTTTCGGTCGAAACCTTGAATCCGTCTTCGTAGCGATCTATCGAGGTCGCTTTCTCGTAAATGAACTTGGCTCCGGCTTCATTCGCCCCTTTGAGCATAGATAAGGCCAAATCCGTCCCTGCGATGCCGGGGTTCCCGGGATAGTTGTCGATGCGGTTTATATCGACGAGTTTTCCGCCCGGGACATTGCCTTCGAAAATGACGCCCTTTAGGGCCGAGCGGCTCAGGTAGATCGCGGCGCTTAGTCCGGCCGGGCCGGCCCCGATGATCGCATAGTCATATCTATCCATCGATCGCGTCCTTCAATTCATCATACGAAGAAAAGGAATACTTGGGAGCGAAATCGGACAAGGTCTTCCGGGGCGCGAAGCAGGCCCTCGCGTAATCGACGCCGAGGGCAAGCGCGGCCCTTTCGTCGAATTCCGAGTCGCCCACGTAAAGGACATCGTCCAAAGAACCTTCATGCCCCATCTTCTCGAGGCAGAGCACCAAAGGCTCGGGATCCGGTTTGTTATGGATGACGTCATCCCCGGCCACGACGGCATCGAAGGCGTTTCGGAGGTTTACCAAATCTAGGGAAAGGACGGTTGCTTGGCGCATCTTGCTCGTGACTAAGCCGAGTTTTGCGCCTTTTTCCCTAAGATACCCCAAAAACTCCGCAGCCCCCGGATATAGGCAGGCCGTATCCTCGTAATACTTCTTCGAACGCTTGACGAATTCCTGCCGCATGAACTCCGGATCCATATGCGGGAATTCCTGCTTCATGGTCATTAATAGAGGCGGACCGGAAAAGGCCAGCATGTCCTTCAGGTGCGGTTTATAGCCGGGGCGGTACTCCCTATAGAGCTCATGCATCGTCAGGGCGATCATGAAATCGCTATCGAGGAGGGTTCCGTCGAAATCGAAAAGGAAATAGGAATATTTCATCAAAGGTCGTCTTCGTCTTCGAAGGCGTCGGCGGTTCCGCCATTGGCTCCGGCCGCTTCTTTCCTGGCCCGTAGCTTCGGCTCGAAGACTTTGCCCCAGAGTTCGAAGCCGACGATGAGGAGGACGCCGATGACGATATAGGCGGCCGAGCCGTAGATCGAGAAGTTCCCCGATTCGCCCATGTTGTAGGAGCCGTAGCGGTAAGGCTCCATGATGATGCGGACGATGCCGTAGTAGATGAAATACAGCCCGGCCCCATCACCGTCGGCCAGCCACTTTTCGAAGGGTTTCATGATGCCGAAGCGGATGATGAAGTACCCGGCGAGATTGACGAGGCTTTCAATCAAGAACAAAGGAACGTAGATCTGGATGGGATCGCTGCTCGCCAAAGAAGCGGCCGTCGAAGAGTACTGCATGTTCTTCCATAGCCAAGTCGGTAGCCATTGCCAGCCATATGATAGATTCACGGCGACCCCGTGGACCTCGGCATTGAAGAAGTTGCCCCACCGTCCGACGGCCTGGGCCA
>CAYMRJ010000099.1:0-1532 GCA_964392865.1 uncultured Staphylococcaceae bacterium
AAGGATTCGTCTACCGAGTAGACGTGGAGGTCTTCTTCGGCGACGTAGTCGAGGAAGATGCTTACGACCTTGGCGGAGAGCCTGAGATACATTTCCATCCTTGGAGTTGCGTAGATCATGTCCCTGATCTTCGGGAGATCCTTCTTCCGCATGACGTTGGGGAGCCCGTATCTTTCCTTAAGGAAAGGAGTGACCGACATCACGACCGTGTTGGGCCCGCGGTTGGGGTCGACGCAGGCCAGTGCCGTCTTGAAGGGATCGAGATGCCGCACGGCGCATTCGGCCGAGGCGTAGAAGCTCTTGAGATCGATGACGGCGATTTCCCTATCCATGGGAAGCCCATTCTAGGAAGAAGAAAAAGCGCCTCCAGTCTTGCAATTCGAAAAGAGGCCGAGAATCGGGATTTTTGCTTGTACAGCGTCTTGAATTGGCCTTTCCGCCTTCGGTTGAAGTCGCTTGGCCCGGCTCCTATAATGGAGCCCGCTTTTCGGGGCCGTAGCACAGCTGGGAGTGCGCCTCGTTCGCATCGAGGAGGTCGCGAGTTCGATCCTCGTCGGCTCCACCAGAAAGCCAAATGGGGATTCCGGAGACGGAATCCCTTTTTCTAAAAGAAAAAGATCAATCCCCGATGTTTATATAGCGGGTTTCGACGTTGGAGCTTGGGGCTTCGCCGTCCTTATCGAGGTGGTAGAGGCGGTTCCTGATGTATTTGACGTCTTCGCATAGGGAAATGAAAAGGCGCCAGAGGACGTAGAAGATCCAAGTGAAGAGGATGAGCAATAGGGCGAGGAGGATATTCGTCAGGCTCCAGGAAATGAAGGCCAAGACGAGCAAGACGATGTCGAGAATCACCATAATAATGGTGACGAGGATGACGGTGACCGTTGCTTTTCCGGGATAGGAATCGTTATCGAACATAAGTGAACCTCTCTTTTGGCTTATTTTCGGTCGGAGAGGCCTAGACGGGGAAGGGTGACTTGGTAGTCCCGCCCCTATAGAATTACGGCAAGGACATGGATTTCTCCGGATTCGAAAGGCTTTCCCTCTTAGATTACGAAGGCAAGATCGCCTGCGTTTTGTTTAGCAAGGGCTGCAACATGCGCTGCCCTTATTGCCATAACGCCTATCTGGTATTGGGAGGAGAGAATCCGATCGTCCCTTGGGACGATGTCATCGACCATCTGACCAGAAGGAAGCCCGTAATCGAGGGTGTCGTCTTCTCGGGCGGAGAACCCTTGTTACATCCCGATCTGGCCGAAAAGATCCGCGAAGTGAAGGGGATGGGCTACGAGATAAAACTCGACACCAACGGCACTTTTCCCGAGAGGCTTGAGGCGTTGATCGACGAAGGATTAATCGATTACGTCGCGATGGACATCAAAAACAGCCTTGGAAAATACCCCGAAACCGTCGGCGTGAAGGGATTTCCTCTCGATGGGGTCGAAGGCTCTGCCGAGCTGTTACTGAAAGGGAAGGTCGACTACGAGTTCAGGACGACCATCATAGAGGAATTCCATGACGAGGCCGATTTC
>CAYMRJ010000100.1:0-1528 GCA_964392865.1 uncultured Staphylococcaceae bacterium
GGCGTGGATGGCGATGGCAGCCACGCCGGCCTTCTCCAATAAGGAAGAAACCTCTTCGAAGTTGATGTGCTTCTCATCGATCCCAAGGCGGATCTTGGCCGTCACGGGCTTATGGCTATGGGCAACGATTGCCCTTACGTATTCATAAAGTTCATCGGGCCTCGCCATCCAGGCCGAACCGGCACCGGTCCTGATGACCTTATGGACCGGACAGCCGAAGTTGAGGTCGAGGATGTCATAGTCCCCTTTCCTTTCCACGATCTCGATGGCCTTGAGGGTCTCTTCGATCTTCGAACCGAAGAGTTGCAAGGCGACAGGACGATCGATTTTCGATGTCTTTAGGTATTCGTACGTGCGGGCGTTGCCCCTCGCGATCCCGGCGTCGCTTATCATCTCGCTTACGGAAAAGCCGACCCCGAAGGGCTTATTGAACTCCCGATAGGCCAGATTGGTGATGCCGGCCATCGGGCCGAGGACCACCGGGGTCGAAATATGGATTCCGCCGATATCGCTCATCGAGGGTGATTATAGAAGAAAAGGGGCCGGGATTTTGCTTCCCGGCCCCATTGGCTTATCCGTTAACTTAGTTTTCCGGAGTAGTCGTATCTTCGGCTTTCGGAGCTTCTTCCTCGGTAGCCGGAGCAGCCTCTTCAGTTACAGGCGCAGCCTTTTTCACTGTAGAAGCAGACTTCTTCGCAGTTGTCGTTTTCTTCGCAGAAGCGGCCTTCTTGGTGGCGGTCTTCTTGGCAGTCGCCTTCTTTCCGTTGGCCTTGCCTTCGACTTCCTTCTGGGCCTCTTCCTTATCGATCACGACGATCTGGTGGACCTTGCCGGATTCGACGGAGGTGAGCTTCTCATCCTTGATGAGGGCTTCGATCTCTTCGCTCGTGATGGTCTCCTTCTCGAGGAGGGTTTCGGCGATGAGGGCGACCTCGGCCTTATGCTCGAGGATGATGCGCTTGGCCTCGAGGTGGGCGCTATCGACGATCTGCCTGACGGCCGTATCGATCTCATAGGCGACCTGGGTCGAGAAATTCCTTTGGACGTTGTTGTAGTCCCTTCCGAGGAAGACGTTGCTCGAGTCTTTCTCGTATTGGACGGGCCCTAGGGCAGACATGCCGTACTCGGTAACCATGAGCCTTGCGAGCCTCGTGGCCTCTTCGATGTCGTTCTGGGCCCCGGTCGAGATATCGTCGAAGAAGATCTCTTCGCTGGAGCGACCGCCTAGGTAACCGGTGATCCTCGCGATGATCTGCTTCTTGGTAAGCAGGAAGCGATCATTGTCCGGAGTCATCAAGACATGACCGCCGGTACGTCCGCGGGGGATGATGGTGATCTTCTGGACCTTGTCGCTATAGGGGAGGACGAGGCCGATGATGGCGTGCCCCGCTTCGTGATAGGCGACCTGGCGCCTTTCGTCAGGGGACATGCCGGCGCCCGACTTGGCCGGGCCGGCGATGCGGCGGTCGATGGCCTCGTCGATGTCTTTCAAAGTAATGGCGGTCCCGCCTTCGCGGACGGCCAATAT